>JBDNJN010000012.1:0-4013 GCA_041687725.1 Pseudanabaena sp.
CGAGTTTCGCACTAAATCTGATGAAATTGGTGCTTTCCCTTATGAGACTAGTTGCTTAACTGTCTTTTTCCTCGTCGTTGAGCGGGATCATGCTAAACATGACCGTAAATCTGTGGCGAAAAATTAATGACACTAACCGTTGATCGATTTAACTATGATATGGCGATGAATTGCTATATTTGATAGGAAATTATAAGAATTAGTGTCAAGGCTTACGCACTAGCTGCCTATCGTAGGGGCAATTCATGAATTGCCCCTACGACTTTCTAGATTTTAGCGATACAATTGCTATAGGTTTGACCTACATTTAAACAATAACCCAAATTATATTTCTGCATTTATGGACGAGCTAAAACCGATTTTCAATGAGTTCTTAGGGCAACCCGTTGCTTTCTTTGGTGGACTCGTTTCGGGCTTTCTTAAGCTCGATCTTCAACAAGATCCTCTAAAGGGTTGGCTAGAAAAGCAAGGAGCAACACCAACTTCTGCTAGCAATAACGCCAAAAATGATGGGCCGCAATCTATTTCGATCGACTAAATCAATTATAAATTCTAAGGCTCGCAACGCGAGCCTTAAAATTTATAATTGATTTAATTTTTTAAATACAACTTATGTGGTTTCCCTATTTCTTACTTGCGATCGCCTATCTTTTAGGCTCTTTCCCGACTGGTTATTTAGTCGGACGGATGGCGGGTATTGATATTCGTCAGCTTGGCTCAGGCTCGACTGGAGCTACGAATGTATGGCGTAATGTCGGCAGGTTTGCGGGAATTGCTGTATTTACGATTGACTTTGCCAAAGGCGCGATCGCCATTTACATAATGCAACAGGCGAACTGGTTAATTACAAGTTTAGGTTTGACCCCAAATATTGCGATCGCGAATTTATCAATATTTGTGATTGGGGCAGGAATGCTTGCCTTGATCGGTCACAGTCGCCCCGTATGGCTGGGCTTTAAGGGCGGTAAGTGCGTGGCGACGGGTGTGGGAATTTTGTTTGTGTTGAATGGGCTTGTGGCGATCGCGGCTTTGAGTGTTTGGTTAGCGACAATGGCAATTTGGCGGACTGTTTCGATTAGTTCGATCGCTGCCGCCGCGATCGCCCCATTTTTAATGTGGACATTGCAAGGGAATGTGATTTATTCCAGCTTTGTAACCGTGGGCTGCATCTTTATAATTTGGCTACATCGCTCTAATATCAAGCGTATTCTCAACGGCACAGAGTTCAGCTTTAAGTCAGATTCGCAAGCATAAAAAAAGCTCCCATTTGGGAGCTTTTTTACTTATGTGATTTCTAGAAATAAAATTACCTACTGTAGCGCAGGCATCCTGCCTGCATGACCATAATGCAAGCGAGACGCTTGCGCTACTAACCTTATGCCTCTTCTTGTTCTCCGCCTTGGAGCTTTAGCAAGAAGTATCCAAAGGCAATGCCGACAGGAATTAACACCATCGACAAGACCATTGCGTTAACTAGTTCTCCCACGATTTTTCTCCAAATAATTTGAATAATATTTTTGTATTGTTAAAAATTTTACCTTGAGTCTGTAACTACCTCGACATCGATCACGTCGGCATAATCTTGAACATAATCTTTAGCATTGCGATCGCTTTGACGATCCTTGGACTTGTGGGAGGTTTCAGTATTTTGATAAGAGCGTTTGATTTCCGCCTCATCTAGCCAAATTGGACGCACCTCATAATACACTCGCAAATTAGACGGAGCGCTACGTTCGGCTTCACGGACAAATCGATTTGCCTCCCATTCTGCCCGAAATGTATTCAGCAGTTTGAGCGTGTTCACCCGTTGGCGTTCTAAATATGTCCAGACTTCCCAAGCATTATATTCAGGCTCTTTTGGCAGTTCAATGGTTTCAGGTTCGGGCAGTACTTCAGCATGATCTGAAAATTTGTGATCATCTCGCCAATCCGATGCTTCCGTCGCTCCAGTCTCTTTGCTTGAACTTGAATTGCTAGATTTTTCAGGTTTATTTTGTGTAGAGTTTGGCGCAGATGGCTGCGTGGCAGTGCTATCTTGCGATCGCGCCAGACTTTGGATTTCTTTAGCGCGAACTTGTTTAATCACAGCAGCATCAGCGATCGCCTTCACCTCAATTGATGTTTGCGATTGATCAACCCACCCTTTAAAAATCACTTCTTCACCATTGATTAATAGGCGATCGCCCACTTCTAGCGCAAAGCCAGCCAAAGACTTAAACAATGGTTTCGTGTTTGGTGATGAACTAAAGCCGCTAGCACTATTTATATCTTGACTATGGCTATCTTCATGTGGGACAGAATTATAACTACTTGCCTGACTAGATTTCCCTTTGTCAATCAGGCTTTGGACTCCCCCAGTTGCATCCTCAGCTCGCTAATTTGAGCATGTAATGGCGCTAGACAATTCTCGATATATGCCAAAAACTCAGGGTGCAAAACAAAAGGATCTGATGCTGGAATTGATTCTGGTGACTTTTGTGTAGATCTTTCTGGTTCCAACTCGCGACTTATCGCCGCTACGATCCAATCGGCGATCGCCTGTTGTTTGGCATCAGCTTCAGATTTGATTTGGCTCAATAAAGGCAGGGGAAAACGAAGATTTACCTGTTTTGTCCTGTGAGGAGTCGCCATTATTTGCCCTTACTTAAAAAATTTTGAAAAAATTTGAGAACTTAATTATAGCAATCGCTATTACCAAAACTCCTAAAGAAGCAGCCATGCTACTTCCGTCCCCGTCAAGAATTAGCGTTGCGGCGCTCCGCGCCGCAACGCTAAGCTGATGTACCTTTAAGTTGCAGGATGATTGTGCCGCGCTTCGCGCGGCACAATCATCTTCTGGGTTTTGATATGCATCTTAAATATCGATCAGCTTAATTCTTGGGTTTTGATGTCTATTTTTAGACTGGGAAGGGAGTAAGCAAGGTCTCTTTGTCTTTACGTCAAGTAAATATTTTTTAACTTTTGATATGATTCAGTGACTGTACTTTTCTTGTTCAAAACCATGACCAATTGGCAAATCGCCGCCGAATTTGAAGATATTCTCTATCACAAAGCTGATGGGATGGCAAAAATTACGATCAATCGTCCTGAAGTGCGTAATGCGTTCCGTCCGAAAACGATTACCGAAATGATCGCTGCCTTTGCTGATGCGCGAGAAGATATTGAGATCGGTGTGGTTCTGCTCACAGGCGCAAACCCTGCTGCTGATGGTAAATATGCCTTTTGCGCTGGCGGCGATCAGAAAGTGCGGGGCGATGGGGGCTATATCTCTGATTCGGGTGTGCCGCGTTTAAATGTGCTGGATTTGCAACGCCTGATTCGCACCATGCCTCAGCCTGTGATTGCTTTGGTAGCTGGTTATGCGATCGGTGGTGGTCATGTGCTGCATGTGGTTTGTGACCTAACGATCGCTGCTGATAATGCCATCTTTGGACAGACTGGGCCAATGGTCGGCAGCTTTGACGGTGGTTTTGGTGCGTCCTATTTGGCGCGACTCGTAGGGCAGAAAAAAGCGCGAGAAATTTGGTATCTCTGCCGTCAATATGACGCTCAAGAGGCTCTAGATATGGGCTTGGTAAATAAGGTTGTGCCAGTCGAGCAACTGGAAGCGGAGGGCATCCAATGGGCGCAGGAAATTTTAGATAAGAGTCCTTTAGCAATTCGTTGTCTGAAGTCGGCTTTTAATGCTGATTGCGATGGACAAGCGGGTATTCAAGAGTTGGCGGGTAATGCCACGATGTTGTTTTACATGACTGAGGAAGCAAAGGAAGGTAAGCAAGCATTTTTGGAAAAGCGCAAACCAAATTTCCGTCAATATCCTAAATTGCCATAATCGTTAACTTTTTGCGGTCTAGTCAAGACAAGGGGCTTAAGCCTAGGCTGTTGACTTTGTGCCTTTTTAGGCTATTTTGGCTCATACAACTTCTATGTCGTCAAGTAAGTCCGAAAATAAGGTTTTTCTTTTCGACAGCATAGATTGACCAAAAGCTTCAGCTAACCAGGCCTCAACATCA
>JBDNJN010000119.1:0-8450 GCA_041687725.1 Pseudanabaena sp.
AACTGTTGGCTTTCACCCGAAGAATTTGTTGTTCTCGTTCTGCTATGCTCATGCGACACTGCCTTTAAATCTTGTTCCTCCTTAACTTTAGGCTTATATTTTTCTCTCCTGCTAGTGGCGAAAAATTAAAGACACTAACCTTTTTGCAATTGGTTCAATAAGCTTTTTTTCGTTATTAGGCTTTGCGATCGCCTCTTTATACCTAAATATAAGTCTTGCGCCAATTGTGAACGAAGAGGCTCAAAAGCAGCTATCTAACGCCACATTGTTTGTATTTGGCTTAGGCTTTATTTTGATCGTGATTAGTTCGTTATTTGGCTTGTTTATTGGTAGTAGCCTCAGCAAAAGGATTCGGGGTCTAGAAGCGATCGCCAGACAATATGCCGCAGGAGATTTTGGCGTAACCTTGGAGCTTGGCGCACAGGATGAGATTGGTAAATTAGCCGATGTTTTTAACCTGATGAATTTTAATCTTGCTCAAAACAGGCAAGATCAGTCGCTATACCAGATGGAGGCTGAATCTCAAAATAATATTTTTCAAGATGAGATTTCGCATCTACTTGATGTAGTTTCAGAATTGGAGATGGGGGATTTAACAGCTAAGGCGGAAGTTAGTCCTCATGCGACGGGGTTAATTGCCGATACGCTTAATCGTTTGTCGGAGCAGCTAGCGGAGGTGCTGGCGACGGTGTTGCGAACAGCGCAACAAGTAACGCTTCGGACTGATCGGCTTGAACAGTTGGCGATCGGCGTATCGCAAAATGCTGAGCAACAAGAAGCCTTAGTCGTGCAAGCCCGTTTAGGAATTGAGGATGTAAACCAATTGGCGCAAGATGCCGCGCAACAGTCGATCGCGGCTAACAAAGCCGTTCAAAGAGTGCGATCGGCAGTACGACAAGGGGAAGAGCAAATTATTTACCTGACTGCCTCGATTGAGTCTCTGCAAGCGGCGACCGTGCAGATGGTGCAAAGAATTAAAAATCTAGGAGACTTTGTGGCTCTGGCAAAACAATTTGTGCTGGATCAAAAACGTCTCGCATCTTTAACTCAGGTTTTGGCGACTAATGCCTCAATGGTGGCAGCGCGGGCGTTAGAACAACGCGATCCCGATCAGTTTGTTTCTGTCGCGAGGGAATTTGAAGCGATCGCCACACAGGTGAACAACTTGGCAACCCAAACCAATCAAGGGCTGGTGGCGTTGCAACAACGGACAGGATTTGTGGATGTGGTGGTGTCGGGTATTGATCAAGACGTGCGCGATGTGAATAGTCTTGTGTCGGACTTTACCAATAGTGTGAATAGTTCGGAGCAATCATTTACGAACATTGCGACTGTAACCGAAGAATTAGCTGAAATTGGTGTAGCCGTAACCGATTCATCGCGATCGATCGCCGAAGCCGTAAAATTTAGTTTAGCCTCGATTCAAGACATTGAGGCGATCGCTGAACGTTCTGCTTCTCAGGCACAATTTACCCGCGATCAATCGGGCAAGATGGGCATGTTGGCTCGTCAATTATTAGAAAGGGTACAGTTTTTCCGCTTGCCCCCGATGATGAAATCTAATATCACGGAAATTGATGAGATGGAATCGATTGAAGTTGAGAAATTTCAGGTTGTGAGTTGATTATAGAATAATGCCAAATTCAGAATTTAATGATTTACAACTGCAAGAAGAACTGCGGACTCTATTTGAATTAGATACCCAGAAGTATTTGCAACTGTATGTGCAGACTGTCCATCAGCTAAATGCTACTAATTGGCGCGAAGATATTCAGCAGCTCTATCGCTCTGTGCATACGATTAAGGGTGGTTCTGTAACTGTTGGATTGCACGCCGTACTCCAAGTTTCGACGATATTAGAGGATTTACTTTCCGATCTGCGCTACCTCGATATAGCGCCACCTTTAGCCGATGGACAGCTAGCTCAGTCCTTGATCGAAGCAGGGGAGTTACTGATCGGCTCTGTCCAAATGGGGGATCTCAGCGACCCTGATGCGGCGGTGAAATATATTCAAACTTTGCGCGATCGCATTCAGTCTGAATATTTGCCTGAATGGAACGAAATGCGCCAAGTTCAGCAAGAGTTTGCCGATCAAGGTTTTGATTTGGTGATCCTTGAGCTAGAAATGGCGATCGAAGATTTGCCACTCACAGGCGAAGTTCCAAGCGATGCTTGTGAGACTGCCAAGCAAACGATGCAGCAGTTACAGGAAATTGGCACAGAAATAAATTTAGCGCCGACTTGGCATGAGTTTTTGCAAAAAGCGCAAAAATTATGCGAGCGCCTAGATTGTGAACTATGGCGCACGGAATGGATGCCATTTCTAAAAAAGGTCAAAGAAAGCGCCCGTCGGGGTGGAACTTTTGAAATTGAGCAAGCCCCGATTGTTGCCCCTTTAAGCCTAGAAGTTCCATCCATCGAAAGTACCGAGATTCAATCTTTAACGAATTCTCCTGTTTCGCCTATTGCCGATATTCAGATCCCTGTGCCACTCGATCGCTTAGAGAGATCGTCGCAATATCTCGTTGAGACCCTCATGGCGACCCGCGCTACACAAGGTTTTTATCAATCTGTTTACTCTAATCTATTACCGCTAGTTTCGCTTGCTCAAGACAGTGTGCAGTACATCACCCAATTGCGCGAAGTCCAAGATGATTATGCGCTACTAGATGTTGCGGGGGAGCAAGATGGACTGAAGGTTGAGCGCTATCGTCAAGGCTATTCAGCGATTAACCGTTTATTAGAAATTAGTTTGCGACTGATTGAGCTAGGCTCAGAAACAGGTGAATCCGCAAGGCGCACTTCTGATAGCATTCAAGTTCTCGATCGCAGTCTACGCAATCTCCAACAAACCATCGAAGAGAGTCGCCTCGTTCCTTTTGCATCTCTAGCTTTTAGATCGAGAGGCATCTTACGCGATCTGATGACTCGTGTTGGTAAAGCCGTACAGTTGAACATCATTGGCGAACAACTGGAACTCGATGCAGGAACACTTCGCAGTTTAGAACCTGTGTTACTGCATTTATTGCGGAACTCCTACGATCATGGTATCGAAAATGCAACTGACCGCGAGAAGTTAGGTAAGCCCATCCAAGGAAAAATTGAGCTGGCTCTGAAACGGCGCGGTAGCCTGTTTGAACTCAGTATTCGCGATGATGGCAAAGGAATTAATCCTGATCGCATTAGTCAAATTGCTAAGTCAAAAGGATTGCCACTTAATGACACTAGCACCTCTGAGCGTCTACTAACCGTTTTATGTCAATCAGGTTTTACTTCCACTACGGTTGTAAGTGATATTTCAGGGCGTGGCGTGGGTATGGATGTGGTCGCGAGCCAAGTTGCGCTCATGAATGGCAAAATTAGCCTTTTCTCTCAAATTGACAAAGGTACAAATTTTACAATTCAAATTCCCGTACCGCATTTGTTTGTGCGTTGTCTGCTCTTACAGGCAGGCGATCGCATGTTTGCAGTTCCGACTTCTGAAATTTATACAACAACATTAGTTGAGAGCTTACTCTGGCAAAAGACAGAACGCGCTGACTATACGATTGAAGTACAAGAAGAGAAGGGGAAAGTACCTGCGGTTGATCTCTATCAATATTGGCAAGGGCAGACGGAAACCCGATCGCTATTACCAACGGCGATCGCGGTTCGTACTAAACAATCAGAAAGCGATCGCGGCGTTTGGCTAATTGCTGACACCTTAATTGGACAGAGCGATTTATTGGTGAATCCGATTCCTGCGCCTTTGATTGCGCCGATCGGCTTAATCGGCATGAGTTTAATGCCCGATGGAAAACTTATTCCTGTGATTGACGCACTTTCCTTTGTTGAAGCCTTGTTCTCGTCTGAGACTGAACGTTTGATAACTTCTAGTTCCCAAGCAAGTTCTTCTTTCCTCGATTCATCTAGCGATCGGCAAATTCTAGTAGTTGATGATGCGGCTCTAATGCGTCGTCGGATTGAGAGCAGTCTAGCACCGCAGGGCTATGAAATCACGACTTGCGATGACGGTATGGATGCTTGGGAATGGCTACAGCGTCACAATCAACCTGCTTTATTAATTACAGATATTGAGATGCCGCGTATGGATGGATTTACGCTGATCGATCGCTGCCGTCAAGCAGGATTTACGATGCCGATCCTTGTGATTTCATCCCGTCTTGCCGAAGAATGGTCACGCGAGACAGCTCGCCTCGGCGCGACTGATTATCTTACTAAAGGCTTCTCGACATTGGAACTTGTTGATAAAGTTAGCGCTCTCATCAACTCTTAAAAACTAAAAAAGGTGTAGCGCACGCGCAGCGTGCGCTATAGCTTTTTTGGTTTTTATTTCAGCGCAAAGTTCACAGGTACTTCTGTGAAAAAACAACTTCTCGCGCCAGTGTGACAGGCGATCGCCCCAATTTGCTCGATTTTGACCAAAATAACATCGCGATCGCAGTCGTAATATAGTTTTTTAACTTTCTGAATATGCCCAGAGGTTGCGCCTTTGTGCCATAACTGCTGACGCGATCGGCTCCAATAATGAACTTCACCAGTTGATATTGTTAATTCCAGTGCTTGACGATTCATCCATGCCATCATCAAAATTTCGCCATCTTCGTAATCTTGGGCGATCGCAGGAATTAATCCTTTCTCGTCATATTTGAGATTTTCAATCCAATTGTCAGACATGTTTTTAATTTGAGTATTTATATAGCTTTGGGCTACATATGGCACTTGCCAATACTTTAAGCTTAGCAGAAAACTTAAAGCCCCAAAAGCTATGGCGCACGCTGCCAGCAATTCTCATTATGGAAATTTTGACTTGATTTAGCTTTAGCCATTGAGAATATTCTCAATAGCTAGGCTTGAAAAGCCTAATCTTGCGTCCAGAATTTGAAAGCTCAGGGAGGCTAAAAGTCATAATGAGAATTGCTGCCATGATTTAGTAATTGCGTATTCTAGCTGATATAATATACCTAAAAATCATGTGAGCAATAGCTATTGAAGGTATCCAGCAATGAGTGATATAGGAAAGTCTGTCCGTGACATGGATGATGATGAATTAGAAAAGTTCATAGACTTAAATAACGAGAAAATTCGAGATCTCGAAAATCTCTACATACAGACAGTGTCATGCGAATTACGATCCTTTCTGAGAAAAACTGGTAATGGTGCAGGAGATGATATTTTTCCTACGAGCATCAATAGAGAAACAATTGAAAAATTGTTTCTAAGTAAAGAATTATTCCTTGACAATAGAAAAAAATCTCTAGGAGAATTATTAAACGAAGTTGACGCTAAACTTATTCCCTTTATGGAAAAGTACTCGGAAGTTTATACAGAGCTTATAAATGCAAGTTTTCAATCAAGTTGTGAAAGCTCTTGGAGGGCTGAAGAAGAATTTTTGACAAAAGCAATGAGCGGAGGAACAACATATATGGATACTTACAGCTCTTTGCATGATGGCGACTTTTGAAACATACCTCTGCGTCTATCTAGATATTTTTGGGGTTGTAAATAATTGTTAAATCCTTTTTGTATAAGAGTTTTAAAAATCTCATTTTCCATAATGAGAATTGCTGGCACGCTGCGCGTGCACCACAGCTTTTTGGGTTTTATTACACCTATCTACTTCGCGATATGATTGAGATACTGTGCCAAATTAAATACTGAATTAAAGACTGAGTTAGAGATTGAATGCAAAATAAAAAAGCGATTGTGTTAGGGGTTTCTGGGGCATCAGGCATGATTTATGCAGTGCGATCGCTCAAATTTTTGCTAAACAATAATTACAATGTCGATCTAGTTGCTTCTAAGGCGGCGATGATGGTTTGGCAATCAGAAAATAATGTGGCGATGCCGAGTAATTTGCGATCGCAAGAACAGTTTTGGCGCGATCGCAGTGAAACTGTAGATGGCAAATTAATTTGTCATCAATGGGCGGATGTGGGCGCAACGATCGCCAGTGGTTCATTTCGGACGTTGGGCATGTTGGTGATTCCTTGCAGTATGGCAACGGTTGCCAAAATTGCTCATGGCTTAAGTTCGGATTTATTAGAACGCGCCGCCGATGTACATCTCAAGGAAGGTCGCCGATTGGTAATTGTCCCTCGCGAAACTCCTTTTAGCTTGATCCATCTCCGCAATCTCACCACCTTAGCCGAAGCAGGTGCAAGGATTGTACCTGCAATTCCTGCTTGGTATCACAACCCGCAGTCGATTGAAGATTTGGTGGATTTTGTGATTGCAAGGGCGCTGGATCAACTGGATATTGAGGCAGATTTAATCCAGCGTTGGCAGGGTAAAATGCCTTCTAACATTACCGCAGGAGATATGGAACTATGACACAATCGCGATTTTCAAAAACGGCAAAGCCTACTAATAAAAAATCTTCAGGTGCGATCGCGCAACTTGTCATCTTAGGATTTATTATCACCATACTTGCAGCGATCGCTGTTCAAAATTTACAGCCTGCGGTACAGATTTTCTTCTTAGGTCAAAAGACGATCGCGATTCCTTTGAGTTTGGCGATGTTGGTTGCTTTTGTGGGTGGTGGGATTTTGGCGTTTCTGATTAATGCGATCGCCTCTTGGCGACATAACTTGTTAGTCCGTCGAGCTATAGCCGCGTCGGGATCTGGCAAAGCTCCTCAAGAGCAGGTAAAAGCTGAGAAATTCCAGACTAAAGAAACATTTGTCGATGATGACCTTGCCGACGAGGAGTATGAGGATGAAGAATATGAAGAGGAAACATATAACGATCCTGATACTGTTCCCTATGGCGATCGCCCCAACATGAAATCTCAAGGCTTTAATGCGAAGAGCGATCGCCCTCCCCTTGATGCGAAATTTATCAAATAACTACTGTTGATTAACTTTTTGATTCACTTAGAACAGGTTCTGGAACTAACTCAACTTTGGCTATATTTTTTTCGTCAGGCAACCATTTTAAAAGTGGTAGTGGCAAAAGACTGGTGATATTGGCAATCAAAACCAATAACCACAGGTTGTCAAAATTAGATTCGGTTACGCCCAAAAGATAAGTCAAGCCCGCACCTAATTGAAACGAACATAACGCCGATATATTGATCACCGACATCAACAGCGCGAATAATGTCGCCTCAATTCCTTCAGGACAGAGCCGCGCTGCTAATATCAAAACGGGCATAAAGGCGATCCTACCCGCGATCGTCAAAATCAAGCTGTCACCAAGACTAAACCAGCGATCGTCAATACCTAGCGATCGGTTGGCGTGGGTAACTAGCATGAGGCTGGTGAGTCCCAGCAAGGTCGAAATAATCGTCGTCCAGAAGAAGATTTTGCGGGTCGGCACACCTCTAAAAAAGCGTTGAAATAGCCATACGCCAAATAAGCCCGCCCAACTTGCAAAAAATCGAATTGTACCGAGAAATTCGGGATTAAACTTCAATTCATTAGTTGTGAAATAGAAAAAAGCCGTATCTGCACTCGGTGTGGCTTGCCAACAAAACAAGAAAGCCGCAGGTAGCCAAATCGCTTTATTCGTAAAAGCTTCGCGTAATTGGCTTAGGTTTAACTTTAGCGACATCCATCTTTGTGAATTTCGGGATAAGTTTGCTGGCTTAGCCGATGACAAACCATTACTAGAATTATTAAGATCGGGGACAACAATAAAAATTGTGGACATGGGCGGATCGGCGATCGCAAAAGCCGCAATACCGACTAAAAGCGGCAAAATCGCCGTAAGCTCAAACACCAATCTTGCACCGAAATGCTCTAATAGGTAGCCGCTAAAATAAGCTGACATGATCGCCCCCACCGAGGAGGCAATCCAACTAAAGGACTGTAATGAGCCTGCATCGCCTTCTGGTTCTAGGCGAGCGCGTTGAACAATCAGGGCATCGGTAATCGCATCTGAGAAGGCGATTGATAGCGAACCAGTTGCAATCATGGCGATCGCCCAAAATGGAGTTGTCACCCAAGATCCCATGCTTACCCATGCAAAAATCCCTAAAACGCTGGATAGCAATAGGTAAGGGCGGCGGCGATAACCAAATACAGGAAATCCGTCAGAAATCAGACCATACAGGGGTTTAACTGTCCAAGGCAGCATCGTGATCCCCACCATGGAGGCGACTTCCGCAGGGCTAAGCCCTAAGTCATCCTTCAGGAAAAAGCTCACAGAAAGCTGCGAGAGCGAGATCGCACCTTGCACAAAATAAATGAGCGCGATCGCCCCCAACTCTAGGTCAAACGAGCGACCTCGAAAGCTTTTGAGCCAGTCTGATTGGATTGTCAAAATACGATTGCCCAAATATTAAGAAACTTTAATCTGCTTATATTTTAGCTTAACAAGCGGGAAGCCCCGCGCTCTACCCGTTTACAAGGGTGAGCGACGGGATGAAAGCGAGTCCATTGAGGGGTTCGATGCCCCGAAAATGGACAATTATCTTAACTTTAATGGATTCAAATTGACAGCAGCA
>JBDNJN010000120.1:0-4278 GCA_041687725.1 Pseudanabaena sp.
CAAGAGAAAACAAGCCATTTAAAATTCTTGATCAAGATTTTACAAAGATATTTTCGAGCTTCAATCGCTGGAATCCAGAAAACTCGTTCCCGAAAATGAGCTAAATTAAAATGTTAAGAAACGTGTGCGGTTGCCCTGTTCTAGCCCTCGATACACTTGACATTGAGTATCAGCACAAAGCTCATAATTATCTACCTGAAAGCGGTGCAAACTGGCTAATACATAGGTTCTTGCCAAAATTGCTTGGGCTTGGACAGCCGCATAGGGCGCATTATAACCAATCTCATGGGGAACGACTCCCCGCACATAGGTTTCTAAGGGAACGTTATTAACTAAGGTGAAATTTTGATGAGCATTAGATTGAAGCTTTAAAGTACCTGCATAGGGACGATTGCTAATTTCGGCTTTATTTTCTTTTTGATAGCTAACTTCCACAATCCCCGAACTGCTGCTGACATCAAGGCGATCGCGGTTATATCGAAAATCTCCAATGACAAATGAAGCGATCGCTTTTTGAGGAAGAATACGGCGATCGAGTTGGACGGTTAAATTACCTTGCGATCGCAGGGTATAAAACATCAAATAGCGCAATAACATTGAGTCATAAACATCGCGTTTTGCCCAGACCTGCCAACGCTTCGGTTGAGAGATTTCGGTTTGAATCCCCTTTTCACCCCAATGAAAAGCGCTCGCCGCCGCATTCTCAAAGCTACGATGATTGCTAAGAACAATCTTCTCTTCTAGTATGGGAATCATTAATGGCTGGGCTGCCATTTCGATAACTAGGCGATCGCTAGTTACTGTTTGAGTCGTTTTACCATCAGCCGATGGGAAAGAAAGTGTCAGTTTTTCTCCTGAAGGAGCTTTGAGTGTGAGCCGATCCTGTGGTCTTTCACCGAAACGCTGCACGATGCCAATCTTAAGAAGTGGATTCGTTTCAGTTTGAGCTTGTACCAGTTCACCTGCTGTCAGCGTGAACGAACAAATAGTCACAATCAGGGTTTGACGAAAGGTTTGGCGAATAGTATTGACAGTTTTATGCATGAGTCAAATAATAGAGCATTATAAAAAATTTGGATATGCACAAAAAAATATGGTGGATCTGGCGATCGCTAATCGCCTTTATAGTTTCTTGCTTGATCATTGTCACAGCGATCGCATTACAACCAAGTAGTGCAGCGATCGCGCCACTAGCAGATCCTTACCTCACATCAGGACGACTAGCCGAAGGAGAGAAAGCTCTCAGTGATTATTTAAAAACTGCACCTGAAGATGACAAGACTCGGTTTGGACTGGGTGTAGTTCAATTTATGCGCGGGACAGAACGTCTCATGCAGTCACTCTATCGCTATGGAACAATCCAAAATCCAATGTCGGGTTCTATTCCTTTTGTGCGTTTACCAATCCCTAAAAACCCTAAGCCCCAAACTATTACCTACGAAGCATTACAACAAGTTTTTCAAGATTGGCTGAATGATTTAGCCAATGTTCGCAGTACCCTTGAGCCAATCAAAGATCAAAATCTAAAACTGACATTACGCTTAGGTTTAATTCGTTTAGATTTTAATGGTGACGGCAAAGCTGATGACAAAGAAATGTTGTGGCAAGTTTTTGACGCCATCACAAATCAGGGAGTGACTGAGCAACAAGCTCAGCAGTTTTTAATTGCCTTCGATAGAGGTGATGCCTTATGGTTGCAGGGCTATACCCATGTTTTAGGTGCGATCGCGGAATTTTTACGCGCCTATGATAGTCGAGAATTATTTGCAGCCTGCGCCCATTTATTTTTTCAAAATGTGGACACGCCTCATAAATTTTTGCTAACGAGTCGTCGCCAATCTGCTGAAGATTACGGATTTAGCAGTTTTGAGTTTGTTGATTTGATCGCGGCAGTTCATTTAACAAAACTTCCCCTTGTCGAACCGCAAAGAATGACGACAATCCTCAATCACATGAAATCGGTGATCCGTCTGAGTCGTGAGTCATGGAAGTCAATTTTGGCAGAAACAGATCGCGATCGCGAATGGATTCCCAATCCTCAGCAATTATCTGTAATTCCTAACGTGCGCGTCACCGATGAAATGGTCAAATCTTGGTTAAGTTCTCTTGATGAAATTACGGCAATTCTTGATGGTAAAAAGAATATTCCATTTTGGCGTGACGAGAAATTGAGTATTAATTTTGCCAAAATTTTCACTGAGCCTCGCGTCTTTGATTTAGTGTCATGGGTTCAAGGTACTGCTGCTACGCCCTATCTCGAAAAAGGAACTATTACCGATGTGAATGTTTGGAATGAGATGGTTAGTGCTTTTGGAGGCAACCTATTTAACTTTATAGTCTGGTTTAACTGACTATTAAGGCTATTAAAACCAAAAAATGAGTGACGGCGCAACGCGCCGTCACTCATTTTTTGGTTTTAATATTAAAGAATTTCCTAAATTATGATTAGAATCAAGGTAAGCAATTTAAAAATAATTTACAGGCTACTTAGCAAAACTTAGAAAAGTAAACTAATGGGAAAACCAACAGGATTTATTGAGTATCTTCGCGAAGCGCCAACCGAAATACTACCAAGAGATCGCATCAAAAACTGGGATGAATTTCATGTCCACATGCCCGATGAAAATCTTCGCACACAGGGCGCAAGATGTATGGACTGCGGTACACCGTTTTGCCATACAGGCAACCTAATCAGTGGCATGGCAAGCGGTTGCCCCGTCAACAACCTCATCCCCGAATGGAACGACTTGGTATATCGCGGACTATGGCGCGAAGCCCTCGATCGCCTGCACAAAACCAATAACTTTCCAGAATTTACAGGTCGTGTCTGCCCTGCTCCTTGCGAAGGCTCCTGTGTCCTCGGAATCAACAATCCACCTGTGACAATCAAAAATATCGAATATTCGATTATTGATAAGGGCTGGGAAGAGGGCTGGATCGTCCCCGAACCACCTGCTAAGCGCACTGGCAAAAAAATCGCCGTGATTGGTTCAGGTCCCGCAGGATTGAGCGCGGCCGCCCAGCTTAACAAAGCAGGTCACTGGGTCACAGTCTACGAACGTAGCGATCGCGCAGGTGGGTTGCTCATGTATGGCATTCCCAACATGAAGTTGGATAAACAAAAAGTGGTATTGCGCCGCCTGAATATCCTTGAGCAAGAGGGGATCAAATTTGTTTGCAATACCGAAATTGGCAAAGATCTAGCGGCTGAAGATTTACTTAAAGAATTTGATGCAGTAGTTATTTGTACTGGCGCAACTAAGCCCCGCGACTTAAGTATCGAAGGACGCGAACTCAAGGGCATTCATTTCGCGATGGAATTTCTAACTGCTAATACTAAAACCGTTCTTAACGAAAAGGCAGGGGATGACTTCATTTCGGCACAGGGTAAAGATGTTGTGATTATCGGCGGCGGCGATACTGGTACTGACTGCGTGGGGACATCGATTCGTCATGGCTGTAATAGTGTTGTTCAGCTAGAGATTATGCCTAAGCCTCCAGAAACTCGCGCTAAGGACAATCCTTGGCCTGAATGGCCAAAAGTCTACAAAATGGACTACGGACAAGAAGAAGCGAGTGCAAAGTTTGGTGACGATCCAAGGGCTTACATCACTACTGCTACTAAGATCGAGGGAGACGAAAACGGTCAAGTTAAGGCTGTTCACACCGTCCAAGTGCAATGGGAACGCAATGATAAAGGTCAATTCATTCCTAAGCAGGTGGCTGGTACTGAGAAGGTGATTCCTGCTCAGATTGTGCTGTTGGCAATGGGTTTCCTTGGTCCAGAACAACCTTTGCTTGATTCATTAGGTGTGGAGCGAGATCCCCGTAGCAATGTCAAAGCCAATCATGGTCAATTCACTACCAGTCTTGCTAGTGTCTTTGCCGCAGGAGACTGCCGCCGTGGTCAAAGCCTGATCGTCTGGGCAATTAATGAGGGTCGTGGCGCTGCCCGTGAATGCGATCGCTATCTCATGGGTGATACCGATTTACCATAAACCAGTCTAGTAACAAGGGGCTTAAGCCCCTTGCCTGTCATAACTTAGTAACAAGGGGCTTAAGCCCCTTGCCTGTCATAACTTAGTAACAATGGGCTTAAGCCCATTGCCTGTCATAACTTAGTAACAAGGGGCTTAAGCCTAGGCTGTTGACTTTGTGCCTTTTTAGGCTATTTGGGCTCATACAACTTCTGTGTCGTCAAGTAAGTCCGAAAATAAGGTTTTCCTTTTCGACAGCATAGATTGACCAAAAGCTTCAGCTAACCAGGCCTCAACATCA
>JBDNJN010000121.1:0-12315 GCA_041687725.1 Pseudanabaena sp.
TATCGTTCAAACGATAATTATTAGTGCGATTACTTTAGTTACATTAGCGATTTTACGCAAAGATTTAATCCTGTTCTGCTTTGACTCAACTCATGCGCGTTCGATTGGTTTAAATACTACATTTCTCTATTACGTTTTACTATCTTTGCTATCCCTCACAGCCGTTGCAGGACTACAAACTGTTGGCATTATTTTAGTCGTGGCAATGTTGGTAACTCCAGGGGCAACCGCTTATTTGTTAAGCGATCGCTTCGACCATATGATCTTGATTGCGATGGCAACGGGTGTATTTTCTAGTGTCATCGGGACTTATATCAGCTATCACATTGACGGTTCGACTGGTGGATGTATTGTCGTTTTACAAACGCTTTTATTTGTGGTGGCGATGATTTTTGCACCTAAACATGGCTTATTAGCAAAATCAAAAAAATCGCAAAATATCAGTGACTGATGTCACGCAGAGCGAAGATCGCCCTCACCCCCCCCAGCACCCTCTCCCAGAGAGGAGAGGGGAAGCAAAACCAAGAAAATTCTTATTCCCCTCTCCTTTGCAAGGAGCTACCGTGTACACACAAGTCTCAAACCTAGCCAAGTCAATGCCAATTCGCTCCCTAGCCCCCAATTCTGGGGGAACAAGACGACCATAGCATTGGCACATTGAAAATCGGTTGCATTGGGTAAAAGATGTCGTTTTCGATGAAGACAGGAGTAAACAAAAGGCAGGGAATGCACCGATCAACTTTTCGATTATGAAGACATGGGTACTTTCCCTATATAGGCTTCATGGATTTGACTCAATTAAAAGCACTATTGAGCGATTTGCCCACGATTTAACAGCTTTGTCATCCTTACTAACCCTCTTATTTCCTCATTCTTGAAACAGCCTTGCCCTAGGGGAGAAGGTCTTAGATACTTCCACGTAACATCAGATGTTAATCAGAAACTTAATCAAGTTTTTGATCGAGTCTCTGACCGCGAATAGAATAGTCTAATAGTTCCATCGGATGCATAAGCAGAACATTTTTATTCTGCAATTTTAAATGCTTGCGAATCTGGGTAATACAGCCGACATTTGCCGAGGCGATTAACTGAGCGCCCGTATCTGTGAGGTTTGTCACCTTCATCTCTCCCAGTTCATCACCAACTTCTGGTTGCAAAATATTATAAATTCCTGCACTGCCACAACATAGCGCCGCATCAATGGATTCCCTTAGCTGAACATTCGGGATTTGACGGAGCAGACGACGTGGTTCTAGACTGATTTTTTGCCCATGCAGCATATGGCAAGCATCTTGATAGGCGATCGCCAAAGTCTGATCCTGCAAAGGAGAAAGCTTTGCAGTTAGTCCCACCTGATCGAGAAACTCTTGTACATCCTTCACTTTTTGTGAGAATAGCTTTGCTTTCTCGGCATACTTCAGATCATCCTTCAAAATATGACCATATTCTTTGAGCGTATGTCCACAGCCTGAAGCATTAACTAATACTGCATCGAGATCTAAATCTGCAAAAGCATCAATAGTTTGCTTAGCAAGTTCCAGAGTTTGCGCTTCCTGACCTTGATGATGCGATAAAGCACCGCAACAGCCTTGCAATTTGGGAACTACTACTTCACAACCATTAGCTACCAGTACGCGCACCGTAGCATTATTCACCTCTGGCAGGAATACGCGCTGCACACAGCCCAGGAGCATTCCGACGCGATAACGCTTTTCGCCCTTCGCAGGAATTACTTCAGGCAAATTATCCTGAAAAGCTTGTGGAGTCAGTTCGGGTAATACTGATTCCATGGCAGCTATTTGCTTGGGCAGAAGTTTTTCGAGCCAGCCAGTTGATCGCAATAATTTTTGCAAGCCTAGTTTTTGATAAACCAATAGGGGCGCAAGCAAGACTCTGAGGCGATTTGGATAGGGGAAAGTTGAGAAAATAAATTGACGTAATAATTTTTCAGGAAGCGATCGCGGATGGTTTCTCTCCATTTGGGCGCGAGTTGATTCGATTAATTGGTCGTACTGCACACCCGAAGGGCAAGTAGTCACACAAGCCAAACATCCTAAACAGGTATCAAAATGCTGGGCGATCGCAGGAGAAAGAGGAATCTCGCCTTCATTAATTCCATCCATTAGATAGATTCTGCCCCGTGGCGAATCGGTTTCTTTACCAATCACTCGATAACTAGGACAAGTAGATAGACAAAAGCCACAATGCACACAAGCATCAATCAGTTGTGGATTAGGCGGATTTTTGTTATCAAAAGTTGGCGAAAAAATTGGGGAATCTAGACTCAAACTAGTGGTTGAATTTTCAGAATTTGGCTTGTTAGAAACTTGCATATTTACTTGTTTATTTATAAAAAAGATTGCTTACAGTCTAGTAAACCAGATAATTTTTTGAACGTGCAGATTCGCTGCACTTTCAAAAAATTATCTGACTAAAACATACGGTTTGGACTTAGTAAGCCTCGCGCATCAAATTTTTCTCGGAGTTTGCCCATCAGATCGCTAGCATTGCCTGAATATCCCCAAACATTCGCTTTAAATTTTAATTCATGGGGAGCTTCGAGAATAGTCAAAAATCCACTATGAGATTCAGCAATACTTCTTACTTTAGAGATCTGCTCCGCGAGTTCGCTTAAATCTTGTCCATCCTCCACGCGCAAAACACCTAAACCACTACCTGCGTGTATTTGCAAATAATAGGACTGACTATCAAAAATTTGTTCGCATTGCTGAAGAAAGGCTACGCTAGCCGATGGCAATATACCCATTTTGCAGACTACAGGAACGTTGTGAGTAGATTCAGTCAGATTACGAAGCTCATCTTGCCAGATCAAAATCTCTAACAATTCCCAAAATTCTTGAGCCTCGCCCAGCATCTGCACTTCTAAATTTAGTTCCTTAGCAAGCATTGCCATGCGATCGCACTGCTCGATCACACTAGCCTTAAGACTAGAAAATTGCAGCACTAAGCCGATACCATCACCTAAACCAAGATCGGCGATCGCTGATGCTGATAACAAATCGCAAGCCGTTGGTGTAAGCACTGAGGTACTAATTTTTTGCCATGTTTGGGCGATCGCCTCAGCCGCACCTGTAATTGCCACGATCTGCGTATATTCAGGCAAAGGATAAAGGCGAAAAGTAATGCTTGAAGCAATCCCCAAAGTTCCGTAAGAACCTGTTAATAATTTCATCAGGTCGTAGCCCGCCACATTCTTGACCACGCGCCCACCTGCCTTGACTACTTCCCCATCGGATCGCACAAACTCAATCCCCAAGCACATATCGCGCACACTGTTATAACGATGTCGCAATGAACCCGCACTACCCGTTGCCAAAATGCCGCCAATCGTCGCATTAGCGCTATAAGGAGGATCGATCGCCAAAAATTGACCTTGTTTTGCTAAAACTGATCGCAAATCTTGATACTTTACGCCCGACTCAACCGTAACTGTCAGATCGCCAACACAATGTTCAATCACCTGATTTAACTGCGACGTACTGATCACCACATCCGCCCGACTCACCAAGCCGCCCCAATCTAGTTTAGTCGCATTACCACAGGGCAACACTCGCAAACGGTGTTCATAGGCTAAGGCGATCGCCTTCGACAATTCGGCGATCGTCTTGGGGGAAATCACACAGGATGGCGCGAGGCAATCAGGTGTAAGACTACTCACGATGCGATCGCGCAAATTTGGTGTCAGGCGATCGAATAAAACAACACTATCGACTCCAATTGAGTCGATGAATAGCGCAGTCAGTTGATTATCAGTAAGTCTCACAAAGTTAATATCCGTACACATCATTGGGGCGGCATTTCGGGCCGCCCCAATGTCTAAATTTTAAAATAAACGTTTACTACCATCAGGGCGAATTGTCCCCCAGTTAGTCTTGGCTTGAGCTAATTGCTCCTCGGAGATCTTTGCCCCTTTCAAATCTGCACCACAAAGATTTGTGCCATTTAAATTTGCTTGACTTAGATAAGCACCTTTTAAATTAGCACCACTTAAATTAGCGCCAGACAAATCAGCTTTGCTCATATAAGCCGACTGGAGATTCGCTTCACGCAAATCCGCCAAGATCATCGAAGCCCCACCTAAATCAGACTTGATCAAGATCGCCCGTTGCATTTTTGCTTCGCAGAGATTGGCGCTATTTAGCTTAGCTTGCGATAAATTTGCCCCTTGAAAGCTTGCCCCCGTCAAGTCACTGTTACAAAAATCTGCCTCAACCAATTTAGAGCGACTCATCACAATGCCCGCAAGCGTCGCGCTACCAAAAGCCGCTTTAGTATAGTCTTGATTAGCAAAATTGCGCTTGCCCTGACTATACTCAACAATCACTCTGCGACCGCCTTTAAGTTCACCAGAACCGACGCGACTACCACTGTCGCGAGCGCTGCTATTAGTCATCATCCCGCTATTGTCAAATTGAGAACCCTGATTACTACCGCTATACTTCTGGGTTTGAATGCGTGAGTTGGGGATCTGTGTTGGTGTATTTTTTACGGTGACAGAAGAAGGCGTAGAAGATTGGTAATTTGCGGCAGGTGTCGTGGCTTTAGGTGGCTCTTCATTAACACCACCAGATTCTAAAGCTTTTAAAGCTTCTTCCGCAGAGCGAAATCGTTGTGATACTGATTGCTGAAGTAATTTATCAAAAACTCCTCTCAGCCGATCGCTTAGTTTGACTTGTGACTTCCAATTAATCTCGCCAGTATAGGGATCGTGGGGCAAGTCTTTAGGCGATCGCCCTGTCATCAGATACAGGCAAGTCATTGCCGTAGCATACAAATCACTAGAATACACAGGACGCATCGCCATTTGTTCTGGCGGCGCAAACCCTGGAGTGCCGATCGCAAAATTAGTTAATAAACCACTGGGATCTTCCTCAGCAGAGGGTTTATTCACTTGACTAGAAACCGCACCAAAATCAATCAATACTAATTGCCCATCTTGTTTGCGGCGCATGATATTAGCGGGTTTGATATCCCGATGGATCACCCCACTTTCGTGCATAAAACCGAGCGCTGGAAAAATTTCTGTGAGAATTTTACGGATTTCAATTTCGTTGAATGCACCCCGACGTTCAAATTCTTGCTTCAAGGTTTCGCCATCCACAAACTCTTGAACTAGATAAAAATTACTATCTTCTTCAAAATAATCTAGTAAGCGCGGAATTTGGGGATGGCTGCCGATTTTGCCAAGGGTAAAAGCTTCACGCTCAAACAATTCTCGCGCCATTTTCAGCACACTGGCGGACTGAGTATTTGGGCGTAATTGCTTGACGACGCAGGATGGAAAACCCGGCAGCCCTTCATCAGCAGCCAAAAATGTCGCACCAAATCCACCTTTGCCGAGTGGACGACTGGCTCGATAGCGATTTCGCAGCTTTAAATTAGAACCACAGGAAGCGCAACTAATGGCGAATGGTTCGTTGTTCGGATTAGCACAGTTCGGATTAACGCAGTAACTCACGGTTGATCGAAAGCCCAAGTAATGGTTGATCAAATCTAGGCTTGTTGACAGTTTAATATGTCATTGACCTACACAAATAAAATTATTATGTTTGCTAGGTTTGTGATTAACTCTAGCAAATAAATCTAAAAATCGTCAGGCATATCAGCATTGGGATATGCTGATGAACGGCTTGTCGGTCTGCGTCTACGTCCAGATGCAGCATTATCTTTACCAGATTCACCAGAGTTGTCAGATTCACTGTTGCGATTTCTAGGGCGATCGCCGCTCATATCATCACCGCTAGATCTAGGGCGACGCTTGGGGCTGACAGGACTTATATCGCTCTCGTCAATATCGATTACAGAATCATTGCCACTAGTTTCACCACGCTTAGGGCGGCGGGAACGACGGGAGTCTGTCGTATCTCCCCGTAGCTCACTTGCTTCAGCCGTATTAGAAATAGCACTACCCATTCGGCGCGATGAGTTGCGATCGCGTCGAGCGCCAATTTCACGGGTGGGATCGATTTCCACACGATAATCAGAACCGATGGGTTCTTCATCGTCAACTAAAGGGCTAGAAGGCGCACGACGAGCTTGATTTGCCAATGCTTGGCGCAATACCAAAGACTCTACCGCAAACCAACCTGCAAAGCCCAAAACTAGCACTTGAGCTAGCTGTGTGGTAATGTCCATCCGAAAATTGAAAGCTAGCAAGATGATGCCATAGACCAAGGCGATCGCCGAAAAAAAGATGTCGTGGTCGCGGGCTATTTCAGGACGAAAGTTTCTTACAAAATATAAACCCACGCCTCCTAAAGCGGCAACAATTGCCAAAAGAATCATTAGCGGGTTGCCACCGATGTTGATCATGGCTCTATATTTCTCCTAAATACCCAAATTATTCGCCGTCAACACCAAATATATAAGTAAGTGGTGCAAATAGACTGTCTTCGCTAATCAGTATAACAATACAGCGCTTTGCGCCGTCATAGAAGCTAGATAATTTTTTGAAAGTGCCGCTTCGCGGCACTTATTTAGCTCACTTAAAGTAAAAGCTCTGCGAAGCAGAGCTTTTACTTTATTAAGGCAGAAGCTTAGCTTAACCGCGACGAACGGTGCGATCTTTGTTGCTCACGATCAACACTGCTGCAAAGATCAGACCAAGAACTACGCCACCTGCGAGAAGGCTAAATAAGAAATTACTTAATGATTGTGTCATATGGGTATGTAGGTAAAGTTTTGATATACAGATTCAATGTTTAACACAATTTTAGCATTAGGCGATCGAAACTCCCATGACCTCAAAAACCTATAGGTTGCCACTCTTCGCTAATGTTTGCGTGTTTGATTTTGGTTACGCACGATCCAGTAACTAATCGATAGCGAAAGCACGGCGACCGCGAGTCCTGTTAAGTCTCCATCGGCTTTGCTATCAAAGATGACGATCTTACGAGCAACGGCGGTTAGAGCCGTAATAACTACTAGCTCTAGCTGGATTACATGCTGGCGAAGGTATGCGGTAATGTTTTCCATAAGTTCCAAGGCAATCAGCACATTTAGAAACATCCCAAATATTTTCAGTAAAGGCACGGTAAAGACTAATTTGGGATTAGTGAAAAATAAGTCATAGGTCAAAAGCCTAAGCAAATCGAACAGTGCAATAAAAATTACTAATATTAAGGCGATCGCCATTATTTTAGAAGCAATATTCTCAACTTTGCTGATCGCCCTCAAAAAGCTCTCATCTCTACAGGCGATCGCTAAATAGCGAAATAAATTTACAACCCGTTGTCTCAATCTCATCACCACAGCCAGATCACAATAATGTATAGAACAAAAGTATATATCAATGATAGAATCATAGAAAATAATCTATGATTCTATGAGTTACCGTTTATCCGATTCTCAATTAGCTAATCACATTACACTGCATCAGTTACAAGTTTTTGAAGTCGCGGCTCGACATGGTAGCTACACCCGTGCGGCAGAAGAGCTATTTCTCACGCAGCCAACTGTTTCGATGCAAATTAAGCATCTGACTAAAGCGATCGGGATGCCTTTGTTTGAGCAAGTGGGCAAAAAACTTTTTTTAACTCAGGCTGGTCGGGATTTGTTTACCACATGTCAGGAAATTTTCGGCCGCATATCGCAGTTTGAGATGAGTGTTGCCGACATGAAAGGGCTAAAACAAGGATATTTGAAAATTGCGGTCGTGACAACAGCAAAATACGTAATTCCGCGTTTACTTGGTCTTTTTTGCCAGCGTTATCCAGGTGTGGAAATATCTTTGAAGGTAACGAACCATAGCGGCGTTTTAAAAAGGTTATCTGAGAATAAAGATGATTTATATATCCTTAGCCAAGTTCCTGACGATCTAGATATTAAATCTTATCCGTTTTTATCAAATCCATTAGTTGTACTCGCCAATCACGATCACCCCTTGGCAAACGAAAAAAATATTCCTATTCAAAAGTTGGCAGAGCTACCTTTTATTATCAGGGAATCAGGATCGGGGACGAGGGCGCGCGTGCAGCAACTGTTTGCTATCCATAAAGTTGTCCCAAAAGTGAAAATGGAACTTTCTAGTAATGAGGCAATTAAACAGGCGATCGCTGGTGGTTTAGGGATTTCAATTTTATCTCGCCATACGATCGCTTTAGAAGGATCTTCGGGACAAATTGCGATTTTGGATGTGGAGAATTTCCCGATTCCTTGTCACTGGTATGTGATTCATCTCGCTGGTAAGCAGCTATCGGTAGTCGCCCAAGCCTTTTTGGAATATTTACAAACTGAGGGTAAGCAAATCGCTGAAAATACTACTTGGTAATAAAAAAGACCGATTGCTTTGCAATCGGTCTTTTTTACTATTTAAGGCGGCACCCAGATTCGAACTGGGGGTGAGAGTTTTGCAGACTCCTGCCTTACCACTTGGCCATGCCGCCGCACGGAGAATGATTATAGCAAACTAGGGTAATTAGTTGCAAATAAAATTTAAAACTGACAGACATTCTGATTATGACTTTTAGGTTTCCTCGGCTACAATCTTATCATTCTCAATAATTGGATACAAATTTAGGTGCATTTTTTATAATGAAAATTGCTGTGAGAGTTACTATCACCTAGATATCTGTCCATAGACGTGCATCAATAAATCTAGAAATATGTTTAACATTTGTGGTTGCAACAGTAACTTGATATCCCTGCTCTGCCTGTAATTGTGCCTGAGCCGCCAAAATCACATCTCCGTCTAACGCCTTTGGATCAGCCGTTGCTTGTCCGATTTGTCTTACTTCAGCCCATAGTTCCGCAGCCCGTATCATTACAGATGTAGTAATTGGCAGATAAATAAGCTCTGCTTTTAAGCGGTCTAACTGTTTAATTCCATTTAGTTTTTTCAAGTGTAATAATTTACGTCTTAATTCATAATCAGCAATTTCAGGTATTGCTGCCTCATAACCTCTTAAGGGCAATGACAGTAACCAGTCTAGACAAGCTAAGTTATCAGATTTCTTTGCATTAGGATTTGTTACAGCACTTAAAACTCCTGTATCTAATAAAACTATGGGACTCATATAGTCACAGGACTATAGTAAGGAGAATCTGGATTAAGAGTCTCACGCAAATAATTCCAAGTCTCAGTTTGCTCGTCTGCATCCCCTGCTAACCATTCTTGCTTCAGTTTAGTTAAGCTTTGGTGTTGTTTATTTAACAGTGCTAAGCGATCTTGGATATCCAATCTAGCAATTACATACTTAAAATAGCCATCTAGATCTTCAGTAATATCAGAGTTGTTGAGTAATGAAGTGCTAAAAGTATGCATTTTTCTAACGACTTTAGAGATAAATCGGATAGGGACTTCCAATGGAATATATTTGTCTTCCAGATTATATAAATTCAAGTCATCTAAAACTAATTCATCTGTAATGAGAGCATAGGTGATGTAGCGCAAAATCTCTTTACAGTCTCTGGATACCTGTGGTATCCATAACTCTGGAACAACCAACAGTTTCTTAAGATCAGTTTCGTCATCAGACAGAGAAATATCCTGAATGGAAGCATCTAGAGTATCTTTGACAATACTATTTGTGTTAGTTGTCAGTATGTGCAAAATATTTAGAATCTCACTTCCTCGATCAACTAATTTTTTAATGTCCTCTAATCTTTTAATTTCCTCATTTGTGTTTGATTTAATCACAATTTGAGAGATATTTGACATAGTATTTGTCCTCTAACTGGTGAAGTTGATAACGGACTATTTTAAGATTGTATTGATTCCGATGGTAGCACAGTCTATTATTTATTATTTTTGCGAAAAATTCAGAAATATTAGCGTAATGCTAAAGACGAGCATTCCCACAGCCAAAACCGATAATCTGTTGGTAAGTTTCTCGGAAAACTGCATTACTTCCGCCGCAATTACTTCTGGCGTTTTGTAGCGATCGGCCCACCAGAAATAACTTAGAGTAAATGCTGCTGCGATGAACAGGATGACAAATAGGGTAAAAACAATCAAAGGCGTGTATACCATATTTTCCTAGCTCCTCTTTGTGATTTAAAGTTTAGCATTAGCTCTAGCTATTTTCATTGCTGCTAGACTGATTAAGGCGTGAAATTGTTTAAACAAACAAGTGCAAACGCTAAACTTAACTTTTGAAAGACTTTCGGATAATTACCACTATGTTTTGGGCGGATAAATTTGCAGCAGATGCAAGCGGCGATCGCATTATCGTTAACGATTCTAAAACCCCCTCTGGGCGCGTTCATGTTGGCTCATTGCGCGGGGTTGTAATTCACGATGCCATTTATCGCGCCCTCAAACACGCAGGTAAACCCGTCACCTTTACCTATGGCGTTGATGACTATGACGCACTCGACACCGTACCCCACTATTTAGATCAAGCTAAATTTTCGCCCTATCTGGGACAGCCGCTTTGCAATGTGCCTTCGCCTGAAGCTACTGCGACCGACTATGCCAAATACTTCATGGGTGAATTTCTGGAAGTGTTCGAGCATTTAGGTGTCCGTCCCGAAATTTATTACCTACGCGATCTCTATCGTTCGGGCAGGATGAATCAATATATTGATTTGTTTTTAAATAATGCTCACCTCGTGCGCGAAGCTTACAAAGAAATCAGCAAAGCCGATCGCCCTTCCAATTGGTATCCTTTCCAGACCATTTGCGAAAATTGCGGCAAAATCGCGACTACAGTTGTCACTGACTACCAAGATGGCAAAGTGTTTTACACCTGTCAGCCCAACGCGATGGAATATGTCAAAGGCTGCGGTCATACAGGTTGGGTATCGCCCTTTGATGGTAATGGCAAGTTGCCTTGGAAAGTGGAATGGGTGGCTAAGTGGGAAGTTGTCGGCGTATCAATTGAACTCGCTGGTAAAGACCATTCACAAAAAGGCGGTTCTCGCGATGTCGCAAATTCTATTTGTCGCAAAGTCTTAAAGAAGAGTCCACCAACTCATGCGCCCTATGAATTTATTTTGGTGAATGGAACTAAGATGAGTTCTTCTAAAGGTGTTGGTTCTAGTGCTAAAGAAATCGCAGCCCTTCTACCCCCTGAGTTATTGCGCTTCTTGATGTTGCGGACACAGCCTCGCAGTGTGATCAATTTCATGCCCAACTATGAGACAGTGACGCGCCTATTTCGCGACTATGATACTCTGATTGACAAGTATCAAGATGATGCACCTAAAGATGAAAAGGCGCTAGAAGATTTAGTTCCCCTCATTTATTCGCAATTAAATACTGACGAAAAAGTGCAATGCTATCAAGCCTTTGACTTCAGCACTTTGATTTCGCTGCTGCAAATTCCTCACCTCGATCTCGAAGCGGAAATTGGTGCCAGAAGTGCAAATCCGTTAAGCGATCGCGACTGGGAAGTAGTACGCGATCGCATCAGAGTTGGCAAAGCATGGCTACAAGACTATGCCGATGAGGAAGAGAAACTGGTGCTTTATCTGGACTCGATGCCCGACAAGGCTCACAACTTGACGACTGAGCAGGTAAATTATTTTGAAAGGCTAGTAACTAATCTCGAAGCAGATGTTAATTGGGAAGGTGAAGAACTGCAAAATCTGCTGTTTAGAACTTCTAAACAACTTGAAATTTCTCAAAAGAGTGCTTTTGCGGCGGTTTATTACACGTTCTTAAATAAGGAGCGTGGTCCTAAAGCGGGAAGTTTGCTTTCTTATTTAGATAAAGATTTTGTGATTCAGCGTATTAAAGATGCGATCGCTTTAAATCTCACGGCGAATAATTCCTATTGACACTCTCAGCGAGTAACGCGACTGAGATTCCTGATTCAGCGAGACAACTTACCAGATAAACTTACATCTACTTGGCAGAGGTCGAACTCTCCACAGGCGTAGAAATTTCCGTATGCCCTACGGTATTTTTTAAACTGATAGCCAAGATATTCAGTGCAGCATTGTGATCTCTATCCGTCGTCTTCGTTTCTGTTTCTGCCTTAGATTTTGCTTCCACACCCCCAGTTCTTGGTGGTTTGCGTAGATCATTTGATAAATCGTCTCATGGCTGACTGTCGCTTTCCCTTCTTGTTTCATCCGCCCTGCTATTTGTTCTGGGCTGTGCTACTGTTCTAAGCCTTGTTTCACATTCTCTATTGTCACCGCACTGATCCTCTTGAATCGTCCCTTTCCTTCTGCCCTACGTTGCCTTGCCGTTTCATCCGATGTATCTAAATAAACTTTGTGTTTCTCGCTGGTGTTACGATTCAGTTCTCTTGATATCGTACTTTTTGACCGCTTCATGGTTGCAGCGATCACTGACATTGACAATTTGTCTGTCACTCTTAATTTGTAAATCTCTGCTCGCTCTGA
>JBDNJN010000122.1:0-4385 GCA_041687725.1 Pseudanabaena sp.
TCAATACTTACCACAAATGGATTTGTCAAAATTTATAAATAACTTAAAGTCAGTATCGAGCCGCAGGGTTAGGGCTGAGTTTGCGGATGAGGTGAATAAAGTTTACTGGAAAAGTGTTTTATGGAATGAGTCTTACTTTATTGCTTCTTGTGGCGGCGTTACTGTCTCTGTATTAAAAAAGTACATTGAGCATCAAGATAGTCCTGAATAGCGTAGATTATTGTAAATAGGACGGGTATCGAACCCGCCCTATTTACACGCTTACATCCCGTCGCTCACAGCCAGTACAGGTAGAGCGCGGGGCTTTCGCTTAGTAGCTAAAACCATAAAAGACGGCGCAATGCGCCGCCTTTTGCTTGTCGAAAGAAGCGCTTTGCGCTTTTTAATACTTTGCCATCGTAAGATCAACGATATAGGCATAAGAATCTATGCCGCCGCCGATATTTTTGACATTGGTAAAGCCTTGATTAACCAGCCATTGGCACATTTGCGCCGATCGCATCCCGTGATGGCACAACACCAATGTTTCGGCATGGGGATCAAACTTTTCTGGAAAATCTGCTGACCATTGGTCATATTCACTAAGCGGTAAGATTTTGAAATCGGCGATCGCGCAAATCTCAATCTCATCACGCTCACGCACGTCAATCAATTGCAAGTCTTGGCGATCGCCAGCCAAACGTGCGGCTAACTCTTGGACAGTAATTTGTATGATAGACATACGCGCAAAATATCTCCTAAATGCGAACTGCGATTTAAAAACGGAGCATAAGCTCCCGCTTTTAGCTCAAATCATTAATTAACAAAGTCTAGACTAAACTAATGAGCCAGCCCATCGAAGAATTGTTGCGAGACCTCAAAAGTGAAGATGAGGACATACGCGATCGCGCCACGCATGGGCTATGGGAGATGTGGTTTATGCAAAAGGGAATGCAGGGTTTTCAAGTCTTGCGACAGAGCCAAATGATGGCAGATAGTGGCAATGTGAGACAGGCGGAACTAATGTTAACGCAATTAATTCATTCGCAGCCAGATTTTGTCGAGGCATGGAATCGTCGGGCGGTTTTGTTTTATATGCAAGGTGATTACAAGCGATCAATCAAGGACTGCCTGAAAGCGATTTCGCTTAATCCTTATCATTTTGGGTCAATACATGGTTTGGGGCTATGCTACGCCGCGATCAGCAATTATCATGAGGCGATCGCCACTTTTCGCAGAGCTTTAGAAATTCAACCACACTCACTTACTAACAAAAAGCTAATTCTCGAATGTACTGCCATGCTCAACTAAGGTTAACTACTATGCCAAAGGGGAGTACGGCGAACAAAGGCGAGAATACAAACGCCAATGCTAATGCTTAGCCATCCAGCAATAAGCTCTAGCAAAGGTAAGGATTGATTGAGTGTAGCTAAAGATGTAATTTTCCCTGTAGTTTGTGCCGAGAGAAACGCGCTAATTAATAAAATCGCCGTGCCAATTTCCCAAGGCTGTAAATGATTTTTGATAGATTTGGGGCGATCGCTTTGCAAACTATTAGGCGCAACTAGTTGCAAGAAAAACCTCGCGATCGCAGGGCTAACCAGACAAACACCAAGCCATGCGATCGCGCTTTCTGCCGTTATTTTTGCGGGTAAAGGAAGAATAAATAACAGAAAAATACCCAAAATGATCAATGCTGTGCCTGCTAAAATCCCTGCTCCCTGTGGTAGTAAAACATCTGCCAGGCCTAAACTATCGCGCTCAGTTTCTTGCTTCGCGAGGTGAAATTCTTCACGAATAGTTTGCCCTAATTGATTGTTGGGATTTGCATCTTCTTTAGTGGCTGATGGCAAAATCGTCATCGCTAAGGGGAGCGTGATTTGACTATTATTCCCCGATAGCTGCATCCAGCTTAGTTCACCATCGGATTCTTGCAGTTTGACCACTGACAAAGAAGAGAATGGGCGTAAATCGATCGCATATTCTGCCGTAATTCCCCACAAACCACTAAACCGCAGATGCAAAATTTTTTCAGGCGATCGCAACTGTGCTTGCCATGTAAAAAATCCTGTCAGTCCAGAAGCGGTGAAAGCGATCGCGGCGATCGCCCTAATGCTAGTCGAAAGATCGAGCATCGTCCAAAAGAAAAAGCCGAATACAATTAATACCAAACTATTAAACTGTCGCGGTTGTTGGCTCAGTGCCAAGGGGCTAACCAAAACAGTTTGGTCAGAATAGGTAATTATGTTCAATACATCAGCGCTAACTGGCTTGATGGATTGCTTTTTTTTAGCTTGTCTCGATCGCCAAGTCAGAGAGCTAGCGATCCCGATAAAAACAGTGGCAGGTAAAATCCACCACATAGCCACGAAGATCTTCGCAAAATCTTCTGAAGAGATACTCAGCCCTGTAATTAAAACTAACCAATAGATCGTAATCCCAATTAATTGAGATTGCGAAAATAGATAATCTGAATTTTGGCGACATACATGCACCACAGATTTGGCTGTATATATGCCGATCGCCAAGCCCACAATTAATAAGATACTGGCGATCGCGAAGAGACTTGGCTCGCTTATCTTTACTAATTGAGCGATCGTCACAATCAGGATCAAAAAACCCGCAAAAAGAAAGTTTGCAGAAATAGGATAAGTCGCCTGTCGCCAGCCCCACCCAACTTTGCCAGATACTAATTGTCGCTGTGAGTGGGAAGGCGAAACTTGCATATTTTCTTTTTACCTAAACGGTTGCGATCGCTTCGTGACGCGCAAAAATCATCCGCCCTGCCGAAGTCTGTAAAGCACTGGTGACACTCACAATAATTTGCTTGCCAAGATACTCACGCCCTTCTTCGATCACCACCATCGTGCCATCTTCGAGATAGCCAATCCCCTGAGAAGCTTCTTTACCTTCCTTGAGTACCTTGATTTCGATCAAGTCACCAGGTAAATAGGTGGGACGCAAAGCTTGAGCAAGGTCATTAATATTTAAAACTTCAACCTGTTGTAAATTTGCAACTTTGTTGAGGTTGTAATCATTGGTGATCAAGGTGCAGCTTAACTCTTGAGCCAAACGAACTAATTTGGCATCAACGGTATGTAATTCTTCGTAATCAGCCGAATGAATCGTGATGCGATCGCCAAACTGATCGCGCATGTTGTTCAGAATATCTAGTCCCCTTCTACCGCGCATCCGTTTTTGATCGTTGGCGCTATCGGCGATCGTCTGCAATTCTTGAATCACAAAATGGGGGATTAATAATTGCCCCTCTAAAAAGCCTGTCTCCATCAAAGTCTGAATCCGCCCATCAATTACCGTACTGGTATCGAGAACTTTAGCCGTGGCAGTCCGCAAGGTTCCATCAGCGATGAGACTGCTTTCGACATTGTTGGGATTAATCAAACGCAATAGAGCGCGTCCATGCGTATCTGAGAGGGTCATCCCCGAATAAGCAAAGATAATGCTTACCAAAATCGCGGTAAGTGGCTTAATAAAAGTAAAGTCTTCAGAAATTGGGATCAAAAACAATGGCGCTAGCATCAAGTTAGCAACCAATAACCCAAACACTAAACCAACTGCACGCCCCAAAATAGTTTCAATCGGCAATGCCCTTATATTCGATTCGATACGGCGATAGGTATTTTGGACGATCAATCCTGATACTAGTCCGACAACTGAGCCGCTCCCAAGGGTTACCCACCGAAAATTTTGGATATTGATCTGGGCGATCGCATCTGGTGGCAAGAAGTCAATGCCGTGGAAGCCAGTGCCTGCTCCCGCAAGGATGAATGTAAAAATGATAATAGCGTCAATCATAAGGCGGAACTCCGCTTGGACGAATAAATATAAGAACGTGAGATCAACTCAAATAATCTCTAGCGTAAAGCTTTAATTGAGTTTAGGTAATACTTTTCCAATTTTTTCAAGCCTTTAGATACAATTCTACACAAATTCAACTAGGGATTGTCTATTGTGGTGCTTTTGGACAGCCTTCACTGGCATTTATCTAATAAAACTCGATGATGTTGTTATTGAATTAATTGCTCACGGGCAAAGTTCACCCAGTCGGTTGATTTGATAGCAGGAAGTAGCCATTGCTACTTCTGTCAGAAGATTAAGTTTATAAAGATTTAGTTTTCTAATTCGTTGCAAGCAGTTAGAGAAAAGACAGTAGAGGCAGTCATGAAAAGTTTAATCGTCGCCACATTTTTAGTAATTTCGAGTTTCGCGATCGCCACACCAGCGAATGCTCAAACTACCATCGTCCAGCAGTTCCAAATTCAAACGGTAACATACATTACAAATACAAGAGCTTTATTGTACAGTTTAGAATCGTTAGATCTATCTCTGGTATTTTTAGCATTGATTGATCGAATTTCATCTTCTCGCAGTAGCAAGAAGCGTCA
>JBDNJN010000123.1:0-10348 GCA_041687725.1 Pseudanabaena sp.
AGATTTGTTCACAAACTCATACACCGCATCTCCTTTCGAGATCTACGATTGTCGATTCTAGATGCGGTGCAATCGCTTGCTCACGCGCATTCCTCCCGTCGCTCATCTGGGTACAGATAGAGCGCGGGACTCCTGCTGTTTTAGTTGAAAAAAGCCAATAGCTACGGCAGATTTCGATCAAACGAACCACAGTGAATTTTTTAAAAGTGTTGCGAAGCAACACTTTTAAAAAATTCACTGGTTCGGGTTTGAGCGCAAAGCGCTGTAATTGCTAAACGCTATCTATAATTCCAAAACCAAGCCGCATAATCCTTAAGCAATTGATAATTCTTAGAATTTCTATCCGTCGGCTCCAACCAAGACAAACACAACACAAAAAACTTACCATCCTCCATCCTTTGCACCTTAACATGAAGCTCTGAATATAGATTTATATCCACAGCCAACTCCAATACTTTAAAAGTATCCAAAAAAGAAGCCTGCTTTTTCCTTCGCTTATTATGCTCTTCTTCTGACATATAACCAAAAATATAAGCCTCTTCCCACGAAAAATCCTCACTACCCGTCAAATAACTGGGTGACTCCAGATTATTTTTCAGAAAATCACCATAGATATTTAAAGTTTCATCATTAACCACCAATAGCTCATTCTCGTCATCTACACCAATAATTTCGCCAATTCTTTGTTTCCGCTCATCCCAATCAGACTCAATCACCACAAGTTGATCGTTCGGGACTCGCCAAAACACACTCTCATCACCAAATAACTTTGCGAGTTTACCTTCCTGCGATGATTGTCCAAAACCCTTAGATTTTTTAGGCATAACTTAAGCAACTCCATAATCAGTATTCGGATTTTCATTTTACCAACGACTATGCTTTATCTGAGATTTTTTGAGGTCGCATCATCCGTTACTTTGTTAAAAATATTGCGATTTGTTTGTTTGCGATCGCTGTAACATAGAACTAAGAAAACATAGCAATATACGTTGCTAAACTAGAAAGCTAAATCACAAGCAAAGGAGACTAGCCGTGATCGTAGTAACCAAGATTGGTACACCCGCAATCGAGATTGAGCGGATATGTGATGAACTCTCTAGTTGGGGATTATCTCCCGAAAGAATTGTTGGGAAACACAAAGTTATATTAGGGCTAGTGGGCGAGACTGCTAATCTTGACCTCCATCGCATCGAAGAATTAAGCCCCTTTATTGAGACCGTTTTGCGGGTAGAACGTCCATTTAAACGTGCTAGTCGCGAGTACCGCCAAAATGAATCGAGTGTGGTTATCGTACCTACACCCAATGGAGATGTGGCGATCGGCGAACATTATCCATTAGTGGTCGTGGCAGGTCCCTGCTCTGTCGAAAACGAAGAAATGATCGTCGAAACAGCGATGCGAGTCAAGGCATCAGGCGCAAAGTTTTTACGCGGTGGAGCTTATAAGCCGCGTACCTCTCCCTATGCCTTTCAGGGACATGGTGAAAGCGCTCTATCTCTATTAGCGGCTGCTCGCGAGGCTAGTGGATTGGGAATTATTACTGAGGTAATGGATACGGCGGATATTGACAAGATCGCTGAAGTTGCGGATATCCTGCAAATCGGTGCGAGAAATATGCAGAACTTCTCATTGCTCAAGCAAGTTGGTAAACAGAACAAACCAATTTTGCTAAAACGGGGTTTAGCGGCAACGATTGACGATTGGTTGATGGCAGCGGAATATATTCTCGCTGAGGGTAATCCTCATGTGATTCTTTGTGAACGCGGTATTCGCACTTTCGATCGCGAATATACGCGCAATACTTTAGACTTATCAGCCATTCCTGTATTACGCAAGTTAACCCATTTGCCGATCATGATCGATCCTAGTCATGGCACGGGCTGGTCGGAATATGTGCCATCCATGAGCTTAGCCTCGATCGCTGCGGGTGTGGATTCGCTGATGATCGAAGTTCATCCTAATCCGAAGCGAGCATTGTCTGATGGTCCGCAGTCACTTACTTTTGAAGATTTTGACAAACTCATGCTCAAAATAAATCAGATGGCACAGTTAATGGAACGAGCCTAAATAAAAGCAGTCGCTTTGCGACTGCTTTTATTTACAAGAGCTATGAATAAATCTTTTATTTACGATCGCACGATTTATTTTCACGACACTGACGCGGCGGGCGTGGTTTACTTTGCCAATGGCTTGTCCCTCTGTCATGAAGCCTATGAAGCCTCTCTTGCTGCTTCAGGAATCGATCTAAAATCTTTCTTTCGAGGCGGTGCGATCGCCGTGCCAATTATTCATGCGAGTATTGATTTTTTTAAACCAATGTTTTGTGGCGATCGCATCACCATATGCCTTGAGTCAACTTTGCTAAGCCCTGATTCTTTTCAAATTGAATATGAATTATTTTTTGATCAAGATGAAGTAGAGAAAAAGGCGATCGCGAAAGCAATAACCAAACATACCTGTATTGACACCAACACCAGAAAGCGGTGCAATCTTTCTCAAGAACTTTTAAAATGGATAGAACATTAGACCTCTTGCAGAACTCAAAACGTGATATAGTTATGGGTTGGCTTGATTTAGGCTTTTCTGCTGTTTGATTGGCTCAATCTACAACTATGACTTGGATATAGCTGAGATTAACCAAACCCATTACTCTACCATGAAATCAGTTCTGCAAGAGGTCTATTAGTGTCGGCGCATCGCGCTGACACTAATGTTCTGATGTTACATGAAAAAAAATGTATCTCATCCCCCAACCCCTTCTTCTTGCAAAGGAGAAGGGGAGCCAGAACTTTTTCTTGTTCCCCTCTCCTTTGCAAGGAGAGGGGCTAGGGGTGAGGTTTTTAAAACTTCCACGTAACATCAGTAATGCATATAAATATTATGGAAATTAATCAATGACGACTATTTTGCGTGACTGGAGTTATCGCTATCAATGGTTTTATGACACCGTATCCGCGATCGCGGCGGTTAGTGTTGGCGGCGAAAAGCGATTTCATCAATTATTTTTAAAAGATTTGCAAATTAATCCTGAAGCAAAAGTTCTCGATCTTTGCTGTGGTGCAGGACAAGCCACGCGAGAACTAATCAAACATTTTGATGATGTTACAGGTTTGGACGCTTCACCGATCGCCATTAAACGCGCCCAGCAAAATGTACCACAAGCCAAATATGTGGAATCCTTCGCTGAAAAAATGCCCTTTAGCGATCGCACTTTCGATCTCGTAATTACAAATACTGCCATGCATGAGATGGACTCAGGACAGTTGCAGCAAATCATCCAAGAAGTAAATCGAGTTTTGACTCCCGCAGGACAATTTATCATTATTGATTTTCATCGCCCCACCAATCCCCTTTTCTGGCTGCCTATCGCCACTTTCCTCTGGCTATTTGAGACAGAAACTGCATGGCAATTGCTCAAAACCGATCTCGATCAGCTTTTAAAGCAATCGGGATTTAAAGTTGAGTCTTGCCAACTCTATGCGGGTGGTAGTTTGCAGGTGGTGCGATCGCAAAAACATTTAGACCATGCCTAACTGCCGTCTAGCTTCAAATAAGCCGAGAGCAGCACTGACCGAAAGATTTAGACTGCGGACTTTGGGATGTTCCATGGGAATGTAAACAGCAGGATGCTCGGCAATTAGGGCCTCAGGCAAACCGCATGATTCACTGCCAAATAATAGCCAGTCGCCATCTTGAAATTCAAATTCACGAAAATTTTTCGCGCCGCGCGTACTGAAACAAACCCATCGTCCGCCCTGTGAAGCTTCGCGCAAAGATTCAATATTTGGGTGCACTGTGACGCTTACATATTCCCAATAATCGATGCCTGCCCGTTTAAGTTGGCGATCGCTAATTTCAAAGCCAAGTGGTTCGACTAGGTGTAAATGAGTATTGGTAGCAGCACAGGTACGCGCGATGCTACCAGTGTTGGGTGGGATTTCAGGATAAACGAGAGCGACTTGCAGCATTGATAATCTATATATTTAAGGACTATGTTGTTAACACAGTCCTTAAATATATAGCGAATAATCCCCAAAAAGTATCGTGGCACAAAGCGCCGCGATACTTTTTGGGGATTTGTTTAACGTTTGGTGCGCTCTTCGATATCTTCTAGGGTTTGCAAAACTAGACGCTTAGATTGAAGTTTCCAACCCCATTTTTGCAAGGTGATCGCCGCGCCAGTACCAACAACCGTTGCTATAAAATCTAACGGCTGTTCCATTGATATCCCCAACAATAGTCCTAGTCCTGCGATACCCCAAAATGGCAAGGAGACTGTCTGACGATTTTTTTCGACTATTTGGCTAATATCATCATTTGACATGTCGGCAAGCAACTCAGCTTTTGCTTGCCTCTGTTGGGCAACATTAAGCGATAAGCCGAATTTTTGTCTCAATTTTTCGATTTTACGGGCGGGGGTGCTGTACTGCACCAACTCATCTTCCGCCATCAGGATTAGACGCTCTAGCTGTGACATTGGTAAATTTATTTATTAAAGTAATTAAAAGCTAACCACTATCGCGATCGCGATCGCAATTACCCACAGGACTATTAAAAAATATTTGACAATATCTACCATCTTTGTTGTAAGATATAAATCTTGAAAAAAAGGGCGAGTGGCGGAATTGGTAGACGCATCAGACTCAAAATCTGACGGCAGCAATGTCATGAGAGTTCGATTCTCTCTTTGCCCATAATTTACAGAAAGACGTTTCACAATGTGAAACGTCTTTCTGTTTTAATATCCGAGTTTTTTCAAAATAGAATTTGTGGAAACGATATGGCGATCCAATCCTAAAACCTTGGGTTCAATACCGATCGCCAAGCCAATCAGTTGCGGTAAATGCAGAATCGGAATACCTAGCTTTTGACCGATTACGCTTTCAACTTCGGGCTGGCGTGAGTCCAGATTGAGATGACAAAGAGGACAAGGGGTAACGATGCAATCGGCTCCTGCGGCGATCGCGGCAGTAAGATGTCGTCCTGCCATCGAGAAAGATTCTTTAGGAGCATAGCTAGAAATCGGCCAGCCACAACACTGCACCCGACCTTCGTAATAAACAGGCGTTGCACCGACGGTACGGAAAATATTTTCTAGGGATTCGGGTTTAAAGGGATCATCAAAGCGAGTAACGGTTTGCGCTCGCAATAAATAGCAGCCATAGAAAGCTGCACAGTTGAGATTTGCTAAGGAGCGATTTACTTTGGTAGCTAGTTTTTCCAATCCATAATCACGGATCAAAATCCAGAGTAAATGTAAAACTTCCGTAGAACCTTGGAAATTATGTCCTTGCGTATTCAGTAGAGCATTTACTTCATCTTTGCGACTCGAATCAGAACTTTTTAGCTTATCGTTGACGCGACCGAGTACGCCTTGACAAGTGCTGCATTGGGTCATCACCGTCAGATTTAATTCTTCAGCAAGAGCAATATTACGAGCATTAACTACATCTTCCATCAGTTCATCGGTTTCCTTGAATGTCCCCGAACCGCAACAGGTTGCCTTTTGCAGTTCTACTAATTCAATACCCAATGCTTGGGCGATCGCGGTTGTCGATGCATGTAGCTCTTTGCAAGCGCCCTTGGCAACACATCCAGAATAGTAGGCGTATTTCAAGGCTTTAGTTTCTACTTTTGATTCTGTCATTTTCTTAGTTCTATTATTTTATGCAAACAATCGTAATTCAGAAGTGGGAGAACTGAGAAATAAATTCGCTCTTTGGAGTATTGATGGCGAAATTTGAATTTGCTTGAGGGTCACCAATCCCTCATCCACAAAAGATTGACAGAGCGCGGCGTTATTGCCTTTATTAAAAGTCGTCTCATAAAAAACTTCGCGAATACCCGCCGATACCGCCAGCTTCAAACAAGAAACACAAGGTTCTAAAGTTACATAAATACTCGCGCCATCGGTAGAAATACCATGTTTTGCAGCTTGCGCGATCGCATTTGCTTCCGCATGAACTGCCCTTGAGGGAAATTCCTTGCTAGTATCACAAGTAATTACATTGGGGTAGCAATAACCTTGCGTAGTGCAATGGACTGAGCCAGAAGGCGAACCGTTGTAGCCTGTCGCAAGTACCTGTTTATCTTTGACAATCACTGCGCCCACAGGAAAAGCCAGACAGGTCGATCTCATTGCCGCCAATTTAGTCAGGAGCATAAAATATTCGTCCCATGTGGGGCGTTGTTGCAAGGCGGCGTTGTCGATTGATTCTGTCATGGGTAAGTATTAGTAATAGCGAAGATTAGCGGTGAAACTGAGAGCGCAAAAAGCCCTCAGTTTAATAGTTTAGGAGCTATGCCCAAAACGAATCGCGTAAACATCTTGTTCCTTGTCAGTATAAATTTCGACATCGGATTTAGGATGCGATACACACAAAAGGATGTAGCCCTTAGCGTCTAGCTCGTCACCCATGCCGCCAATACCCATGCCTTGGCTTTGATCGACTTCGCCCTTGACAAGTTGGGAAGCACAAGTCGTACATACACCCGCATAGCAAGAACATGGCAAATCTAGCCCTTGCTCGATCGCCGCATCAAGGATCGATTGATTTTCGGGAACAGACACAGTAAAGGTTTGTCCTTGGTGGTGAAGTGTCGCTATAAAAGTCTGAGTCATTTTTTATAAGTTTGATCGTGCAAGGTGAATGATAAGATGATCTATTGGCTTAATTTTATCTCTTCCTATGCAACCCCGCCACATCGCCCGCGAACTCGCACTTTTTAGTATCAACCAATTACCTAGCCAACCCCAAAAGCTAGAATCAAAAACCCTTGATGACATTGTGACAGCAGTTGTGCGATCGCTACATGATGAAACCAAAGAATTACTTCAAACCGCCAGTGCTGAGTTACAACGCGGTCAAGAGCGTGTATCTGCTAGCGAAACCCGTACTGGTGATATTCGTCAGGATATTCAAGCTGTGGAAGGCATGGTGCGTGAAGCGATCGAGCTAACCAAAAATGCAATCAATAATATTGGTGCGGCGCTAGAATTTCCCGTAACCCTAGTATTGTCGCAGCGTACTGAAGTGCGTAACTACGCGATCGATATTCTCAAAATGGTGAATAGCAAGCGATCGGAAATTGACGAAATGATTAGCAACGCTCTTGTTAATTGGCAAATTGAGCGACTGGCTCAAGTGGACAAAGATATTTTGCGGATCGCGACTGCCGAAATGATGTTTATGAGTGTGGCGAGTAAGGTGGCGATCGATGAGGCAGTAGAGCTTGCCAAACGCTACAGCAGCGAAGATGGCTATCGATTTATTAATGGCGTGTTACGTCGTATTGACGATCAATTAAAACAAGCGCGTAGTGTTAAATAAAAAAGGGCGCTTAGCGCCCTTTTTTATTCGGTTAATTGCTTGGTTGCAGCTAGTTCTCTTTCTAAGAGATTTACGCGCTCTAGCAACTGTTGATTAGAGGCAAGTAGCTCTTGAGTTCTTGATGACAAATAAGGATCGGATTCCCACCAATTAATTCCGATTTCTTTGGCTTTATCGACTGAGGCAACTAGTAATCTAATTCTGATGCTCAATAGCTCCACACTGCCCACGGACACTGTGATATCACCTGCAATGACAATTCCCTTGTCTAGTACCCGTTCAAGAATATCGGCAAGGGAAGAACCACTGGGACTAGATTTAATCGCTTGAGGCTGAGGCATTAAGGTATCTGATCCAATAATTTAGCGAGTCCGAGTTCTGACTCAGGTTTACCGTCACTATAGCGAGAAATCAGCACATCGAAGCAAAGATCGCGAAAGTCTTCATTTTTTCCAGAGATCTCAATCTCATGTTCATGAGAAATTTTGCCAATCAGCAGACAGGCTCGTAAGCTGGAAGCTTTGCTACACTCCACTTGACGACGGAAGCCGCGAATTAAGTTAATTAATTTCAAGGCTTGATTGCGCTCTAAGCCAACGCGATTTACCAAAATTTGCTTTTCAGTTTCTACATCAGCTTCGCCGATGTTAATTGTGATCATGCGATCTAGTAGTGCGTCTTGCGTGGGATGCACACCTGCATATTCTTCAGGATTGGAGGTGAAAATAGCCCGAAAAGATGGGTGTACGCGCACATATTCCATCTGTGAACTGTCGGGAGGTAAGACAATCAGCTTTTCTTCGAGCGCACTGAGCAGGACGTTATTAACTTCTGGGCGCGAACGATTGAACTCATCATAAATCAGCGTGAAACCTTCCTTAGCGGCTAGGGTGAGACGCGAATCTGTCCAGCTTTGGCGTAGGTCGTCTTCAACTTTTAAAACTGAGTGAATATAGTTGTCAACAACTTTTTTGCGGGTATAGCCTGAGTTGGAGCCAATCAGTTGCGACGATCGCAGATCTTCGTCACCATAGATCAAAACCATCGGTCTGCCAACTAAGCCCGCTAAATGCATGGCTAAAGTTGTTTTACCCGTACCCGCAGGCCCGCGCAAATGAATCGCAAAACCTGATTGTAAATAACGTAAGGCACGACGAACTATTTGCTTAGTGAAGTCAGTGCTTATAAACTGACGCGGATTGGCATGGAGAACTGTGGTCATGTTGCCGAGCCTTCTGCCATTGTAGCAGGGTATTAAGGATATCCGATGGATCAACTTTTAAGGTGTTGGTTCCTTGAGCTAGTAAGTCTCTGACCGTATCGCGATCGTTGACGACTTCTAACAAACTAGAGTTTGTCGATAGTTGGGAAACATAGTCAACCACAAATTGCTCGATTTTGCCAGAAGCTTTCGGAGTTTCTTTCGCGATTTCTTTAACAGTTTGCTTCACTTCAACAAGTGGTTTTGCCTCAACAGGCTTGATGACCAAAAGTTCTTGAGTTTGTGCAGCAACTTTCGTTTTTAGAGTGGTGCTAGATTTTTTTGAAATATCTGGAGACGACTTACTCCCTTCCCAGTGAAAAATTAGACGTTGCGGCGCGGCGCGCCGCAACGCTAATTCTTGGGTTTTAATGTCTATTTTTATACTGGGAAGGGAGTAGCAGATATTTTTGTAGGAGCCTGACTTGCTCCTGCTGAAGGAGAAGTTCCCCAAACTGAATCCCTTAAATTAGAACGAAAAGCACTTAATTTTAAAGCTTGCTCTTGAGCGTCGGCACGGCGGCTAGATTCAACCTCTAATCTCTGCTGAGCCGCAAAAGTTGCATTGGCGAGACGAGTTTTAGTGGAATCTTCCAGTTGCGTTTGCGTAAAAGCGGCTCTTTCTTGCACTTGTTGTTGACGTTGCTCACGATCGGCTTCAGCCGTGGCAAGACGATCAGCTTCAATTTGTTGACGTAGTATACTGTCAGCTTGGCTTGTACGAATGCGTACTCTGTGAATATGTTTTAGTAGCGATCGCGTTTTAAAAGTACGAGTTCTGACATCTTGAGCACGTTGAGCACTATCTTCAATAGCTTGCTCAGTTCGGGCGATGAATAGATCCTGCAAGTGCTGCGACATTTGGTTAGACCGATTTTGAATTTCTTCTTGTCGAGCTTCCGAGGCTAGCTGACTATCAACCAAAAAATCCGCTCGTTCTTGCAGTCGTCGTTTCCTTGCTTCCGCAAATTCTTGTATTAAAGAAGCCATAACGTTACCCTCAAATTCACTTTTTTAGATTCGGTTTTTAACCGCTTTGTTGAAAATCACTTCTTCATGAATCGCTTTAAATTTTTTCATTAATCCCCTTCCCGCCGTATAAATACCTTGCCAAAAAAATTATTGGCTTGTCAGCATGAAACTGACAAGATGGTATTTGGCGAGAAGGGGATCGAAAAATCGGTAGGCTAATAATCTGTTGTCTAGTGACTCACGGCTAGCGGCGCTAGCCGTAAACGATACTAGGCAGCAGGTATAGCCGCCGATGCTGTCAAGCCAATTGCTTCAGCATACTTGAGATATGTATCCACAGAGGCGATAACGACACGAGCTTCGATTGACAATAGTTCGATTCCCACCAAAGAGACTCTTACCCACGCATCAATGACAATACCTTTGTCCAAAATGCGATCGATGACTTCAGCTAAGCTAGAAGAGGAATTGACTTTTTCGACTGCCATGAGAATGTTTTCCTTGAGTTAGATTATATTAGGCTTTTTAATTCTGCCTGTGCAAACTGTACCACACAATAGGGCAACCGCAAACGTTTTTAACAAAACAGTAGACATTTCTTAACAAAGAAGAAATGGCAAAGACAAGGTGTCAAGACCAAACGACAGGGCAACCGCACACGTTTCTTAACATTTTAATTTAGCTCATTTTCGGGAACGAGTTTTCTGGATTCCAGCGATTGAAGCTCGAAAATATCTTTGTAAAATCTTGATCAAGAATTTTAAATGGCTTGTTTTCTCTTGTC
>JBDNJN010000124.1:0-5025 GCA_041687725.1 Pseudanabaena sp.
AGATTTGTTCACAAACTCATACACCGCATCTCCTTTCGAGATCTACGATTGTCGATTCTAGATGCGGTGCAATCGCTTGCTCACGCGCATTCCTCCCGTCGCTCATCTGGGTACAGATAGAGCGCGGGACTCCTGCTGTTTGAGTTGACACTCTCAGGGCTGAAGCCTCTGAGATTCCTGATTCAGCCCTGAGATTGTCAAACAGCTTTAGCAATTACGGTGCGATGGCGCGGCGTATTAGCGGTAATCGTAGGCGCTTCAAACCCTGCGGCGACTAATTCGGCGGCAAGATCAAAAGAGAAATATTGATCGAGATAAGGTTCCGTACTTTTGAGTAAGGTCAAAATATAGGGTGGCATTTTGGCATAGATGTCGGAATATGGATTCATATCCATCATCGCAAAGTAGCCATTTGGGCGCAAAACACGGCGAATTTCTCGCAAAATTTGACGTGTTGCCTCTTGGGGTAACTCATGGAATATCAAGAAACAGGACACACAATCGAAGGAATGATCAGGCAATCCCGTGTGTTCGGCGGTGGCATGAATCCATTGCACTTGTTGAGTTTCTAATAACTCAGGATGCTTGGTGCGGGTGTTGTAATTGGCGATCGCCAAAAAATGTGGCGACAAATCCAAGCCTATAATCTTGGCGCTTGGATAAGCCGATTGCAATGAGAAAGTACTCATACCGACACTACAGCCAACATCAAGAATATCTTGAGGTTGGGGCATCTGCTTTTGGAGAATATCGAGATAGCTCTGACGCAGACGGGCATCACCTTCTACTGGAGGTTTATCATCTTTCCAGATGCGTGAATGCACGGCATAGGCGGCAACTTCCACTTCTGTCGCTGGCATCCAGCCGAGGTTGCCTTCTGAGTAGGCATGGAATGGCTTGAGATAGTATTCGGGATACTTTAAATTAGGATTTTGAACCTTGGTTAGTTCACTATCAAGATCTTGTTTTTGCAAATCGGCAGCGATTTGGAGCCAGTCTACGCCCATCGACTCGGCGCGTTCGATCATCATTTTGCGAGCGCGTTGCTTGGCTATGTTGAATATCGGCGCGATCGCTAAAATACTATTTACTAAGCGAGAGACTATGCCAATTTTGGGATTAGGGGCAGAAATGGTAGCAGTCATAAGTAATTTAAAAAATATAATTCCTAAAGATCAGAGAGTAGCTAGCTACTCTCTGATCTTACGTGACTTGATCGCGATCGCAGGATTGCCACTGTAAATTGTCATCGGTTCGAGCGATCGCATCGCGACACTACCGAAACCTAAAACCGCACCCTGTCCGATTCGCACCCCTGCGGCAACCCTTGCTTGAGACGCAATCCAACTACCTGTCTCGATATAAATTGGGGCGGTACGGAGAGCAAAATCGAGATCGCACCAGTCATGATTACCCGTACAAAGATAAACACCTTGCGAAATACAGCAGTGGCTCTCAATCGTGATGAGGTCAAGATTATCTAGCCAAACATCTTCACCAATCCAAACAAAATCTTTAATAATTAAGCGCCAAGGAAATTTGACTCGCACCCCAGTTTTAATGCGTACACCCTGACCAATTTCCGCGCCAAACCAACGCAAAATGTTAACTTTTAAACCCGAAAATGGGATTAAGTAACTTCGCAATAATGGCGCTCCGACAAAATACCAAAGCAACTGTTTCCAGATGGTTGAGCCTGTTGTGTATGTACCCGTTGTATAGTGATCGAGACGCAAAGTTGTCACTCCTGATTGTGTTCTTTACTGAAATAAAATTCCAGATTCTTGTTGAGAGTGTTGCTTTGCAACACTCTCAACAAGAATCTGGGCGTAGCCATGTTATACAATATTAGAGCTTTTTTGATGGCTGAGTTTTTGATATGCAAGTTTGGGTATTGCTGTTTAACGCCAACACCGATAACGAGGGTATTTATACTCTAGAAGTTGAAGGCAAAAATATTATTGTCGCTTTCGAGCAAGAGGACGATGCGATTCGTTACGCAGGTTTGCTCGAAGCGCAGGACTTTTTATCGCCAACGGTAGAAAGAATTGACAAAGAAGATTTAGAAGAATTTTGTAAAGATGCCAACTATGACTTGAACATCGTACCAACCGATGCTTTGTTAGTTCCACCTGAAAAAAATGTTGACAAAATTGATTGGGATAGCGATCCCGACAAAAAACGGTCAGAGCTGTCAGAGCCAGAGGATGAAGTAGAAGATCCCGTAATTGCGATGATGCGTCGTCGGTTAGAAAATTTACTCTGACATCCACACCGCGACTAAAAGCACTGGGTATAAACCCCGTGCTTTCGATGATCAAGTGATATTTGGTTACAACAAGCTAATATTCTCTTGGATAGATGTAGCTGAAGCATGGAGTGAAGAAAGTTCTTCGTCGGTGAGTTGGAGTTCGATCACTTTTTCCACACCTTGTCTGCCTATCTGAGCTGGCACACCCATAAATACATCCTTTAAGCCATACTCACCCGTGAGATGCGCCGCCGCAGGAAAAATTCGATGCCGATCGCTAATGATTGCTTCTACCATCACATAGGCGGCGGCAGATGGCGCAAAATAGGCGCTCCCATTTTTCAATAACTGCACGATTTCGGCTCCACCATTGCGAGTTCTCTCCACTAAGCGGGCGATCGCCTCTTTAGTCAATAGTTCTGTAATCGGCACACCATTCACTGTCGATAGGCGCGGCAATGGAATCATCAAATCCCCATGTCCACCCAAAACAGTGGTGTAGATATCGGCAGTGGAAACCCCTAATTCCATCGCAATAAAGGTTTGAAAACGGGCGGCATCTAAAACCCCAGCCATGCCAATCACTCTCTGGGGCGGCAAACCACTTACTTGCCAAGCCAGATAGGTCATCACGTCTAGAGGATTAGTAATAATCAGCAAAATTGCGTAAGGAGATAAGGCGATCGCCTTCTGCACGACATCTTTGACAATTCCCGCATTAATCCTAAGCAAGTCATTGCGGCTCATGCCCTCTTTGCGCGGCAAACCTGCGGTAATCACAATTACATCCGAATCCTTGGTGTCGTTATAGTCATTAGTACCGACAATTCGGCGATCGTGATTGGAGATCGCATGGGCTTGCGCCAAGTCGAGGGCAATTCCCTGCGGCTTGCCTTGGACAATATCGCATAACACGACATCTGCCAAATTTTCCTTAGCAATTCGCTGGGCTAACATCCCGCCGACATTTCCCGCACCGATGACGGTGACTTTAGGCGATCGATAATCTTGAATTTGGGTTGGCATTATAGATAAGACTTAGGGGATAAAATTTAGCGATAAAATTTGTCGTAATGATAGATCAATGCTTCGGCTCGTCCCTTTTGTTTCTTCATGTTGAATAACTCAAAATAGGCATTGCCGCGCCCGATCCCATCAGCATAGATTGTCAACTGATAGTCACCACTTTTCCATAAAGATGGCTGACTGTTTGGTTCATCCTTGACAGTTAAGCGCAAAATTTTTCCTGTTTTCTTAGCTTTTTGAATCCAGTATTTTTGCAGATTATCTTGGCGATCTCGACAAACGATAATCAAAAAGTTAGTACTCTCTGCAAAATCTTGTAGATCAGATTTTAAGGGGCATGATTCAAAAAGTTTGTTTGCAGGCAAATCTTTGATTGGTTTGCGGATTGTCACCTGTCCCGTTTGCGGTAAAGGAGTTTGGTATTCATAATCACGTTTCATTGAGATTTCGGCGATCGCAGCTAGAGGTTGACAACTAGCAATAACCACAGCACCGACAATGATATTCCAGAAATTTTGTGTTTTCATTTAACCAATATAATTTGTTCTGTCGATCATGTAAATGTAACGTTTGTCTATCCTAATCGCTCGATCAAGCGATCGCCTGATCGCTAACTAGAATAAAACAAAAATATTAACTCGCGAGTTTTTGACTCATGTAGCGATTTAAACTAACATTTTCTTCTGCGGCTTCCATTGCTAATCTGCGATGAAGAGATGGAGGAATACGAACTTGAAGTTTGCCGCTATAGACTTTCTCAGCTATTGGCTCTGGAACTTTTTCTCCATTTGCTTCCATATCTGTGACTACATCTTTGACTAGGGTTGTAATACCTTCTAGGGCAGCAGACCGATTTTCATGAAGGTAGGACAAACTAGGAAACTCTGCACATAATCCTGCAAATTCTTGATCTTCAACTGACCAAGTAATTTTATAGCTGTAGTGTTCGTGATTAATCATCTTTCATTCCCTCAATTTTTGCGATCGCTGCTAAAACTTGTTTAACTTGATAAACTTTTGCCTTACCATTCTTTTCTTGAATATTAACGCGAGGATCTCCTTGCCAAGGTGTTTTGTAGACACAATGACTCGTCCCTTGCTGTCGAGGCTCTCCAAAATAATGATTGCAAACTTTTACAGAAAAGTACGAGAGATTGAAAGCTCAGTGTCTTCAGCCCTGAGATGAAAATCGGGCGAGGGAATTTATTTCCTTTAATCTTTCTATATTATCAGTCAATTACTGCAAACCTTAGTCTAGAATAGCAGGGAGTAAAAATCAAATTAACCATGTGTTAGTTCTCGAAGCAAAGTTAAAAGGTAAAACAGAGCAGTATGCACTCATTAATGAGGCGATTCGTACTGCTCTGTTTGTGCGTAACAAGGCTTTAAGATACTGGATGGATAATAAGGGAGCAGGAAAAAGCGACCTTTCAGCACAGTGTGCAGTGCTTGCCAAAGAGTTTGACTTCGCGCATAAGCTTGGCTCTCAAGCAAGGCAATCAAGTGCGGAAAGAGCATGGTCAGCTATTTCTAGGTTCTATGACAACTGCAAAAAGAAAACATTAGGTAAGAAAGGATTTCCAAAATTTAAGAAACGTGGCAATTCAGTTGAATATAAACAATCTGGATGGAAACTATCTGAAGATCGGAAATACTTAAATTTAACTGATGGTTTCAAAATTGGCAGATTGAAATTAGTTGGTTCTCGCGATCTTAATTTCTATCAGATTGAGCAAATAAAACGAGTC
>JBDNJN010000125.1:0-11503 GCA_041687725.1 Pseudanabaena sp.
AAACTGTTGGCTTTCACCCGAAGAATTTGTTGTTCTCGTTCTGCTATGCTCATGCGACACTGCCTTTAAATCTTGTTCCTCCTTAACTTTAGGCTTATATTTTTCTCTCCTGCTAGTGGCGAAAAATTAAAGACACTAACTATTTTGGATATGACTCCAATTGGTGGAACAGATGGAGGAATACCTCAACTAACAGTACCAACAGTTAAGAAAATTTCTATCCCCCTCCCACCCCTAGCCGAACAAGCCCGCATTGTTGCCATTCTCGATAAATTCGACGCGCTCACCAACTCCATCCGCGAAGGCTTGCCCCGTGAAATTGCCTTGCGCCAAAAGCAATACGAATATTACCGCGATTTACTGCTCACCTTTCCCAAGCCTGAAGAAGTAGAGGCGTAACATGGGCAAGACACTAACCGAAATCGCCCAAGAGCTGAGAACCGCCAATAAAAAGGTGCAGTTGATCTATGCCTTTAATGGCACGGGAAAAACGCGCCTTTCCAAGGAATTCAAGCAACTGATTGCGCCAAGAGCCGATGACAATGAGGGCGATGACGAAGCCGATCGGTCTGAATTGATGGGCAAAAAAATTCTGTATTACAACGCTTTTACCGAAGATTTGTTCTATTGGGACAACGACTTAGAACAGGATGCCGATCCCAAGATAAAAATCCAGCCCAATTTATTTACCAATTGGGTGCTAAGAGATCAAGGTCAAGACCGAAACATCATCACAAGGTTTCAGCATTACGCCAATGAGAAGTTAACGCCGCAGTTTAGTGAAGATTTTAGTGAAGTTAGCTTTTCGTTGGAGCGCGGTGATGATGAACCCTCCGATAAATTGAAAATCTCCAAAGGTGAAGAAAGCAGCTTCATCTGGAGTGTTTTCTACGCCTTGCTGGATCAAGTGATTAGCACCCTAAATGTCGCTGAACCCAGTGAACGGGAAACGAATCAGTTCGATCATTTGGAATATATATTTATCGATGATCCAGTGAGTTCGCTGGATGAAAATCACTTGATTGAGCTGGCAGTTAATTTGGCGAGCTTAATAAAATCTAGCCAATCAACGAGCCTGAAGTTTATCGTCACGACCCATAGCCCGCTATTTTACAACGTACTCTTCAATGAGCTGAGCAGCAAAGTCTGCTATATGCTAGAGCGTTTAGAAGACGGCACCTTTGCCCTTACTGAAAAGAGAGGCGATTCTAATACGAGCTTTTCCTATCATCTGTATTTAAAGCGAACTATTGAGCAGGCAATTGCAGAAAGTCAGATTCAAAAATACCACTTCACGCTGTTACGTAATCTGTATGAGAAAACAGCCAGTTTTCTGGGTTACCCGAAATGGTCTGAGCTGTTACCTGACGACAAACAAGCTTATCTAAATCGCATCATTCAATTTACCAGCCACAGCACCTTATCTAATGAAGCCGTCGCCGAGCCAACGGAGCAAGAGAAGCAAACGGTTAAACTCTTGCTCAACCACTTGAAAACTACATATCTCTTTTGGCAGGAGAAACAATAATATGACCGACTACAACGCGATCGCCGAATCTAATAACTTCATCGTGCTGGAACAATACAGCAAGCAATCGAAAGTTAGCGAAAGCTACCAAAGCGAATACGATTTGGAGGGCGAGTTTATTCAGGATTTAATCCAGCAAGGCTATCAGTACCTGCCCAGCGTCACCAACCCGCAAGCCATGCTAGCCAACGTGCGCGAGCAGTTGCAGACATTAAATAACGTGCAGTTTACCGAAGGCGAATGGCGGCGCTTTGTAGAAACCTTTTTAGATAAACCTAGCGACAGCATTACCGATAAAACCCGCAAAATCCATGACGATTACATCCATGATTTTGTATTTGATGATGGTCGCATTCAAAACATCTACCTCCTCGATAAAAAGAACCTTGTCCGCAACAAATTACAAGTGATCAAGCAATTTGCACAACAGGGAACCCAAGCCAACCGCTACGATGTGACCATCTTGGTTAACGGCTTGCCCCTAGTGCAAATTGAGCTAAAAAAACGCGGCGTAGCCATTCGTGAAGCCTTTAACCAAGTGCATCGCTACAGCAAAGAGAGCTTTAATACCGAACACTCGCTGTATAAGTATTTGCAACTATTTGTCATTTCCAATGGCACCAATACCCGCTACTTTGCCAACACCACCCAGCGTAATAAAAATAGCTTTGACTTCAGCATGAACTGGGCGAAAGCCGATAACAACCTGATCAAAGACCTGAAAGACTTCACCGCCACCTTTTTCCAAAAAAACACCCTGCTCAATGTGCTGTTGCAGTATTCAGTCTTTGATGTGAATGACACCTTGCTGGTGATGCGCCCCTACCAGATCGCCGCCACCGAGCGCATTTTATGGAAAATCAACAGCGCCTACCAAGCCAAACACTGGAGCCGTCTTGAGAGCGGCGGCTATATCTGGCACACCACTGGCTCAGGCAAAACCTTAACCAGCTTTAAAGCAGCGCGGCTGGCGACGGAGCTAGAGTTTATCGACAAAGTGTTTTTTGTGGTCGATCGCAAAGACCTTGATTACCAAACCATGAAAGAATACCAACGCTTTTCGCCCGATAGCGTCAATGGCTCTGACAGCACTGCGGGGCTGAAGCGTAATCTGGATAAAGACGACAATAAAATCATCGTCACCACCATCCAGAAACTCAATCACCTGATGAAAACCGAAAGCGACCTAGCCATCTACACCAAGCAGGTCGTGTTTATTTTTGATGAATGCCACCGCAGCCAGTTTGGTGAGGCGCAGAAGAACTTAAAGAAAAAATTTAAGCAGTTTTATCAGTTTGGCTTCACTGGCACGCCCATTTTTCCGCAAAACGCCTTGGGCGCAGACACCACCGCCAGCGTATTTGGTCGTGAGCTACATTCCTATGTGATCACCGACGCGATCCGTGATGAAAAAGTGCTGAAGTTCAAGGTGGACTACAACGATGTGCGCCCACAGTTCAAAGCCATTGAAACCGAGCAAGATGAGCAAAAGCTAAACGCCGCCGAAAACAAACAAGTCCTGTTACACCCCGATCGCATTCGCAAGATTTCTCAATACATCTTGAATAACTTCCGCCAAAAAACTCACCGATCGCAAGCAGGCGGTAAAGGCTTTAATGCCCTGTTTGCGGTGAGCAGTGTGGACGCTGCCAAGCTGTATTACGAAGCCTTTAAGCAGTTGCAAAAAGACCGAGATAAACCATTGAAGATCGCCACCATTTTCTCCTTTGCAGCTAATGAAGAACAAGGAGATGAAAGCTTTGATGTATCAGCCATGAACAGTAGCGCCAAAGAATTTTTAAGCGTGGCGATCGCTGACTATAACGCCCTGTTTACAACCAACTTCAGCGTAGATAACAACAGTTTTCAAAACTACTACCGCGATCTTGCCAAGCAAGTAAAAGCCAAAGAAATTGACCTGCTGATCGTGGTGGGTATGTTCCTGACGGGATTTGACGCGCCTACGCTCAATACGCTGTTTGTGGACAAAAACCTACGCTATCACGGTTTGCTGCAAGCCTATTCACGCACCAACCGTATTTATGATGCCACCAAAACCTTTGGCAATATCGTCACCTTCCGCGATTTAGAACAAGCCACCATTGATGCCATTACCCTGTTTGGCGATAACAACACCAAAAACGTGGTGCTGGAAAAAAGCTACAAGGAATACATGGGCGGCTTTACCGATGTGGTGACTGGTGAAGCGCGGCGCGGCTTTGTGGAGGTGGTGACGGAATTAGAGCAGCGTTTTCCCAACCCCGACGAGATTGTTTTAGAAAAAGACAAAAAAGACTTTGCCAAGCTATTTGGCGAATATTTGCGCGTTGAAAATGTGCTGCAAAACTACGATGAATATGTCAGCCTGAAAGCCTTGCAACAGGTCGATATGAATGACCCGGCGGCGGTTGAAGCGTTTAAAGCAGAACACTATTTAAGTGATGAAGCCCTGACGGCACTGCAAACCATCAAGGTTCCTGCTGAGCGCACCATTCAAGATTACCGCTCCACCTACAACGATATCCGCGACTGGTTGCGCCATGAAAAAGCGGGCAGTGAAACAGAAAAATCCGCGATCGATTGGGATGATGTGGTGTTTGAAGTGGATTTGCTGAAATCCCAAGAGATCAATCTGGATTACATTCTTGAGCTAATTTTTGAGCAGAATAAAAAGAATAAAAGTAAGGGTGAATTGATCGAAGAAGCTCGCCGCTTGATTCGAGCCAGCCTAGGCAATCGAGCCAAAGAAAGCCTGATTGTGGATTTCATTAATCAAACCAATCTCGATGAGATGGCAGATAAAGCCAGCATCATTGATACGTTCTTTAAATTTGCCCAAGCCGAGCAAGCCCGCGAAGCAGATGAGTTGATTCGTTCAGAAGGCTTGAATGAGGAAGCAGCCAAACGCTATATCAGGGCCTCCCTGAAACGCGAGTTCGCCAGCGAGAATGGGACTGAGTTAAATTCCACACTGCCTAAAATGAGTCCGCTTAATCCAGAATACAAAACCAAGAAGCAGAGCGTTTTCCAAAAAATTGCGGCGTTTGTTGAGAAGTTTAAAGGCGTAGGCGGGCAGATTTAGAACCGCCCATGCGCGAAAAAACAGTGAGCAAACCGTTATACCAAAACCAATGAGTCCGTTAGGGTTATCTGCTTCGGTTCGAGATTGGTAAGCAAAAATTATTCTCTTCATTGATGAGTTCCGAGACGTTATCGGCGATTCCTTTCATGATGCGTTTCACCGCCAAAGTTAAGAATAGATAAGCGATCGGGCATAACAAATCATTGGAGCGGACAGAATTGTGAGTTTTTGGTGATGAGCAAAGATTTAGGTCTGCCGCTCAATTCAGCCGTTATGCCGAACCGATCGCTCCGTTTAAGTTATCTGTTTTCAGCAGAGATTAAGCAAGCAAAAATAGTTGAGTTCGGATAGATTATTGGCGATCGCATTCTAAAATACATCACATCATTTGAGAGTTTTTGTTGTTGGGTGAGATTGCGATCGCCCCTTACAAACTTGAAAAGATGATTGTTTATGCGATCGCATATTCATATTCTATGGTGGCTTGCTCAAAGTTGCACCTCTGCTTCTTGTAATGAGATTAGGATCGCAAATCAAATAACTTATGCACTTCAAAACCCAAATATGATTCGGCGGGCAAAGCCCGCCGAATCATATTTGGGTTTTATTTAATTTGCGATCCTTATTGACTTGATGGAAAAAATTACGGTTATAAGGAAATTCAACGCTAGAACTTCGGCTCGAGTCGAATTAACTGACCCGATTGCTCGTCGGTGAGAATGTAAATAAAGCCATCCTTCCCTTGCCTCACGTCGCGCACCCTTTGACCGATAGGAATTGTTTCTTGAATTACTGCTTTATTATTTTCTATTTTGATGCGAATGACTTCTTTGCTCACCAACCCACCAACAAAGAGATTCCTCTGCCAGTCGGGAAAGATCTCGCCGCGATACAACATTAAGCCAGAAGGGGCGATCGTGCGAGTCCAAACTAGATGCGGATCGACCATGTCGGGGCGCGATGTTTCGTTAGAAATTTCTCCACCAGTATATTCTTGACTAAAGGTTACGATCGGCCAGCCGTAATTTTTACCAGCCTCGACTAGGTTTAGCTCGTCGCCTCCTCTCGAACCGTGTTCGGTCGCCCATACCTGCTTGGATAGGCGATCGGCAAATAGACCTTGAATGTTGCGATGTCCATAACTCCAGATTGCGGGATTTGCCTTGGCAGTTTTTGCAAACGGATTATCTTTGGGAATCGAACCGTCGTCATTGAGGCGCAAAACTTTACCCAATTGACTGTCCAACTTTTGGGCTTGCAAGCGGCTGAGTTCTCCATTAATTTCTAAAGGTGGGTTTCCACCATCACCGATCGCTACAAGCATCGTCTCATCTGGAAGCCATACAATTCGCGAACCGAAGTGTTGATTGCCAGATTTAGATGGCGTTACTTCAAAAATTACTTGCGAATTGGAAAAAGTTTTTCCGTCAAACTTCGCCCTCAAAATACTAGTGCGATTAGATTGAAAATCGCCTTTGGAATAAGTCATATAGACAAAATTATTTTCCGAATAACGCGGATGTAAGGAGATATCCATCAAACCCGCTTGTCCAGAAACAAATAATTCTGGAATTGTACCAATTTCAACTCGTTCTAAGATTCCCTTTCGCGATATTTGCACTCTACCACCCCGCTCGGTGATGAGGAGCGCCTCATCAGGTAGCCAAGCCATGCCCCAAGGGTTTTCTAGTCCCTGCAAGACGATCGCCTGTTTAAAGCCAGTCGGTTTGATATTTTTGGCGACTGGCTCAATTGATGTCGGCTTGATTGATGCAGGTTCAGTTGGCGTGGCTTGTACGGTCGCGCGATTGTTGCTATTTGATTCTGGAGCGCTGCAACTCCCTAAAGCCAAAGCGATCGCACACATACATAGTTTTATCAAATGCTTTAAGTTCTTCATTGCTTGCAATCTTGTAAATTTATCCTTACTTAGCATATTTTTGAGAAGCTTTCAATCCCCCCCTAGATCTCGCGTACGAAAGATAGCTCTGCTTCTACGACACCTTTGGCGTTGACGATATTCAGAATGATTATTGAGACGATCACAATCTAAAACACATAAAATCACTCGCGAATATTTGTTGTTGGGTGAGATTGCGATCGCCCCTTACAAAACTGAGAAGATGATTGTTGAGGCGATCGCCTATAACCATAACCAACTGATCTATAATCAGTACATTAAATCTTACCAACTAACAAGGTGATATTCTTATGTCTGCGACTGCTCGCGAACAACTTCATAGACAGATTGACCAACTACCCGATCGCGTAGTTGAACAAGTTGCTAACTTTATCCAATTAGTCGCAACCGAGCAAAATAATTTTCCTGAATATACCAACTGGAAAAGTAAGGACTGGCAAGAGTTTTCGCTACAGCAATTTTTCCTTGATGAAGATGAAGTTGAGTACACATTGGAAGATGCTCAAGAAGTTTATCGGCGATGAATGTAGGCGACATTGTTCTTATACGTTTTCCACAGGCAGACCTCAAACAAGGAAAACTTCGTCCTGCTTTAGTTGTTGCCATTTCACCAAGTCGTCATCCAGATTTATTGCTTGCTTTGATTTCTTCTCAACTCCATCAAGCTACTCCGAATTTTGATGAGATCATCAATCTATCAGATTCAGACTATATAACCACAGGTCTCAAAACTGCTTCTGTAATCAGATTAGGAAGATTAACGAGTGTCGAGGCCTCTGTGATTAATGCGCGTTTGGGTAAGATATCTTCAGATCGACTGAGACAGATAAGAAAGAGTCTAATCGATTGGCTAAGAAAATAAAAAGCGATCGCCGAGTGTAAACTTGAGAAGATGATTGTTGATGCGATCGCCTTCTAAAACACATCACATCATTTGAGAATATTTGTTATTGAGTGAAATAGCGATCGCCTCCTGTAAAATTGAGGAAATGATTTTTATCTCAACACTCAGCAAATATTTATGATTATAGGTTTATGGCTTTAGGATTACCATCACCACTCAAATCGCTTAGCCCCAAGCAGTTGGCGATTTTAGAAGCCTGTTTGATCGGTTTAGTTGCAGGCTTGTCTGCTGTAATGCTGAAGCAAAGTATTGGTTGGCTGGGAGGGTGGCGCGTCCAGCTTGCGAGCCAACTACCTGCATGGATCGTGCTTCCCACAATCGGCGCGATCGGCGGATTTTTATCGGGATTTTTGATCGAGAGATTCGCGCCTGAGGCTTCTGGGAGTGGAATTCCTCAAGTCAAAGCCGCACTCGGCTATATTCCCGTCGCTCTCAACTTGCGGGTGGCGATCATCAAAATAGTGAGTACCATTTTGGCGCTGGGTTCAGGGCTTGCGCTTGGTCGTCAGGGCCCAACCGTGCAGATTGGCGCAGCGATCGCAGGACAAATTAGTCAGTGGTTTCCCAACTCACCCGAAAATCGTCGCCAGCTAATTGCGGCGGGAGCCGCCGCAGGATTGGCAGCAGGGTTTAACGCACCGATCGCTGGAGTGTTATTTGTGATCGAAGAATTGCTGCATGATGTATCTAGCTTGACTTTAGGTACGGCAATTCTTTCATCTTTTATTGGCGGCGTAGTTTCGCGGATTTTGGGAGGACAAAATCTCAATCCCCCAAGCAATCAGATTCAATTTTTCGCCCAAGAAATTCCTTTTCTATTGTTTTTAGGTCTTATCGTTGGCATTTTTGCATCACTATTTAATAACAGCGTCATTGTCGTCACAAAATGGAATCGCGAGACTTTTAAGATGGCATTGTCACAGCGCATCGCGATCGCGGGCTGTTTGTCTGGGATCGCGATCGCAATATTACCGAGTGACTTTCGCGACAGTGCTGGCTTGCAACTTTTTTTGGTAAATGGGCCATCGGACTGGTTAGTTACGGCAGGGACGTTTTTTGTCAGATTTGCGCTGACGTTAATTGCTTGTAGTGCTGAGACTTCAGGCGGTCTATTCGTTCCTAGTTTAATATTAGGCGCGGCGCTAGGGTCGTTAGTCGGAAATTTGGAACATTCATTTTTGGGAATGGGAACGCTATCGACCTACGCACTTTCAGGAATGGGCGCTTTTTTTGGCGCTGTGGCAAAAGTTCCGATCACGGCCTTTGTCATCGTTTTTGAGATTACGATGGATTTCAATATTATTCTTCCATTGATGATTACGAGCGTGATCGCCTACTTGTGTTCTGAAAAGTATGCTCCAAGTTCATTGTATACGCGCTTGTTAGAATTGAAAGGAATTCATCTTCAGTCAGAAGCCGTAACAAAAGGATTGTGGGATGGACTGAGGGCGGCTGATGTAATGCAGCGACAAGTTGAGACATTGCCCGATCGCATGAGCATTGATGAGGCGATTCAGGCTTTCGCGCGATCGCGACATCGGGGGTTCCCAGTTCTAGCAGGTGATAGCTTGGTTGGCATTATCACGCAGATGGACTTAGCTAAAGCAAGTGAGAGAAACCTGTCTGGAGATATGCCAATCTCTCAAATCTATACTCAGAGATTGATTACGGTCGCGCCTGAAGATAGCCTCTCGCAAGTTCTCTATCTTCTTTCTTACTACAAACTTTCACGATTACCAGTAATCGAGCGCCGCAAATTGATTGGAATCATTACTCGCAGCGATATTCTACGCGCTCAAGCACAACGATTACGCGGGGTTAGTTCTCAAACAACTAAACCTTCCTATCTTGTCTATCAGAGACGAGGTACGGCGACGGGTAAGGGGAGATTACTTTTGCCATTGAGCAATCCGCAGTCTGCCGTTTACATGCTGGAGATGGCTTTGGCGATCGCGAAGGAGCGAAACTACGAATTGGAATGTTTGCATGTCATTCACCTCGATCGCCATCTTTCTCTATCTGAAACACCCGTAGACTTAAACCCAAGCTTGGCACTATTTAATATTGCGTCTGTGTCGGCAGAACTCATGCAAGTTCCCATGCACTCGCAGGTAAGGGTCGCCCATGATGTCGGTCAAGCGATTGCAGAAGTAGCAGCCGATCACCGTACCGACTTGCTAGCGATCGGCTGGCACGGATATCCTGACTCGCCCAAACGGATTTTGGGCGATACGGTCGATATTGTAATTGGGCAAGTAGATTGCGATGTGATGTTGGTGAAATTTAGCGATCGCTTACAAAATTCTAATCCATTCAACCGAGAATTTAAAAAAAATCGTATTTCCTTTGACCGATGGTTGGTTTCAGTTGCTGAAGGACAAAATACTGAGCAAGCATTGTTATTACTTTCAGGCTTGATAAATCTTTCTGCCTATCCCGAAATCTATCTTTGCCAGGTTTCTTCTCCCGATAGTAAAGGAAATGGTTCTGAACTCTTAGACAAATATGCCGCCTCTTTATACAATTCAATGCGATATTCCGTTGGCAAGATTTCAATTTGTTCTAAATCAACTGCCGATGCGATCGTCGATCTTGCCAATCAGCAACGCAGCGATGTAATTATGTTGGGAGCCTGTGGTGAAAGCTTTTTACAGCAAATCTTGCATGGCAATATTCCCGAAACGATCGCCCGAAATAGCGATCGGACTATTATTATTTTTAAGAAAGCTTCAGCTAACTAATCTCTTATCTTTGTTATCGATCAACCAAAGCTAATAGCATCTCGACTAGTTGGGATATAAGTAGGCAAGCATAATTAAACCCAAAACCCAAAAAGCTGTAGCGCACGCTGCGCGTGCGCTACAGCTTTTTGGGTTTTAAAGTTTCTTTTGCCCACTTACTTACCACTACAGTAAGAATCTAAATATTTGGGTTGTTTGTCTTGGCTAAATTATCAAGACTTTTAGCTCTGGCGGATCGCCTTCTAAAACACAACAAATCATTTGAGAGTTTTTGTTGTTGAGTGAGATCGCGATCGCCTAATCGCAAAAATTTTTCTAGTCTTCGCTGAAAGGGATGACTTGTAAAATAAATCCAAGTAAGACCGCCTCACCAGACAATTCCGTTGGGAGTTGACGAGTCTCTGGAGCTTGTCCTTGGCGATAAATTTCTACCTGTTGGTCTTGAGGATTAAACATCCAGGCAAGTCTCACACCACTATCCATATACTCCTGCATCTTTTGCTGCAATGTTTTAAGACTATCCGATCGAGACCGCAGTTCGATTACAAAATCTGGCGCGATCGACGGGAATTTTTGTCGTTGTTCAGCAGAGAGCGATTTCCACCTCGATAATTCGATCCAAGCAGCATCTGGAGATCGATCGCCACCATTTGGCAGCTTGAACAGCGTAGATGAACTAAAGACTTTTCCCAGTTGGGTTTGACGATTCCAAATCGCTAAATCTGTACCGAGTTCCATTTCATAGTTTCCACTATCTCCTCCGACTGGTGACATAACAATTAAGGCTCCTTGGGCATTGCGTTCGAGTGGGATGTCGGGATTGTTGATGCAGAGTTGATAAAATTGGCGATCGGTAAGTTGAACTTGGCTGAGGTCAAATACTAGTGGTAGTGTTAGGGAGGTCATTAGTATATCTCCTAGTTGAGGTATGATTAGAATATTGTGACACGTTGCTCTCAATTTTTACCGTATTCCTGCAAACTCATATAGTCGTCGGATGATCGCGAGAGTTTTTTTGTCTTAGTGGAGATCGATCTAACCGACAAGAATAATGCTGTTACCCAGAAAGTTTCTGGGTAATGCATAGTTATACCGAAAGCGATCGCTCTCTTTAAGTTATCTGTTTTCAGCAGAGATTAAGCAAGCAAAAATAGTTGAATGTGCTGTTGAATTTGGAGAGATTATTGCTCGTTCTAAATTAGTTTGTGTTTGATAAAATAGGAGAAGTGGACGAATTGAGAGAAAAAGTCCTATGGAAAAACGCAAAGCCCGAACAACATCAGGAGATAAAACGATCTGTCTACCGATGCCACCAAATGTTGAGTAT
>JBDNJN010000126.1:0-17078 GCA_041687725.1 Pseudanabaena sp.
CAGAAGCAGTTCGCCGCTATATTGAAGATCCTCACCACGCTTCAAACTAGTAAAAAGATTAAAGGGAATAAATTCCCTCGTTCGTTTCCCTCTCAGGGCTGAAGCGCCTGAGTTTCCCACGTATCGCGTGATCCTATGATGATGAGGATGACGGCGATCTATTTGGTGGCATCCTCGAAAGTATCGGCAGTTTTGCGAGTCGCAATAAGCGCGGTAAAGACGAAGACGATCGCCGCCGTCCGAATACACGAGTGTCTTACGATGACGACGATGATTGGATGTAGGTTTTATAGCGCTTTGCCACTTGTATTAAGACAAATCAAAACCCAAAAAGTAGATGCGGCGCGGAGCGCCGCATCTACTTTTTGGGTTTTATATCCTAACATACTTAGCGACATCTATAACTCAGGGCAGAAGTCCACCGCCACTGCCGATGCCTAAACGTTCGGCAACGCCAGAAGTGAGCGGTAACAAAGTAATCAACATCCAAAAGAGCGCGACCACACCCAAAGCTTCGCGATCGCCATCAAGTTCTGAAAGCTCATTCAACATTGGACGTTCGAGATCTCGCAATAAAATCAAGATAATGCCGCCCCAATAAAGCGCCAGTGGATTAATTACAGTGGCAATCACTAAGAAAACTAGCGTTAATATCGTTGTCCAACTTGCCGTGCGTCGTCCATAAATCGATTGCACGATCCGACCACCATCTAGCTGACCTGCGGGCATCAAATTCAAGGCGGTGATTGCCGAGCCAAGCCAACCCAAAATTACTAATGGATGAATTGAAATAAAACTCGCATGTAAGGTCTCACCAAGAAAGATCTTAGCTAAGGTTCCTGCTAGTACCGATGCTTGAAAAATTTGACTGGGAATATCAATACTGCCCATACCGATCGCCGATAAGCGCAAACCTACCAGCAACAGGATCAAAGATAGCAATCCACTTGCCAAGGCTGGGGCGATCGCAATATCGAGTAGCGCGATGCGATTTGGCAATGGCGAAGAAAACCGACTGAATGCACCGAATGATCCTAATTGTGAGGAAGGCAAGAGAAAAGGCAAACTCATATTTACTTTGTATTTCTTTGCCATCAGACGCATCGCCAACTCGCGCAAACCTAAAATCGCACCAATACCAAGAGCAAAGGGCAAGCCCACGAGATATTCTTGAGGCGTTTGCACCACAGGCACACCAGCAACTAACGCGCCCAAGTTCAATGCTGTATAGCCATTCGCCACAACCAACACCGCAATCAATACTTTTTGAGGAATTGTATTGTTGTCAATATTGCTAACCGCGCTAGGCAGCATAATCACCACAGGTTTACGATCTTGACCTTCCACCAAAAATAGATTGTATTTATCGCCAAGGCGATCACTTAGAGATTTGGTAAGTCGCGCATGGACAACATCAGGCTCACCGCGCAAATTCCCTTTAAAAATCGCCCCTTCTTGATAGGGAATCGTTTCGGTGACGTAATAAGTCTCGATCCCAAAAATTCCCTGCATTAACTTCATATCTTCCGCAGGCACAGCCTTAAACATTTTTAGCTGCGTTTTGCCTTGAGTCATTGCCAAGGCAATTGGAGTGGTCGGCGAACTATCGGGAGAATTAGGGCGATCGCCACTAGACGCGAGATCTTGTTTGAGTTTCTGTTCAATCTCTGATCTTTCCTCAGCCACGACTTTGCGTAATTTATTGCTAATCGCCACATAGGCGATCGCCGAACCGAGTAATAAAAATAATAGCGTTGTGAAATTTATAAAAACACCCGACACAAACAAACCAAAGTAAATCAGCCAAGGTGACATCAGCGCCACAAATTGCAGCCAAGAAAGTAACCCAAGCTTGCCAAACTTGCGGGAACGGAAATATCCCCAACCTAGCAAAGTGAGGGTGAGTACAAATACGGCGATCGGGAGAAGTGGAGTTGACATCATAAGAATAAATTACAGGAAATCTTAGAAATTATTGAAGACAAGCCACAATTTCCTAAGGTTTCTGACTAGTTTGGCGGTGTTTCATATCACTTTAGCGACAAACCGTAATCCCTTGGTCAGAAAATTTTTGAAATAACTCGCGTATTCCAGTTATTTTCAGAACTTTCGCGATTTTCTATTAGCCTCAAATGTTGTAATATGAGATCATATCTAATCAACGGTAAATACATAGGCTAACTGTGGATTTATAAAAGCTTTTGTGAAAGCGATCGCGTCAAGATAATTTGAGGTAAGGGCAGCGTGGGCATTGTTGTAGAAAATGTAGTTAAGCAGTTTGGTGATTTTTTAGCCCTAGACAATATCAATCTTGAGGTCAAAACTGGCTCATTGGTAGCTTTATTAGGTCCATCTGGTTCTGGCAAATCTACCCTGTTAAGACTAATCGCAGGCTTGGAAACCCCCGATCGCGGCAAGATTTTTCTGACGGGCAAGGATGCCACCGATCAAGATGTACGCGATCGCAATATTGGCTTTGTGTTTCAGCATTATGCCCTTTTCAAGCACATGACCATCCGCAAAAATATTGCCTTTGGTCTAGAAATTCGCAAAGAACCGAAAGCCAAAATTGCTGATCGCGTCGAAGAATTGCTAGAGCTAGTCCAACTCAAAGGTCTAGGCAATCGCTACCCCTCACAACTATCGGGCGGACAACGCCAACGAGTCGCCCTCGCCCGCGCCCTTGCTGTCCAGCCCAGTGTCTTACTCCTTGATGAACCCTTTGGCGCACTAGATGCTAAAGTCCGCAAAGAACTACGGGCTTGGCTGCGCCGCCTCCATGATGAAGTGCATGTGACCACCGTATTTGTCACCCACGACCAAGAAGAGGCGATGGAAGTATCTGATGAAATCGTGGTGATGAATAAAGGCAAAATCGAGCAGATCGGTACACCTGCGAATGTGTACGATAATCCCGCTACACCTTTTGTGATGAGCTTTATAGGCCCTGTGAATGTGCTTCCCGCCAATCGCGATCGCGTAAGTGAATTCCATCAACACAATGCGACTGAAGATGTTTACATCCGTCCCCGCGATATTCATATAGAAATCGCCGCAACCAACACCTCTATATCCGCCAGAATCACCAGACTGATTCATCTAGGTTGGGAAGTGCAAGCGGAAATGATTTTAGGCGATGGACAGATTTTAACTGCTCACCTAACTCGCGAACGTTTTGATGAGTTAAAGTTACAACCGCAGCAATATGTCCATATCGAGCCAAAAGAAGCCAAGTCATTTCCGCTTGACTATTCCATCTAAAATCCCCAAAAAGATGTAGCGCAGGCTGCGCGTGCGCCACATCTTTTTGGGAACTACCGATCTGGCGATCGCGTCATATTTTGAGCGCCGATAAGCGGATTTCGCGTATTGATATTTGGTATAGACTAGAAATTAGATGTTATTCAGGAGCTAAAACCATGATTTTAAAGACTATATCTCTAGCCGCTATGAGTTTAATGTCAGCATCAATATTTGCATCGGCTGGCGCGATCGCCCAAGTTAATAATGCATCAACTCTCTCAGAACAAACCTTACGCGAAGCTCAACAACAAGAAAGGTCTCCCTTAAGTGTTGGTGGTGGTAATTTAAACTTACTACAACTAATTAACAACATTAATCTTGCTGGCGGCAAATCTTCTGAGCAATTTCGAGCCAGTCAATCCGAATCTTTTGACGAAGCTGTTTCCAACTTTAGAAATGAACAAAAGCGCGAGATTAAATTTTCTATTCCAAACAAATAATCTAGCGATCGCCAAATAAAAAAGAGAAGATGCTAAGCATCTTCTCTTTTTTATTTGGTTTGCTGTAACACAGGCATCCTGCCTGCATCACCAGAATGCAAGCGAGACGCTTGCGCTACTGGATTGATAAGGGGATATTCGTTTTGAGAAATCACCTTATTTCAAGGTCAAAAACTTTTCGAGAGCCGTGACCATTGATGGCGGCCAGCGACGAATATTTTTTACCCAACTAATATCGCGATATCGCGGATCGAGATTTGTTACAGATACCCAATTACTTTCGGCTTCACCTTGCTGTTTATTCTCCCAAAGCGCCGCAGTCAGCGCCGCACGTACATCGGTGAAATTGGGATATTTGCGTAATATATTTTTCATCGCTTTAATCGCTTCATCGGTCTTGCCGACTTGATACAAAGCGATCGCATTATTGCCAAAGGCAGTACTAAATCGTGAATTGACCTTCATCGCTGTTTGATAATCCGCGATCGCCTCTTCCCATTTGCCTAAACCTGCCTGAGCATTACCGCGATTGTTATAGGCCGCCGCATCTTTAGGATCGATCGCTAAAACGCGATCATAATCCGCGATCGCCTCTTCCCATTTCCCCAAACTTTCCAGCGCCGCGCCACGATTGAGATAGGGATCGGGATAATTGGGCGCAAGTTCTACGGATTTGTTGTAGTCAACTAAAGCTGCTTCGGGAAGATTTTGACTCATTTTCGCGTTGCCGCGATTACTCCAACCTGCGGCATTATCGGGATAGAGCTTAATTAAGTCTGTCCAATATCCCTCTGCGTCCGTAAATTTACCCGCATCAGTTGCTTCAAAAGCTTTTTTGACTAATGCATCAAGTTGATTTGACTCAGCTTCAGTAATATTGAGTTGCGCCTGTACTGGTGCAGCATGAAAAAATAAAAATATGGCAAGAAAAGCTGTAAGTATTGAACGCATGGTGATTAGATTCCGTAAGTTATGCTTAGCTAAAATAATGAAGATTACTATATAGAAATGGAAATTCTGAATTACAAAGGTTATGCAGGAGATGTGGAAATCGATAGCGATGCCAACGTTCTCCACGGTCGAGTTTTAGACATTAGAGACTTAATCACGTTTCAGGGAAAGACAGTTGAAGAAATTAAACTTGACTTTCAAGATTCTGTTGATGATTACTTAGCGTTTTGTGCAGAATTGGGTAAAGATCCTGAGAATCCATATTCAGGTAAATTACTTTTTCAGACTACGCCTGAGCATCACCGACTAATTCATCTTGCAGCGACTAAAGTCGGTAAAAGTATTAATGCATGGATGGATGAAGTCCTAACTCAGGAAGCTAAACAAATAATTAATTAATATCAAGCACTAGGCTGGATTGTGATAGTGCCGCGCATTCCTGCTTCGGCATGACCCGCGATCGCACAATGCAACTCGTAAGTACCCGACTTAATTGGCACGAACGTCCATTCTGCGGTTGTATTCGGGCGCAGTTCTAGTTCGCGAATATTGCCTTTAACTTCGACATTACCAGCCACGACATTTTGCGTCCAGATTGCATCGGCGAAATCTTCGCTAGTGAAATAATGCTTCGTTTCACTAGGATTGCTGAGCAATAATTTGTAGCGCTTGCCCGACTCGAATGTGAAGCGATCGGGAATAAATTTGAGTTCATTGTCGCTGTTGCTAAGACTAACTTTAACGGCGATCGCCTCTTGTTTGGTGAAATCAACTGAGGCTAGCTTGATGGGTGCAGCGATCGCCAGATTTGGACTAATCACACAACAAAAAATCACAAATATAAATATGCTAAAAACTTGACTCAAAATCTTGAAGATGTTGCCCATAGTAGCTCTCCTTAACAAAATTAGAAGTGAGCGCAAAGCGCCCACTTCTAATCTATGCCATTACCATGCCGCCATCGACATTAAATACTTGTCCAGTGATGTAAGCCGCCGCAGGATCGGCTGCCAAAAATCGCACCATCCCCGCAATTTCTTCGGGCTGTCCATAGCGACCGAGGGGAATAAATTTTAGAATCTCATCGATATTCTTGAGATCGGCGGTCATGTCTGTAGCAATAAATCCAGGTGCGACTGCATTTACGGTAATGCCGCGACTAGCCAGTTCCTTGGCAACGGTTTTCGTAAAACCAATCACGCCCGCTTTAGCAGCGCTGTAATTGCCTTGTCCAGCATTGCCCATTAGTCCCGACACCGAAGCAATATTAATAATTCGTCCTGATTTTTGCTTGAGCATGATCTTTGCCACAGCGCGACTGGTCAGAAATACGCCTGTCAGGTTGAGGTCGATGACCGATTGCCAATCTTCTAGCTTCATGCGTAATAACAACGTGTCGCGAGTAATGCCAGCGTTATTTACCAAGATATCCACCCGTCCCCATGTACCGATCGCTGATTTAATCAAGCTATCGACCTCTACTTCGTGGGACACATCAGCATGAACAGCGATCGCTTCACCGCCTTTACTGACGATTTCGGCAACAACTTCTTCGGCAGCATTAGCAGAACTGGCATAGTTCACAATAACTTTTGCGCCTTCAGTCGCTAGGGCCACGGCGATCGCGCGTCCAATACCTCTCGATGCACCTGTGACGATCGCCACCTGATCTTTTAAAAATCTCATATTTATATTTAAAGCTGCGTAATTTCTTGGGTAAGACAGTATAGCAACAGGTCAATTCTCATTATGACTTTTAGCCTTCCCGATCTTGCAAATTCTGGACTAGAGGTTAAGCGGCTTGCAGGATTAATTCGTTAGGAATCGAGATCCATACGCGAAACTGTTTTGCATCGGGTGCGATTAACAGTGCCATGCCAAAATCTAAATCTCTTTTACATCCTGCGATCGCTTCGTTGAGGCTGTCATAGACCTTTTCGGCTACAAAGTATTTGCCGAGAAACATAATCGCTTTTTCTGTACCAGCGATGGTGTTGATTGAAATCGTGCGGACTTGGTTTAGTGAATTGAGAATCATTGCTTTTGCTTTGCCGACTTATTTCTCTATGGATATAAGTATCGCTCTATGGCTGGATTGGCATTGCGATCGCGAACCTACGCTCCTGTGATGTTGGGGTTATGAAAATGTGATTGGTGTCACAAAAGATGCGCTGCACTAGCAATTCTTACTATGAAAAACCCAAAAAGTAGAGGTGGCGCGGAGCGCCACCTCTACTTTTTGGGTTTTATGTAATTCCTTGTAATGCTTGAATTGCCTGTTGTGTCCGCTTAATCCATTCTGGATCACGACTTTCTTCGTATAGCTTCAAGGCTTCTTGGTAAGAACGAATCGCATTACTCACTTCGCCCTTGAGCGTATACAACGATCCCAGACCAAAATGTGCCTTAGCAAAATTGGAATTTAAAGATAAAGCTTTGAAATAAGCAGTTTGAGCTTCGCCAAGTTTGCCGCGATCGGCATAGGCTAGCCCCAAACTGGTGTAGTCCACCCATATATCTTCTTTACCGATCGCAATAGTCTTTTGAAAAGCATCGATCGCGGCTTCACTATCACCCTGAGCGCGTAACAAATTACCAAGATTGCTATAGGCGATCGCATTTCTAGAATCGAGAGCGATCGCTTTTTGAAACGCAGTAATTGCTTCAGGATTGCGATTTTGGTCAGATAAGACACGACCAAGATTGTTGTAAGCCACTGCATAACTAGGATTAATCGCGATCGATCTCTCATAGGCAGAGATCGCCCCTTCCAAATCACCTTGACGACGCAGGGTAAGCCCCAGACCATTTAAAGTAGTAGCCACCTTCGGATTGATTTCCGTACTCAGTTTAAATGCGTCCGCCGCTTCAGGAATATTGCCCTCACGCAACAGAGCGCTTCCCAATGCGGCATAAATATCGGCATTACGAGGATCTTGCTCGCTCGCTTTCCGTAAAGTTGCGATCGCATTAGGGCGATCGCCTAGTTGGTTATATGCCAAGCCGAGATTGTAATAAACATTCGGAAACTTGGGGTCAATCGTAATTACCCTCTTGTAAGCATCAATTGCGCCTGTATAGTCACGATTTTCATATAGCGAGATTCCTAAGGCAAAATGTGCCACGGCATATTGGGGCGCAAGCTCGATCGCTGTACGATAGGACGCGATCGCATCTTTGCGATTACCCTGACGACGTAACACCGTTCCTAAGCCATTATGGGCAAGGGCATATTTAGGATCGAACTCAATTGCTTTGCGAAAAGAGGTGATCGCTTCCTGAGTAATGTTTTTACGTTCATAGGCTAGCCCCAAATTGTAATAAACGGGGGCAAGATTAGTACCTGCCTTACTGAATTGAATAAATTGGTTATAAGCATCGACCGCGCCACTAGCATCACCCTTTTGATAAAGCGCAATTCCCAGTCCATAATAGGCAGGCGTATAGTTTTTATCGATCAAAATCGCTTGACGGTGAGCCTCAATTGCGCCCTGAATATCCCCTTTTTGGCGCAGCGTCACCCCCAAACCATAATAAGCAGGTACTAGTTGTGGACTCGCGGCGATCGCTTGGCGATACAGCGTCAGGGCGCGATCGAGTTGGTTCTGCTCTCTAAAAGAATTAGCCCGTTCCACCAACTTGATCGGTGTATTTAGATCGCTTTGAGAAACTTTTTGGGCAATCTGAATTGCTGCGGTTGGTAATGTTTCAGCTAAGGCGATCGGGTTAAGAACAGGAGAAAGACTGCCCATTAGTGGGAACAACCCTACTATTGCGATCTTTGTAATTGCGGTTTTGATCATATTTAATATTGCTTTTAGCTTGTTTCTGCCATTAAAAAATCACAATTTGGTAAGGCAGAAAGGATAACGAGCAGTAAGTTTACAAATTAGAAGAGCTGAATTTTGATCGATCACACCACATCAATGACTTTACCAAAGTTTTCTACCGATCTACCCAAACAACTGTTCTCGCCTCTACACCATTATTTTTGAGGACATTGGCGATCGCCCCACTCACATCTCGATCCAAACCCAAATTCCATCGTGCCTGAAAATCTTGAAAGGACAGGGTATAAGTTTGGCTATTAGTGTCGGTGTAATAAATTTGTTGGCGCTGCGGATCGGCTCCCGTCACCGCGACCCAATGCAAATAGGGAATTGAGCCGACATACGGTATGGCTAAACTGCCAACCCGAACTAAGGCGATCGCAGGTTTACCCGATCGCACTAAATTAATGAGCCGATTAAAACTCGTTTGTGATGATTTCTTAACGCGATCGCCTTCCCAGCGTTGCATCACCTGTTGCAATGTGATCGGCGGTGTCCCCGTCCGCACCTCAATCCATTGATTTGTGAAAGGATTACGCATTTTTTGGGGCAGAAATAATTTTTTGTCAGTCGCGGCTCGCACGGTTGCATAGTCAACATCATGACCGTAGTATCGTAATATCCGCGCCGCCGAATTAGGTCCACAACTCCAGCCATCATTTTGTGCGCCCGTATCTGGTAGCAGAACTGGGATCGATGTACCGCCCTTAGCAATCAAGTCTTGCTGAGGATGGGGACGCTTGAGCGTGGCGATCGCCATTGTTTCTGGCGCGATCGCCATAGTCGCGGTTGTGATTGCAGTTATAGAGGCGATCGCAAGTGTAGAATTTTCTAAAAAACCCATAAAAAATCTCGCATGGACTTTTCGCTAGTTTTATAGCAATTTTTAAACGGCTTATCGATTGGCAGTGTGTACGCCATTTTTGCCCTCGGATATACTTTGGTATTTTCGATTTTAGGAATCATTAACTTTGCTCACAGCGCCATATTTACGCTTGGGGCATATTTTACCTATGTACTTTGTGGCGGCGCGTTTGGATTTAATGGCATCCTTGCCAACCTATCTCTACCCAAAGAACTACATTTACCCTTTTTTGTTGCCATATTTGTCAGCAGCATCCTCACAGGATTGGTGAGTATCTTCATCGAGCGCATCGCTTTTCGACCTCTACGCGATCGCCAAGCCGATCCATTGCTCACCTTAGTGTCTAGTTTGGGCTTAGCTGTAGCGATCGTAAATATAATCCAATACCTTGTTGGCGCAGAGAGCTATAACTTTCCCTCCAACATTTATGGCAGCTTACCACCCGCGATCAACTTCGGCACAATCGACAAGCCGATCGCCATTCGCACCGTCCAAATCGTCATTTTTGGCGTGTCAGGCATAATCCTAGCGATTCTCACCTATGGGATTAACTTCACCAAGCTCGGCAAAGCGATGAAAGCTGTAGCCGAAAATGCCACCACGGCTAGTTTGTTGGGTATCAATACCGATTTTTTCATTCTGCTCACGTTTTTCGTATCAGGTTTTTTAGGTGGACTTGCAGGAACTCTGGTTGGCTCCAGTGTCAGCATTGCGGGCCCATATTTTGGCATCGGTTTTGGTTTAAAAGGTCTAGCCGTGATTGTCTTAGGCGGATTAGGCAATATTCCGGGAGCCGTTGTTGGGGGCATTGTCTTAGGACTTGCCGAGTCCTTTGTCCCTTCCCAGCACTCAGCCTACAAAGATGCCGTAGCCTTTGCCTTGCTGTTCATCGTCTTGATTGTGCGCCCACAGGGACTACTCGGCAAAACCTTTGTCCAGAAAGTTTAAGCACCAGAGAGCAATAGCGGCGTAAACCGCCGCTATTGCTCTCTGGTGTTATCTGGCTACGATAATCAGAGATATTTTTTTTCTTTTGGGTTTCATTTACTTTTATGCAGTGGCGAGAAGTCTGTGAGAAGATATTTATAGTTTGTATTCTCGATTACAAATGCAGATTACTTTTATATATGGCAAATCGCGAATAAACGAACCACAATATTTTTATAGAAGCCCCCGCTTCACGGGCTTTTATAAAAAATCTGGGTTTGGTTTATTCGTAGAGCGCTGTAAGAGCTTACCAAAAAGTAAATGATCCCATTACTTAAAAAATTGCTACTATAGGAGTGGGCGATCCCAGTGATTTCTAAGGTAAATAAAGGATCGATTATTTTCTGACTGTCTCTAAGTTCAGATATTAAGTTCAAGTAATTGCACAGATCAATTATTTTCTAAGCAAAAACCTATAGAGAGACTTTGGTTATGTTGAACTCACTTTACTACCCGATCAGCGCTATTCAAGACGAAACAAGACATTTACTCGCAAGTGGCAGGGTTACGCGCGGTCAACCCATTCTCACCCTTTGTCGCTTCTTTCGCGATCGCGAATGGGGTCAAATCGAGCGAGAATTGGAAGAAAATCAGTATTTATTGCGCGATCGTATTGGTGATTTAGTTAGTCATGAATGTTGGCACAATGATTAAGTCAGTTTGTGATGAGTCGATGAAATACCAGTCTTTAGCCGCACAAAAGTTATACAATTTGACTAGTTCTAGCGAAGTTGCTAGCCATATAAGCATCAATGGAGGTAATTCAAACCATTGGGGATTCAGCAAGAGCAAAAATCGAGTCAAGGCTTTGATCCAATCAACCGCCTCAAGCAATTTGTTGACCAATCTGCTAGTATGCTGAATCTAGACGAAGATGTGGCAACAGATAGGGGCATGACTCAAATTATTAAGTCGGCGGTAATGATCATTGGTGGTGGAGAGGACAAAGTCCAAGACCGCAAAATTCTTAAAGCCTTTGTGGAAAACTCTGGCGGCTCTCAAGCCAGTATTGCGATAATCCCATGCGCCTCAAGAGAACCCGACATTATCGGACGTATTTATCATGATATTTTCACCGAACTCGGTGCAGGTACGGTCGAAGTATTAGACATTCGCGAACGCCCTCTCGATGACTATCCCGTAGCCGAAGCTCTAGTAGATCGGTTTACAGGAATTTTTATGACTGGCGGCGACCAACTCCGCTTGTGTGGCTTGATTGCGGATACGCCCTTTGCGATTACGATCGCCAAACGCATCGGTGAAAGTCGATTGGTGCTGGCTGGCACAAGTGCAGGTGCGGCGGCGATGGGCTATCACATGATTTCGGGCGGCAGTAGCGGCGAGTCTCCCCATAAAGAACTTGTGAATATGAGTACTGGCTTGAATATTTTGCCAGAGATCATTGTCGATCAGCATTTCCATAATCGCAACCGTATGGCGCGTCTGATGACAGCGATCGCGGCGCATCCAGACAAAATCGGCATTGGTATCGATGAAGATACGGTCGCAATTTTTGAGCCGAATAATATCATGCGCGTTTTGGGACGCGGCACAGTCACTGTCGTCGATCCAGGTGAGGTTTCCTATAGTAATCAGCTATGGGTGAGTGGCTCTGCACCCCTAACAATTCACAACTTGCGCGTGCATATTCTTGCTGCTGGTTGTAAATATCACATGCTCAAGCGCATTCCCATTAGTCCATCAGTTTAAAAAAAAGGGCGCGTTGCGCCCCTTTTTTTTCTTAGAACAATGGGCTTAAGCCCATTGTTTTTTATTTGTTCCAATTTTGTGTTGGCAAATCCCCTGTATCTGGGCTGTCAACAATCGATTTCAAGCCTTCTAAGGTCGAAGGTAGCGATCGCGGGTCCATAAACATCACCTTGCTGCTACCACTGGAGCCGATCGTCGTCCCCATCGAGATATAGCTTTGAGCTAGCAAAAATTGCAGCGCTTCATTAGCTTGCGGATTGCCTTTCATCGACTGTAACAATACTTGCATCGCCTGAGCCGTTCCTTGCGCCTTTAGCACCTGTTCTTGACGTTCCGCCTCTGCTCGCAAAATTCGCGATTGCTTCTGCCCTTCCGCCTCTAAAATCGCCGCCTTTTGTGAAGCCTCAGCATTCAGCATCTGCGAATCAGCCAAACCTTTAGCCTTATTGATTGCCGACTCTCGTTCGCCCTCAGAGGTGAGAATAGCCGCCCTTTTTTTACGCTCGGCAGTCATTTGCAATTCCATCGACTCCTGCACCGCCTTCGCTGGCAAAATGTCGCGCAACTCTACCCGCGTCACCTTTACTCCCCAAGGATCGGTTGCCTCATCGAGATCCTGTAACAAAATTTCATTAATCTTATTCCTTGCCGTAAATGTCTCATCTAGTTCTAAGCTGCCTAGCTCCGACCGAATCTGGGTCAGGATAATATTCGTCATCGCTTGACGCAAGTTATCGACACGATAAAACGCTTTTTCCATATCGACAACGCGCCAATACACGACCGCATCAGCGCTAATCGAGACATTGTCGCGGGTGATGCATTGTTGTGGCTCAATATCTAAAACCTGCTCTTTGATTGAGCCTCTATAACTCACGGTGTCAATGAAAGGCAAGATGAAGTGGGGGCCAGCAGGAAGTTTGCGTTTGTATTTACCAAAAGATGCAACTAGGGCTTCTTCACCTTGGTTAACGATTTTAAACGATGAGCTTCCGACACCAAAAAATACACCTGCACCGATCGCAAAGCTAAACAATAAGTCCATAATGTTTCCTCTTTAAAATACTCAATTTTAATACTGACTATGCTAATCGGAAAAACTTTCTGACGGCTTTAATAATTTTTGTGGCGATCGCGCTTTTGGCTAAATGTAAAAGGCGATCGCAAATCATTATCAAAATTTAGGGTTTCTTAGGTGGAAAATAGCGATAAATTTCTTGACGGTGCAAGACTCGGTAAAACGTAACGGTTCCATCTTGAAAAATTATGCCAATGCGATAATCTCCTACTCTAATTCGATAGGCATTATCATAGCCCTGTAGCTTTTTAAGATTCTTGATATCTATGAAAGTATCAAGTTTGGGAATCTCTTCAAATACGAGTGTGTTTATAGGCTTAAAGTAAGGTGTGCTTTTGAGGGATTTTAGTTCTTTGATGAAGCTGGGAAGATAGTTAACATTCATTCTCTTTCCATTTCTGCTAGTGCTTCTTGCAAACTAAGTGGAGTTTCATGTTTTATTTCTTGCATTGCATGGATAAGTCCAAGATCTTCGATCGCTTCGATGATGAGTAGATCGGGTGAGTGAGTCTCTGTGACAGGTGTAACGCTTTCGCGAAATAGACGAATAATCTGTAAAAGGTTTGACCAGTATTGCTCAGGGATTTTGTCTAGCTCGTTGGCTAGTTCTTCTGCAAATATTGTGGAAGTATTAGTTGACATCTTTTTTCCTATTTTAGCTAATTTTAAGGCGATCGCGCTTTTGGCTAAATGTAAAAGGCGATCGCCGAAGCAATGAGAATCAAATTAACTGAATCTGTCTCTAGGTAAGTAACTCAACAAGCTCAACTTTTGTCTTTTTACTATAGCCTTTAAGTTTTCTATCTTTAGCCAAAGCTTTTAGAGCCGTCAAAGACATTGATTCCAAAGACATTGATTCTAAAGACTCATTGCTCACAGTGGCGCTTGTGTCGGGAATAATTACTTTTGGAATATCCTTAATAGGAGAACTCAAGTAAAAAATCTCTTTAAGTGAATCAAGTTTTTTACCTTTAGTAATCCCACACTTGAGCTTGGTCAATTCATCTAGACTTTTCCAAGTTTGACGAGGTGCTTCAACAATTCGATTTGTCGCAATCAATACCTTCATTCCTTTTAAAGCACTATTCGGCTTCTCAGACACATATTCTAATGCGCCTTGAATTTGCTCATGGGATGCTGTGGCCAAATTAAGCTTTGGAACTATATCACCAGAAAGCACTTTAGTCACATACTCAGCACCTTCAACTGGATCGACGATAATACACCAGACTTTTTCTAAACCTGCGGATTCAGCAGCAGCATAAACAAAAGCATTGGCGATTACTTCATATGCACCTCTGCCAACTTCCTTCACAATTACTGGAATCCAGTTTTTTCCACCATGTTGACTCAAAGTTTCGGCAACGACATCAACTAAAAACTGAGGAGCGTTTATCGGCTCAGGAACTGAAATTTCGTGTATCCACAAATACATCAGTTGAATTGCATCAGTGACATTATTCATTGTAAAAAATACTCCTTAACTAAACCTTGATAATACTCTCTGGCTGTTTTATTGACGTAAACCGCAGGCAAATGAGAGAAACTTGCACTAGCGATCGCTGCAAAATTTGGCAATGTAAAAATATGGCGATCTTGTCTAGCTGGCTGCCAATAGCAACGTGGATAGAAGTATGGAATTAAGTCAAACTTGTCTACTTTTTTATACTTCACAATAAGTTCGTCAATGAGTTTTTCGGCGGCTTCACGTTGCGGATCAGTAATTCTTTCACCATTAAAGAATACTGGCAACACACGAGGGCTACCGTCTTGACGCTCTTGTTTAATTTGTGGAATTAACTTGGCGATCGCCTGTGCAGCATTCTCAATTGAGAAAATATTATTGTGTTTGATTGGCATAAGCACCACATCCGAAGCATAAATTGCACTTCGACTAAAATACTGCCAGTTTGGAGGAGCATCAATCAGAATGTAATCATACTTGTCTCGAAACACGGTATCAATTAATTCACCCAGTCGCTCCTTTTTTACACTGTACTGAATACCATTGTATTCTCTACCATCAGACAAAGCTAATTCGTCATCAGCAGGTAAAATATCAAAGCCAAATTCTTGTCCTTGTCTGGTTTTGACAGAAAAATGTTGTACTGCTTGGATAGGATCAAGACGACGATCACCTAGGCATTTACAGAGCGTAACCTCTTTAGCAGGGCGTTGCAGTGCCTGAGTAAGATCGCGTTGATCTGGATCAAAATCGATTACTAAAACTTTCTTCCCTAATAGATTAAGAATAGCGGCAAGATTAATCGTTGTCGTTGTTTTGCCAACTCCACCTTTATGATTGTAAACAGCAACGACAAGGGCTTTAGATGGATTGTCAATTTTTTCTCGAATTGACTTGACCGTTGATTCTAAATTTTGCTCATTAGTTGCGAGACATTCCGTTGCAGGAAAAACAACTTTCCCATGTTTCCGAAATAACTGCCAGTGATTGCTATTGGTCAACAGCCCCCACTGCACACTACGGCAGTTTGGAGAAAGTAAATATCCCTGCAACTGCTTAACTGTTGATAAATACTGAGCAGATGGCGCAGCTAAATTGATATCTCTTCCTTTTAGCTCAACGAGCAGATCTGGATTGGATTTGCTCTCAAGGAATATATCACTATGATTGTTACGTCTTGCCGCAAAATCAACAGGTTTACCATCATCACTTGTCTTGAATTGTGGGACTCGTTCTCTTTGATTAAACCCTAAAGCCTCAAAAAGCTGAGGGGCAGCAAAGTTTCCAGTAACGATAGGCTCTTGAGCGTCGATCGGTAGATCTCGCCAAGCTTGTAAGAGAGATGATTGAGGCATCTTGTAAAATTTTTGTTTATGATTCCCACAAAAATCATACTATGGTATGGCATTTTTGATTCATACAAATCATATAAAATTATTTATCGCTTATTTTTATCCATGATTCGCAGCCAATATAATCTTGGCTTTGGATGCGGAGATAGGCGATCGCGGTTTGATTTGGTTAGGGTTGGAATTGCGATCGGTGGTTGGGTCTTGGGATATGCGATCGCGCTTTGAGTTGGTGAGGGTTGGAAATGCGATCGGGGTTTTGTTTTTTGGAATTGGCGATCGTGGTTTGATTTGGTGAGGGTTAGAAATGCGATCGCTTATTTCAAATAGTTATAAACCTAGCCAAACTCGCAAAGATCGATCAAGCCCTTCAATATCAATACCAACTAAACATCCAACAACCTTAATAACTAAACTTCTATTTACAGTATAGATACCACGCTTAACAGATGTAGGAACATTAAGTCCCGATACCTTCCATTCAGACAACAAAAATTCACCATCAAGTAAAGATCCTGTTTTGCTAGTCAGAGGCACAATCATAATGTCTTGAGAACTATGCGGTGCATTAACAATAACAGCAGGTCTAACCTTCGCATTGGATAAATCCGAAAAAGGATATCTCACCAAAATAATAACGTTCTTAGAGTAATTCGGCATAGATATCATCTTCAGTATTATTCCAAACTGCATCAAGGGAAGACTGACTTGCCTGAATCCAAAATTCAGATTCATAATCAGAAGATAATAAAGTTATCAATAACTTTGCTCCCTCTGGTAATTCTGAAGTTTCTAACAACTCAATTTTTCCCTGTTGCACAGTAGCCCAAATAGTTTTTAGCATACTTATTATCTGAACGTAACTAACTTAATTATATTCCGTTGTATACAAATTTGCGATCGCGGTTTGATTTGGTTAGGGTTGGAAATGCGATCGGTTTTATGGATGGTGAGTGGCGATCGCGGTTATTTCATTCGATTTCTCGCCCACTTTTTTCTGTCCCAGCACCAAATGTTGTGATGCTGACCACACACTCACCATGTGAATTAGACTGCGCGAATTCCCTGCTTCCTTTGCTCCTCTTAGCGTTTTGCCATCG
>JBDNJN010000013.1:0-65507 GCA_041687725.1 Pseudanabaena sp.
ATATCAATGCTGCTATCAATATTAAAAACATTGCTGTCGGGCGGACAGTGATTAAAGCTCAGCGTGTAACCGAACCGATTGGTGGTGTTGCTGAGAAGCCCGCGCTGTACGCCTAAGCGTCAGCGTCGGGAGTCGTCACTTTTTTACACACCAAAGCGTTAAACTGAGATTGTCCCTCAACTCGTAGTTATGGCAAGTTTTCTGTTAGAAGTTGGTACTGAAGAGCTACCCGCTAGTTTTATTGTTGATGCTTTACGTCAGTGGCAAGAGCGCATCCCCAAAAATTTAGATGAACACCAACTAACTACGAGTAAGGTCAGTGTTTATGGTACACCGCGTCGTCTTGCCGTATTAATCGAAGGTTTGCCATTAGAGCAAAGCGATCGCAGTTTAGAACTCAAGGGGCCAGCGATCAGTTCGGCTTTTGTGAAGGGTGATCGCCTAGGCGAACCGACTAAAGCTTTGTTAGGTTTTGCTAAGTCTAAGGGGATTGACCTTAAAGATATTTTTATCAAAGAAACTGATAAGGGTGCATTTGTATTTGCGAATCAGCAAATTGTCGGGCGCGAAACTTTTGATATCTTGCAAGAACTTGCGCCAGCTTGGATTACAGGGCTAGAAGGTAAGCGCTTAATGCGTTGGGGTAATGGCGATCTAAAGTTTCCCCGTCCGATTCGGTGGTTGGTATCGCTGTTTAATTCTCAAATTTTGCCGATCGCTTTAGAAAATGTCCAATCCGATCGCATTAGTAAAGGGCATCGGGTGCTACATCCGCGATCGGTAATTATCGACACGGCGGCAGACTATGTGGCAACTTTGCGCGAAGCTTTTGTGGTGGTTGATGGCAAAGAACGTCAAAAACACATCTTCACTCAAATCAATAGCATTGTGGAGTTATTTGGCGGTAAAGCTGAAATCCCTGAAGATTTACTTGAAGAAGTGACTTACTTGGTCGAATTTCCCACGGCAGTAATTGGCGAGTTTGAACGGGAATATTTAGAATTGCCGCCGCCTGTGATCAAAACCGAGATGGTCAGTCATCAGCGCTATTTCCCTGTATATTCCGTGGATAATCCTGATCAATTACTGCCACGTTTTATTACCATTTCTAACGGCGATCCCGATAAGTCACGTTTGATTGCGGCGGGTAATGGTCGCGTGATCAGAGCGCGTCTCGCTGACGGTAAATTTTTCTACGACAGCGATCGCGCTGTACATCTAGAAACATTCTTACCGCTTTTAGAAAAAGTCACTTTCCAAGCCCAACTTGGCTCTGTCGCTGAAAAAGTCGAAAGAATTAGGGCGATCGCTAAGTTGGTTATTGCCTCGATTCCAGAGATATTAGAGGTTGCTGACTCTATTGTAGTAATGCTTGATCGCACGGCTCAACTTTGCAAAGCCGATCTAGTTACACAGATGGTCAAGGAATTCCCTGAACTGCAAGGAGAGATGGGTTACTATTACGCATTATCTAGCGGCGAACCGATTCCTATTGCTCAAGGTATCAGAGAACATTACAAACCTCGCAACGCAGGTGATTCGTTGCCTGATTCCTTTATTGGACAAATTGTGGCAATCGCTGATCGCATTGATACACTTGTTGGCATTTTCGGCTTAGGCATTATTCCTACAGGTTCTTCCGATCCCTTTGCTTTACGTCGCGCTGCAAATGGTATCGTCCAGATTGCTTGGGATAATGAATTTCAACTTAATTTACCCAAGTTATTACGTTCAGTTACTGAGATTTATTCTGAGAAGAAGCTACTCACACAACCATCTGAGACAGTTCTTAAAAACCTAAATAAATGGTTTAGTCAACGCTGTGAAACTATTCTTTCAGATCAAGGTATTGATTACGATTTGGTGAATGCAGTTATAGGAAATGATGATCTGGCTTACAACTTACTAGTTTTAAGCGATCTTATTGGTATTAAACAACGTGCTGATTTTCTCCAGAAATTACGGACAAACGGCACATTAGGGACGATCTACGAGCCAATTGTTAGGGCTTCTCGGCTTGCAGTTAAAGGTGATTTAGACAGTTTGACACTGGATGTATCAAGTGTGATCAATCCTGAAACTTTAACTGAGACTGCCGAACAAGAGCTTTATCAGGCGATCGCAGCTTTGCCTAGTCAACCTAGCGATGAGCAACTGATGGAAGGAATTAAGGCGATCGCGCCCGTTTTAGCCAAGTTTTTTGACGATGTGATGGTGATGGTGGAAGATCCGCAAGTACGCCAAAACCGCCTTAATTTGCTGGGTATCATCCGCAACTACAGCCGACAGTTAGCAGACTTTAGCGCTATCCGAGGTTAATCAAAAAAGGAAGATGCTTTGCATCTTCCTTTTTTTTGAGATTTTAGGCGGCGCTCATTGATTGAATATTCATATCAAAAACTAGTCTGTGATTATGTCTGTGGATAAGATTAGAAAAACTTATCAGAAAAATCAAAATATAAACGAAAACTCATCATTTTATTGGCTTGCGAAAACATCTATAAGTATCTCTCAGACTGGATTTAAGTTGTTTTGATGCCATTGAAAGCGATCGATAACGATCACCTATAACCAATGATAGAGATAATAAGCTAGTTGTTCGCATAGATGCCAAGAGCGATATGATGCCTGTTGATACCCTTTGTGGGTGACTGAAATAAATGTAACTTGGCTAAGCACCCTTAATTTGGTGCAATTTCGAGCCATCGTTTATTTTTTAGGCTGCAATCTTTAAGAGGTTTATTACATCCATGGCTACTTTCAAAGTAAGACTGATTAACGAAGCTGAAGGGCTTGATAAGACTATCGAAGTTCCTTCTGATGAATACATTCTTGATGTTGCTGAAGCTCAAGGCATCGACCTTCCTTACTCCTGCCGCGCTGGTGCTTGCTCTTCTTGTGCTGGCAAAATCGTTAAGGGTGAAATCGATCAAGGCGATCAGTCCTTCTTGGATGACGAGCAAATCGAAGCTGGCTACGCTCTTCTCTGCGTAACTTATCCTTTGTCTGATTGCGAAATCTTGACCCACCAAGAAGAAGCTCTATACTAATTCCTTCTTTTTACTAAGTTTACTAAGTATTCTAAAAGCTCCGATCGCTAGTACTTTATGTGCCACGTTCGGAGTTTTTTAATTTTTGAAAAATCAAAGATGGCAACCTGATCTTTATATAGCTGTCGCCACTTGGTACAGCGCTTTGCGCTTTCATAAAACCCAGAGAAATGTTTGAAAGTGCTGCTTTGCGGCACTTTCAAACATTTCTCTGTAACCTTTAAAGCCTCAATAGGCTGTATCAGGACAAATCAAAACCCAAAAGAGAAAAGCGGTGCGAAGCGCCGCCTTTCTCTTTTGTCCTAACAAGACTGGCGACGGCTATATATGAGTGCTGATTTGATGCTACATTTTTCAGAGTCCAAATTGATAAGAGACTTGACCAATTTTGGCTAGCCACGAAGAAGAGAGCATCATCGAAACAACAGAAGGCAAAAAATCTCCTAAGCGATCGCTACTGAATATCGCCACGATTGTGGCGATCGCCACTTTACTAAGCAAAATATTTGGATTACTGCGTCAAGTAGCGATCGCGGCGGCGTTTGGCAATGGCACGGCTTATGGCGCGTATAACTTTGCCTATGTGATCCCTGGATTTTTACTGATTTTGCTCGGCGGCATTAATGGCCCATTTCATAGTGCGATCGTGAGTGTGTTGGCAAAACGCGATCGGCGCGAAGTCGCCGCCATCATCGATAGCATCACCACGATCGTTACAGGAATTTTATTGCTGGTGAGCATTGCGCTGGTAATTTTTGCAGAACCATTGCTACATTTAGTCGCTCCCGGCCTATTCGTACCCGAAGCCGATTTACTTGCCAAAGGAATTTCTCTTGAGACTATTCAAAATTTGAAGATCACTAAAGATATTGCGATTCAGCAATTTCAGATCATGGCTCCGATGGCAGTCTTAGCTGGACTAGTCGGGATCGGCTTTGGGGCGCTGAATGCTGCCGATGCTTACTGGTTGCCTTCGGTGAGTCCGATATTCTCTAGCTTGACGGTGCTAATTGGTATTGGTGGATTGTTTTGGACAATGGGCAGCAAAATTTTGTTGCCAGAAAATGCAATGTTAGGCGGTGCAGTGCTAGCTTGGGCAACCCTCGCGGGGGCAGTTTTGCAATGGCTGGTGCAGTTGCCTGTGCAAATGAAAGCTGGCATGGGTGGATTCAAACTGCGGTTTGACTTTCAACGCCCCGAAGTCAAAGAAGTGATGAAGATCATGATCCCCGCTACTTTTTCATCGGGGATGCTGCAAATTAATGTCTGGACAGATTTATTTTTTGCTTCATTTCTGCCCAATGCGGCGGCGGCAGTATCAGCGATGGGCTATGCAGGGCTATTAGTGCAGACACCTTTAGGGATTTTGTCGAATGTGATCTTAGTGCCATTGTTTCCTGTGCTATCAAAGCTCACCGATCCCGAAAACTGGGGTGAACTGAAAGCGCGGATTCGGCAAGGGTTAATGCTGACAGCTTTAACGATGTTGCCTCTAAGCGCACTGATGGTGGCGCTTGCCCTGCCGATCTCACAGGTGGTTTATGAGCGCTATGCCTTTGATCGGGAAGCTTCAGAGCTAACAGGAATAGTTTTGATGGCTTATTCGGTGGGGATGTTTGTTTATTTGGGGCGCGATGTCTTGGTAAGGGTGTTTTATGCCCTCGGCGATGGTGAGACTCCTTTTAAAATCAGTATTGTTAATATTTTTCTGAATGGAATTTTTGATTATTTTTTAGTCCAAAAGCTTGGCGTAGCGGGGTTAGTGCTTGCCACGGTTTCCGTAAATGTGATCTCGATGGTGACGATGCTTTGGATTCTTGATCGCCGTCTCAATGGAATGCCTCTAAAAAGTTGGGGCATCACTATTTTGGGCTTATTCACCGCCAGTGCGATCGCAGGTGGTGCGAGTTGGGGTGTTTATAACTTACTGAGTCAAAATTTTGCCAGTATGACGGCTGTGCAAAGATTTGCGGGTCAGCTAGGTGGATTAGCGATCGCCAGTGCAGTCGGTCTGCTCATATTCGGGGCGATCTCTATGCAAATGAAGATTCCTGAAATTCAAACTTTAACCAATCAAATTAAACGGCGCTTTTCGCGGTAGGAGTGACAGCATTAATGGCGATCGCATCAGAGATATAGCAAACTCCACCAAATTTCTTCGTGACAGGCTTGAGTTTGTCCACCAACAGCTTAGTTTTATCTTCCAAAAAGAAAGCAATCACATAGTCATTTTCTAACATACTCATATCGAGATCGCCTGAATTAGTACCTCTAACGCCTTTGCCAACCACATTACGAATCACGGTATAGTTCAAAACACCAACGTTTTCTAATACCTTGATAATTTTATGAGACTCAACAGAGTCAGATATAATTTCGATCCTTTTCACTGGCTGCATAGTTTTATCTCTACCAAAATAAATTAATTACATACATATATAAAGGAATTCCCACAATAATATTGAAGGGAAATGTAACTGCGAGTGCCGTAGAAACATAAAGACTAGGATTTGCTTCTGGCACGGTTAGACGCATGGCAGCAGGTACGGCAATATAGGACGCACTGGCGCATAGCACCGCAAACAACAACGCATTACCCTGCGATAGCGAAATTAATTTGGCGATCGCGATGCCTACACCAGAATTCAAAATCGGCATCAAAATCGCAAAAGCAATTAAGAAAACACCAGTTTTTTGCAAATCCTTAATTCTTTTGGCGGCGACTAAGCCCATGTCCATTAAGAAGAAAGTCAACACGCCATAAAACATATCTTGAGTAAAGGGCGATAAAACATGCCAACCTCTTTCGCCTGTCAAGCAACCAATCAGCAGACTACCGACCAACAGAAATACGGAACTATTTAAAAAAGCTTCGCGTAATACTTCTGACCAAGCAAATTCGCTAGTCTCACCTTTTTTTGCTTTCTCTTCAGCCGTAAACAGATTAACGAGAATTAGTCCCACAATAATTGCAGGCGATTCCATCAGCGCAAGGGCGGCGACCATATAGCCATCAAACGCGATCCCTAACTGACTTAAAAATGAACTCGCAGTAATAAATGTAACCGCACTAATCGAGCCATAAGTTGCCGCGATCGCTGCCGCATTATAGGAGTCAAGCTTGATTTTGAGAATAAAAAATGAATAGACGGGAACGACACAAGCCATTAGAATCGCGGCAAGCATAGTCATCACTACTGCTTGATTGATGCCACTTTTGACGAGTTCGACACCACCCTTAAACCCGATCGCCAATAACAAATACAGCGAGAATAATTTGGGAATGGGCGGCGGAATTTCTAAATCTGATTTGACTAGTACCGCAATCATGCCTAGAAAAAAGAACAAAATCGGCGGGTTAAGAACATTAGAAACAATTAGGTCTAAATCCATTGAAACAGAATCCACACAAAAGAATTTTTTAAAAATTAGACTACTAACACATGATGACAGTCTACCGAATTGTATAGCGATCGCCTGATATGTCTTGTTAAAACAAGAACCCAAAAAAGAGTAGCGGCGCAAAGCGCCACTATTCTTTTTTGGGTTCTAATTGGTAGCATAGATTCAAAGTATTGTCTTTGGGAGAATATCAAGATGTCAGCGATCGCCCCTCCTCCTATCAAAAAACAAGAAAATTTAGTAAAGCTACTATCCCAACAGCCAACTAATGATCAGTTTACTGATCAATGGATTAGTGCGACATGGGAGGAGTTTGTGCAGGTTTTAGGAAATCCTCAATATAAAGATGCTCGTTGCTATTACGACAAAAATCAAATTCGGCAAATGAGGATCGAAACTATGCCTGTTGGCTCTGAACATGCTCTAGATAATGGCATTATTTATTTTGCGATCACCCTGTACTGCACATTAAAAAACATTCCTCTTGTAGGTTTGATCAACGCTAGTTACGTTAAAACAGGGGTTCAAGGCTGTCAGCCAGACATTTCTTACTACATCGGTGAAGCCGCCGCGCTCGCTCCTCGCAGCAGTTCCATTGTCAGCCTAGACGAATCGCCTGTACCAAATTTAGTGATTGAGATATCTAGCTCCACCATCAATGATGATTTAGGCAAGAAGCGATTGCTTTATGAAAAATTGGGGATCAGCGAATATTGGATAGTTGATGTCCAAGAGGTGAAGATTATTGCCTTTGAAATGATCGCTGATGGCGGTAGTCGGCAAATTACAGAATCTAAATTATTGGGTGGCTTAGCGATCTCCGATCTCGAAGAAGCACTAACCCTCAGCCGCGAAAAATCTCAATCAGAAGTTGGGGCATGGTTGTTGCAAAAATATAGTGATCGCCATTAACCCCGAAAAAAACTGATGCGAAGCATCAGTTTTTTGAGTTTTATATTTGTAGAGCAGGCGCTATAATATAGTCTAAAGATTAAATTGCACATTATTTTCTGATTAGTCGCCTAGCCACTTTTTCAGAGAATATATACCGAACTCTAAAAACATTCATAGTTGGAAAATTGACATGCTCTCAGGGCTGAAGCCACTGAGATTCCAAGAATCACTTCTTAGATTTTCTGCTTCATAGCAACAGCCCTTTAGAGGAATCTCTATCAGGTCTTACGTTCGCTCCACAGACTAACCCCGCAGGCCCTGCGGTTTTTAAAAGTTATTTTGTTTGCTAAAAGCTTGGTTATCGCTCCTAGTTTCACTATTCTAACACAAAGCCGTCCTAAAACGACAATTATATGAATCAATCAAAAAGACTAAAGGGAATAAATTCCCTCGTGCGCTTCCCTCTCAGCGCTGAAGCGACTGAGTTTCCCGCGTATCGTGAGGTTCTATGAGCGAACCAACTCCCTACGAAAAACTAGGAGTCAACGATGATGCCTCCTTTGAACAAGTGCGTGATGCACGCGATCGCCTATTGCGCGAAAATGAGGGATATGAATCTCAGCAAGAAGCGATCGAATTAGCCTACGATGCCATCCTCATGGATCGTTTACGCGCTCGTAAAGAAGGCAAAATCGCCGTCCCCGATCGCATTCGTTATCCTGAGCGTCTAGCTGCGGCGCTACCTACGGCGGCGCAAAATAATGCCCAAAGCCGAACCCCATCTTGGTTGTCAAAACTATTAGACACACCCAGTCAAAAAGATATTTATATTTCGCTGGGAATCTATGCAGGGCTTGGCTTAGCGAGCTTTTTAGTACCTCTAGCAACGACAACTTGGCTAGCATTTGGATTGCTTGGCAGTTTTTATTTGGTAAATCGCAAGGAAAATCGCACAGGCCGGGCGGCATTAATCTCCCTATCAGGCATTACGGTGGGCGTATTGCTTGCAGTTTTGACTGATAGTATTTTGCCTCTATCGCGTGTGATTGGTGCTGGCATTTTTCCGAGTCCTCTGCAAACTGTAATTATTTTCTTAGTAATGTGGTTACACGCTTGTTTCTTGCGTTAATCAAATATGAACTTAGGTAATGTGACTTTTGGAATCGCGCAACTTAATCCCGTAATTGGGGATTTGGTCGGTAACTGCGATCGCCTACTATCCGCAGTCCAAAAACTTGCCGATCAAGGTGTGCAATTAGTTCTCACGCCTGAACTATCACTTTGTGGCTATCCGCCCCGCGACTTGTTGATGAATCATCAATTTGTGCGGGATATGCAAACAGCGATCGCCGATCTTGCATGTAAACTTCCCCATGATGTCGCGGTATTAGTGGGGACTATTTCCATAAATCCTAACGCGAGTCAAGCAGGGGGCAAGCCATTATTTAACAGTGCGGCACTGTTGCAAGGTGGTAAGATTCAGCAAATTTTTCATAAGCGGTTGCTGCCAACCTATGACGTATTTGATGAAGATCGTTATTTTGCAGTGGGGAATGGCAGTCAAGTTTTTACGCTAAGTTTAAAAGATGGGGCATCGTTGCGGGTGGGCGTGACCATTTGTGAAGATATTTGGAATGACGAAAATTTTTGGGGGAAACGTAGTTATGCCGATGATCCTGTTGCGGAACTAGCCGCAAATCATGAATTAGATTTACTGATCAATTTATCAGCTTCACCCTATGCCGTTAATAAACATGCTTTACGCAAGGCGATGTTGAGTCATAGTGCGATCGTGCATAATTTACCCGTGATTTATGCCAATCAGGTGGGCGCAAATGATGATCTGATTTTTGATGGGCGTAGTATGGCTATTAATCGCAAGGGCATGATAATTTCCCGTGGCAAGGGATTTGAAGAAGATTTATTAGTAATTAATTTTGAAGAATCAGCACTAAGCGCTCAGTCTCCAGAATATGAAACTGATGATGCAGAAATTTTTGCGGCGCTCGTCCTTGGGGTGCGCGACTATGTGCAGAAATGTCGATTTCGTGAAGTCATAATTGGTTTGAGTGGTGGCATTGATTCGGCTTTAGTAGCCGCGATCGCCACAGAAGCGGTCGGTAAAGAGAATGTATTAGGTGTGCTGATGCCTTCACCTTATAGTTCCGCACATTCGATTAGTGATGCGATCGCCCTAGCTCATAATTTAGAAATCTCGACACAGACAATTCCGATTCAACCGATGATGACCACTTTTGATAGTAGTCTCGCGCATCTATTTGCTAATAGAAATAGTGATGTGACTGAGGAGAATCTGCAATCACGCATTCGGGGAAGCTTGCTGATGGCAATCTCTAATAAGTTTGGACATTTACTGCTCTCGACAGGCAACAAATCAGAACTATCTATCGGTTACTGTACTCTCTACGGTGATATGAATGGCGGACTAGCGGCGATCGCGGATGTGCCGAAAACGCGAGTATTCTCTATTTGTGAATGGCTAAATCGTACAAGTTCCAATTTATCCATTAAGCAAGGACTTCGGGAAGTAATTCCCGTAAATATTATCACCAAGCCTCCCAGTGCCGAACTCAAGCCCGATCAACTCGATCAAGATTCGCTCCCTCCTTACGATATTCTCGATGATATTTTGGAAAAGCTGATTCATCAACATCTCTCTGCCCCTGAAATTATCGCAACAGGACATGATCAGGCGATCGTCGATCGCGTACTCCGTCTAGTCAAAATCGCCGAATTTAAGCGCCGTCAATCTGCACCTGGTTTGAAGATTACTAATCGCGCTTTTGGTTCTGGTTGGAGAATGCCGATCGCTAGCAAAGTTACGGGCACTGGTCTTTAAGTGGGTGATAGATGGCTAAAGCTATATGCAGAAAGGATTTCGGAGATATTGCAAATAATCCTGTAAACCTTTGTCTGATAAGGCTTTGTACTTCTCGTCACCCGTTAACAAGCCAGTGCCAGTTTCTACGCTGCCTTTACTTGAGATAGCAAATCGGTGAGAAAATCACCTTCGATCACTTCGGTTTCCAGCAATTTCTCGGAAATTGACTCTAGCAAATTGCGATTAGCATTGAGAATTGCTAGCGCTTTCGTATGGGCATTCTCAACAATCGTTTTGATTTCTTTGTCGATCGCTTCCGAAGTAGCAGGGCTGACATTGCGAGCCATTTCCATACCACCGAGGAATTGATTTTGTTGCTTTTGGTAAGCCAGAGGTCCCAAAACTTCGCTCATACCGTAGCTAGTGACCATTTTATCCGCGAGGTCAGTAGCCCGTTGAAGATCGTTGGATGCGCCTGTAGTAATGCTGCCGAAGATAATTTCTTCCGCCGATCGCCCACCGAGGAGAGTAGCAATTTGGGCTTCGATTTCTTCTTTGCTCAACAAAAAGCGATCTTCGGTTGGTAGTTGCAAGGTGTAGCCTAGAGCAGACATACCGCGAGGTACGATGGAGATTTTTTCAACTTTGCCGCTACTAGAATTGAGCGCTCCGACTAGAGCATGACCAACTTCGTGATAGGCGACAATCCGTTTTTCATTCTCATTGAGAACGCGGCTCTTCTTCTCTAAACCAGCAACAACCCGTTCAACGGCTTCAGCAAAGTCTTCAAGCAGGACGGTTTCGCGTCCGACACGGGCAGCGAGGAGGGCGGCTTCATTGACGAGGTTGGCTAAGTCTGCCCCTGCAAAACCTGAAGTGCGCGTGGCGATCGTCTCTAGGTCAACACTCTTGTCGAGAGTGACTTTCGCAGCATGGATTTTGAGAATTGCCAAGCGTCCGCTCTTGTCGGGGCGATCGACTAATACTTGGCGATCGAAACGACCTGGACGTAGTAATGCTTGGTCAAGGGTTTCAGGACGATTGGTTGCCGCGAGAACGATTACTGTGGTTCCATCAACACCAAAGCCATCCATTTCTGTTAACAATTGGTTGAGAGTTTGTTCGCGTTCATCATTACCGCCATACATACCCCCGCTAGAACGAGCTTTCCCGATCGCATCTAGTTCATCAATAAAGATGATACAGGGGGATTGTTTTTTGGCTTGCTCAAATAAATCGCGGACTCGCGAAGAACCGACACCAACAAAGAGTTCTACAAATTCAGAACCAGAGATACTGAAGAAGGGAACACCTGCTTCACCTGCGACTGCCTTGGCTAGAAGAGTTTTACCAGTACCAGGAGGACCAACTAGCAATACACCTTTAGGAATTCTTGCACCAATTTTGGTATATTTTTCAGGAGTTTTTAGGAATTGCACAATTTCTTGAAGTTCTTGCTTCGCTTCATCCACACCAGCGACATCGGCAAACATGGTTTTGGCAGCTTCACCTCCGACATAAACCTTAGCTTTGCTTTTGCCAATTTGCAATCCGCCCTGTGCGCCGCCAGCACCATTACGGTTGAAGAGTTGGAAGATACCGACAAAGATTAATGGGGGAATTACCCAGCTAAGTAATGTACCGATCCAGCCTGCTTTCTGCACAGGTGCGGCGGCAAACTCAACACCACTTTTTTCCAGACGCTCAGGTAGATTCAAGTCAAAAATTGGGGTGGTGGAAATCACATCTCCTTGAATTTCAGGGCTGATACCCTTGAGTTGGTAGGTGATCTGATCTTGTCCAATATATACCCGCGCTACATGCCCTTCTTCGACTTCATGCACAAATAGGCTATAGGGAACGCGCGAGACAGGCGGAGCAAATAGGTTTGGTAAAAAGATATTGATAATTAGTAATCCTGCGCCAACTATCAATAGGACATTGCCAATCAAACGGGAGCGCGATCGCTTGGGATCTTCTTTTTTAATAGCCATTTTTTAAACTTGCGATTTGCAAATTACAATTTATTACTAAAGTCATTATAGAAACGATGGTTTACGGGCGCTAGACTGCAAACGTAGGGATAGCCGTATGTATCGCTAGGAAGAGCCAAAGCAAGAAAAACAAAAAGCTGTGGCGCACGCGCCACAGCTTTTTGGGTTTTGCCGACCTAAGGCTTCCGATCAAGCAGCATATAGGTATCCATTTCACCTCTTCCTTTGATAAATATTTTGCCGCGATGCCAGAAAGAATATTTATGCTTGAGTAGATCATAGGTAGCCTGCGTGACTTGAGTGCCTCCAGCTAAACCGTGGGATTCCATCCGACTGGCGACATTGACAGCATCACCCCAGAGATCGTAAATAAATTTGCGGATGCCAATCACACCTGCTACGACTGCACCTGTATTGATCCCAATTCGTAAACGGAAATTAGTGTTGTCTGCTCGTTTAAAGTTGACAATTGATTTTTGCATCGCGATCGCCATTTCCGCGATCGCTTCTGCATGATCGGGGCGAGAGGTGGGTAATCCGCCAACTACCATATAGGCATCACCAATTGTTTTGATTTTTTCTAACCCAAACTGATCGGCAAGCAGATCAAAAGAAGAAAAAATTTCATTCAGCATTGTCACTAATTCAGTGGGAGGCACTTGAGTCGAGAGCGCCGTGAAGTCTACAATATCCGCAAATAATATTGAGACATTTTCTGATCTTGAGGCGATCGTATTATTACTGAGCTTCAGTTGACGCACGATCTCCTTCGGCAAAATATTTAGCAATAAATTTTCAGCCTTTTCTTGCTCGATTTTGAGGGCTTGTTCTACTTTCTTCCGTTCGGTAATATCTTGAACGAGTCCTTCATAAGAAATAAAGTTTCCTTGTTGATCATAGTTAGCTCTCGCGTTAATCAAAATCCAAATAATGCTGCGATCGCTTTTATAAACTAAAGCTTCAAAGCTAGTAACTGAGCCATTAGTTTTAATTTGATGCAGAAAATCATCATAACAATCAGATTCTGTAAATAGACGATAGGGATCTGAGGCAACCTCAGTCATTAGCTCGGTCGGGGTTAGATAGCCATAAATATTAGCTAGCGCAGGATTAGCGTTGGTATAACAACCATTCGTTGTGGCTTGAAAGATGCCCTCGATCGCATGTTCAAAAATACTGCGATATTTTTCTTCGGCTTGGCGCAGGGATTCCTCAATTTGCTTTTGGTGACTGATATCAATGATCACACCATCCCAAACCGTATCACCGTTTTCATGTCGATAAGGTTGAGAAATAATTCGTACCCATTTAACTTTCTTAAATAAGCTAGAAACACGATATTCATGCTCGAAGGTCATCAGTGCTTCGGCAGATTTTCGCACGATTTCATTCAGTTCGGCGCGGTCTTCGGGATGAGCCATATCAAATACCCATTCCAGATACTCGGCAAACTCTTCGACAGATATGCCAAAAATCTCTTGAGTGCGCGGACTAATATAGGGCATCGAGACTGCACCATCGGGATGTAACACCGCACGATAGACGACTCCTGGCACATTGTCGGCGATCGCCGAAAAGCGTTGCTGACTTTCTCGTAACAACATTTCTGCTTGCTGGCGATCGGCTGCTTCATTTTGTAAGCATTTGATCGTTTTTTGTAATTGGAGCGTGCGGTGTTCAATGCGCTGCTCTAATAATTCATTTGCTTCACGCAACGCCGCTTCCACATTGAGCAAATCTGCCTGTGTATTGAGCAAACGCTGATTTGCTTTAAAAAGCTTCGACATGACGGCACGGGTAATCGCAGGAGCAAGTTGGTGAAGACCTTTACCCTGTCGTTGTCCCAACAATTTGGCGATCGTTGATTCTAGATCCTGAGCATCTTTTTCTAGTTGCCCACTTTGCTGAATATCTTGAGTAATATCGACAAGTATTTCAGTATTTAAGGACTTAGTTTCTCGATTCATAGAACCTCACGATACGCGGGAAACTCAGTCGCTTCAGCGCTGAGAGGGAAGCGAACGAGGGAATTTATTCCCTTTAGTCTTTTTGATTGATTCATATAATTGTCGTTTTAGGACGGCTTTGTGTTAGAATAGTGAAACTAGGAGCGATAACCAAGCTTTTAGCAAACAAAATAACTTTTAAAAACCGCAGGGCTTGCGGGGTTAGTCTGTGGAGCGAACGTAAGACCTGATAGAGATTCCTCTAAAGGGCTGTTGCTATGAAGCAGAAAATCTAAGAAGTGATTCTTGGAATCTCAGTGGCTTCAGCCCTGAGAGCATGTCAAGGTTGGCGATGCTCCCTAACTTAACCTAATATTTTTTAATAAAAAATATTCATAAAAAATGCTCAACGATGTAGCTTACAGCCCAGACAGTTTTTTGAAAGTGCCGCTTGTCGGCACTTTCAAAAAATTATCTGAGTTCTATGGCAGCGCTTTACGCTGTAATTTTAAACAAGCAATGAATTTAAGTCAGAACAACAAAATATATCATTTAAATTTAACGTAAAGTGTCTCCAGATATATTCCGCGAAATGGCTCAAAAACTAGATGCCACGATCTCTAAAAGCAATAATTTAGACTGAGCTTAGTTTACTAATTTAAAAAATAAAAAAATTAGCGATCGCGATCGCGTGCCGTATCAAACAAAGGATTTGGCAAAACATAACACATAGTATTAGCAATAGACTGATGTAAAGATGACAAAATTTCAGCCCTAGCCGTATCTAAACGATTCAAGTCCAGACCTAGACAATCATGTAAATTCAGATTTGGAAATCGATTTTGTAGCCAATTAATTTCGGCGATCGCCGATTTAGTAATAATTAAAATCGGCAAATTTGGTAGCAAATCTAACTGACTAATTTCTTCGAGATACTTCAACAAAAACTGATTGTCACCATCAAGCAAAAATAAATCTGGCTGCCAAATTTTGGACAATATATCGCATTGAGTCAAATCCTCCGCTTCTAGAAGACAGTGACCAAGATCTTGAAGCAACTCAATTACAGGATCTTCGAGGTTTTGATCCAAGTATAAGAATTTAAGTGATTTGGGGAGAGCCGCATCGTCAGAGAGAAAAGCAGTAAGCTCCTCTATTTTAATCGGCTTAAGTAAAATCCCATCAGCCTGATGCATACTAATTTTTGGTTCATCTGGTCGCTTCATCATCACTACCCGAAGATGCTGCGTTATCGCGTCACCTTTGAGTAAGGCTAAAACATCCCATCCCGACAATATCGGCACATGTGGACTCAATAAAATTAAACGTGGCTGCAACTGTCTTGCTTTTTCTAGGGCTTCAGGTCCCGATCGCGCAACTACCATCTGATAATCTAAATCTGTCAGAGTATTTTTTAGCCAATCGACTAACTCAGTAGAAGTCTCAACGATCAATACTAATCGGCTAGAGATGCCATCAGTACGTTGATCGATTTGCTCAGCTTGAGCGGAATTCATCGCCTCAGGTGGCAACAAAATCGTAAACTGACTGCCCACATCCACCTGCGAGACAAACGTAATATCACCGCCATGCAAACGAGCTAAATGTCTAGTTAACGACAAACTTGATCCAGTACCTTCAAAGCGTCGAGTCATCACATTTTCGACCTGTTGAAATTTTTGAAATAATAGATTTTGTTTTGCTTCAGGAATACCAATTCCTTGATCCCAAACCGTGATCGCGAGCCAACCTTTCCACCAACGCACCGTAATTCCAATTTTGGGGGATATAGTCGGCAGATCGTCTACTAATTCTGATGGCAAAAAACTAAATTTAAAGGCGTTGGAAAGCAAATTTACGAGCATTTGTTGCAATCTAGTTTCATCGGCATAAATTGTCTGCACCGTCGCCTCGATATCTAGATCAATATGCAATTCCCAACCTTCCTCAAAGGTATAGTTGCGGAAAATCGCGGAATCCTGTCGAACTAATTTCTTAACTTGCTCAATGCTTTTTTGACAAATATCTTTAACCGAAACAGTCTCAGCATATATTTCTAGCTGCCCCGATTCGGCTTTAGTAAGGTCAAAAATAACATCAATAATTGCGACTAATTGCCTGCCACTTTGATGGATCATTTTTACATATCGACTTTGGCGATCATTCAGTTCCCCAAAAGTGTTATTACTCAGCAAATTGGAAATGCCAATTACTGCGGTTAATGGCGTTTTTAATTCATGATTGATACAGGTTAAAAATTCATCTTTGATCCGACTCAATCCTGATAGTTCTTGAGCAAGATTTTTTTGGGCGGTGATGTCGTAGGCGATCGCGAGGTTTATTCCTTGCAAACTGCCCTCTAAAGGCACACTAACTATTTGCCAAGTAAAAGATGCACCATCGGTAGTGCAGAACTGATAGGTCACTGGCAACTTCGGTTGCGATAATTGCGTGAAATCCTCACTAGTCTTAAAGTTACTGGTGTAATCTGCTGTCTGTAATGATTCAGGGCCAGAAATAGCAGGTGAGCTGTCATCAAGACTATTACGCCATGCGGAGTTCATACCCACGATCGCTCCTTCGCGATCGCTAACCATTATAGGCAGAGGCAATTGATCGATCAGGGGCAGTAAAAGCGAAGTTATGGTTGGGCATTGGCTTTGCTCAGTTTGCACCAGCGATCGCAATAATTTTGAGACCTCCAATAGCGCCGTAAACCGACCATAACGATCTACTAAAGCCCAAGTTTCGGCTGAATGCTGATATTGGGAAATTCTTTCCAAAAAATCATCAACGGGCATCGCGCTCGAAATCGCGGGTAACGGCTCAAGAACGATATCTTCTAAAGCGATCGATGGCGCAATAAACGAAAAGTTATCTGACTGAGATTGCCAATTTAATAAACACCGCGCATTAAACAACCCTTGTGGTAGATAATTTCGATCCAGTACCACAACATTAGACCATCCTTTTTTAATCAGCCTTAACGCCTCAGAGGTATCAGCGGGCAATCGACAAATTGCGACAATCGATTGCCCATATGTTTCTAAAGACTGATTTAACATGAGGGAATCCATACACTAAAACCCTTAAGGGTTATTGTTATAAGGCGTAGCTTGCAGCCTATAAATCTTTTTTATAGTACGCTCATCAATTTCACACAATTTCGCTACTTAACTGCGAAAATAAACATTAAGATAAATCGCAAGCCATTATAACCACCAATAGACCGTGCCTGTTTTGCTCAATCTCCAAGTATGCTGTTTGGTCGCAGAAGCCAATCTCAACCAAACTAAATCTACGCTCGCAAGTTTTTTGCCAGACAATCGTTACACCTTAACAGTCGTTTCTGACTTAGAAATACTTGTAGATTTATTAACAAAAACTCAAGATGTCCAAGATTGTCTAATTATATTTAGAGATGCTGAAGCTGTAGTCGGTCATCTTGGTATATCAGACATCTTCATGCCTACCATACTAGTCTTAGAAGATCTTTATGAATACAGCGAACAAGCTCATGAACATAGCAAATCAAAAGACTTTTATCGAGCTAGTGTCATTATCAAATTTGATCAGCTCCAAAATTTGCCAACCCTTATCGATCAGGCGATCGCTACTTTCATCAGGATTTCTCCACAGGTTAGGCATCAAATATATGTCAATATTCCGCATCGCGCCGCTTCCGAATCTTTAAGTGTGCAACAACAGAGACTAGCTGGCAAACTCAATGAGAGGTTGGGGTATCTGGGCGTGTATTACAAACGCGATTCACGATTATTTCTCCGCAATCTGTCACCTGAAGACAGAAAAGAGTACATCGGACGCTTAAGAACTATATATCGGTTGATCACCCTAGAGTACTTTGTAGAAAAAAATGACGATCTAAATCAAAATATCGATGAATTCGTAAATCTATCTTTTTTTGCTGATATTTCTGTATCACAGGTTCTACAAATTCACATGGAATTAATGGAGGAATTTGCCAAGCAATTAAGGCTAGAAGGTCGAAATGAGGAGATTTTACTAGATTACCGAATTGCGTTAATTGATATGATTGCTCACCTATGTGAGCTATATCGCCGCTCAATTCCCCGATCCTAACCTTCGTTAGAAGTTTAAGAAATTTGTTACAAATAATCCAATCAACCAAAATTAATGAAATGATTCGCAAGAACTATGTCCTAAAACTATACGTCGCGGGCAACACGCCAAACTCGGTGCGAGCGCTGAAAATGCTTAACGATATTCTTGAAAAAGAGTTTCAAGGAGTTTATACGTTGAAAGTTATTGATGTGCTTAAAAATCCGCAACTAGCTGAAGAAGATAAAATCCTCGCTACTCCCACATTAGCGAAAATTTTACCGCCTCCAGTTCGGAAAATTATTGGCGACCTGTCCGATCGCGAAAAAGTATTAATCGGACTAGACCTACTATATGAGGAATTAATTGGCAATGAATAGCTCATCAATCGAAAACAACAAAGACAACAACAACGATACTAAGAAGCAACAGCTAGGTGTCCAAAAGTTACGCACCATGATTGAGGGATTAGATGACATCACTCATGGCGGAATGCCAAGGGGGCGATCGACTCTCGTAAGTGGAACTTCGGGTACTGGAAAAACTCTATTAGCCATGCAGTTTCTCTACAACGGCATTACAGGCTTAGACGAGCATGGCGTATTTGTCACCTTTGAAGAGTCACCAGCCGACATTATCAAAAATGCCCATAGCTTTAATTGGGATCTCCAAGAACTAATCGACCAAGGGCGCTTATTTATCCTCGATGCTTCTCCCGATCCTGAGGGGCAAGAAGTCGTAGGCGATTTTGATTTGTCAGCACTAATCGAGCGCATCCAATATGCAATCATCAAATACAAAGCGAAGCGGATCTCGATTGATTCGATAACCGCCATATTTCAGCAATACGACTCTCTTGGCTTAGTTCGCCGAGAAATTTTTAGGATTATTGCTCGCCTCAAGTCTTTGGGCGTAACTACAATCATGACCACTGAGCGCGAATTAGAGTATGGCCCAGTAGCTAGATTTGGGGTAGAAGAATTTGTTTCAGACAATGTAATTATTTTAAGAAATGTCTTGGAAGGTGAGCGCCGCCATCGTACTGTCGAAATTCTGAAACTGCGTGGAACCACGCATATGAAGGGCGAATTTCCATTCACGATGACTAGTAAAGGCATCAGTATATTTCCCTTAGGGGCAATGCGCCTCACTCAAAAATCTTCAAATACCAGAGTTTCTTCGGGTATCACCACCCTTGATGAAATGTGTGGTGGTGGCTACTTTAAGGATTCGGTTATTTTAATCACAGGGGCTACGGGTGCTGGCAAAACCCTGATGGTCAGTAAGTTTATTGAAAATGGTTGCGAAAATGGCGAACGCGCAATTTTGTTTGCTTATGAAGAATCTCGCCAACAGCTTACCCGCAACGCTACGTCTTGGGGAACCGATTTTGATAAGTGGGAAAGTTCGGGCTTATTAAAGATTATTTGTGTCTATCCTGAGTCCTCTGGCTTAGAAGATCATTTGCAGGTAATTAAATCTGAGATTGAGTCCTTTAAGCCATCTCGAATTGCGATCGACTCTCTCTCGGCTCTAGCTAGAGGTGTAAGTAATAATACATTTCGTCAATTTGTGATCGGCTTAACAGGTTATGTCAAGCAAGAAGAAATCACTGGCTTATTTACGAATACAACCGATCAATTCATGGGATCGCATTCGATTACCGAATCACATATTTCTACGATTACAGATACGATTATCTTGCTGCAATATGTGGAAATTCGCGGGCAAATGTCCCGTGCGGTTAACGTCTTTAAGATGCGGGGATCACGCCATGACAACCGTATTCGCGAATATATTGTCACCGATCAAGGTGCACAGATTAAAGATTCATTCCAAGGATTTGAGCGAATCTTGAGTGGTTCACCAACGAGAGTATCAGTCGATGAAAAATCAGAGTTATCAAGGATTATTCGCGGTGTATCGGTCGAACCTCTAGAGTAACCAAAAGGGAGCGCATCGCGCTCCTTTTTTGCTTTAACAACCAAGAGATTCGCGGGTGTCAACTCCTGTTTTCGAGTTTGTGCCAGATGCGCTAACACAAAGTTTTTTTACTTGCTGAACATCGATCAGTGCATTAGTGAAGTCAGCACCAGTTACATCGATATTATCAAACTGCGATCGCAACATATTCGCGTCCGTAAGAATAGCGTCACTTAAATTCACATTCTTAAATCTAGAAACATAAGCAATCCCCGAACTAAAATCACTCCCATGCATATTCGCTCCATCAAGTAGAACTCCATTAAAGAGTGCGCCGCGCAAATCAGCATTGGTAAAATTAGCATTCCTGAGAGTAACGCTAGTAAACTCAGCCCGAATCAGATTTTTCCCAGAAAAGTCTTCACCACCTGCCGCATTTAAGATGGAGCGAGTGACGCTAGAGGAGCTTGCGGCTTGAGCGGATAACGGCATTAAAAATATAACTGTAGCCAAAACCATACTTACAATTAATCGCCAATATTTCATAATTTTTTAAAGATAGTTTGAAAATAACTTTTAGATCGCTAGTTTAGTAAATATTAAGCTCTAAGGATCGCAAACCAAATAACTTATGTATTTCAAACCCCAAATATGATGCGACGGGCAAAGCCCGTCGCATCATATTTGGGGTTTATTTTATTTGCGATCGTAACCATGTTTTTGTGAGATCAAAAATTATGCTCAATAACTTGACTATTTAAGTTATGATCGGTGACTGTCGCTAATTGTATAAAATTTTCAGACTTTCACCTCTATATCACCTGATAGAACCGTAATGGCTAAAAAAAGCATGATCGAGCGCGAAAAAAAGCGCACAAAGTTAGCTGAAAAATATGCAGCTAAGCTCGAAGCACTCAAAGAAAAGTTTGCCAGTCCTGAACTGACACAACAACAAAAAGTTGCTGTACATCGCGAAATTCAACAAATCCCCCGTAATGCTAACCCCACCCGTCACCGCAATCGTTGCTGGATGACTGGTCGCCCTCGTGGTTATTACAGTGATTTCGGCTTGTGCCGCAACGTTTTGCGTGAGATGGCTCACCAAGGCTTGTTACCAGGCGTAGTTAAATCTAGCTGGTAGTCTCCAGAGCTAAAAAAGCCGTCACCAATTGGTGACGGCTTTTTAGTTTGCGATAGAGTTTGCCGTCATCTGTATTAAGAAAAAATAAACCCCAAAAAGTAGAAAGCGGCGCGGAGCGCCGCTTTCTACTTTTTGGGTTTACTTGGCGATCGCTATAAAATGTAGAATGTTAGAAAGAATTGAACGAAATAGTATAAATTTTAGATAAATTATGGCAGTCAAACCAGATTGGTTGCGGGTTAAAGCCCCACAGTGGGAGCGCGTTGGCAATGTTAAAGAAGTCCTCCGCGACTTGGGGCTAAATACTGTGTGCGAAGAGGCCTCTTGCCCAAATATTGGCGAATGCTTCAACCAAGGTACTGCCACATTTTTGATTATGGGTCCCGCTTGCACTCGTGCTTGTCCATATTGTGATATCGATTTTGAGAAAAAGCCCCAAGCACTTGACCCGATGGAGCCAATTAATTTGGGTGAAGCGGTGCGGCGGATGAAGCTGAAGCATGTCGTTGTTACTTCTGTTAATCGCGATGACTTGCCCGATGGTGGCGCTTCACAGTTTGTGCGCTGCATCGAAGAAATTCGTAAGTTAATGCCACAAACGACAATAGAACTTCTCATTCCCGATCTCTGTGCGAATTGGGAAGCTTTAGAGACAATTTTGGCGGCGCGTCCCCATGTGCTTAATCACAATACGGAGACAGTGCCAAGACTTTATCGCCGTGTGCGTCCACAGGGAGATTATCAGCGTAGTTTAGAGCTATTGCGCCGCGCTCGCGCAATTGCGCCTTGGGTCTATACCAAATCGGGAATCATGGTGGGTATCAGCGAAACCCATGCAGAGGTTTTGGAAGTGTTACGTGATTTGAGAGCCGTTGATTGCGATATTATTACCATCGGTCAATATCTACAACCTTCAGCCAAGCATTTGACTTTGCATGATTTCGTCACGCCTGAGCAGTTCGAGACATGGCGGATTGCAGGTGAAGAGATGGGATTCTTGCAAGTAGTGTCTTCGCCATTAACACGTAGCTCTTATCATGCGGAACAGGTGCAAGCTTTGATGAAGTTATATCCTAAAGTCGATAAATCCTATGGATGAAGAAACTAATCTTTGGCAGGATTCTCGAAATTGGCTTGCCACGCAGATGGGTGTGGATGAGCAGCGCAAGACTGAGGTGTATTTAGAAATCTCTCAATCTGCAACCTTGAGAGATGCAACTTATTGGTTACAGTTGATTTCTGCCGCAGGAATTGCCACGATGGGGCTTGTCCTGAGCAGTCCTGCGGTGATTATTGGCGGGATGTTAATCTCACCTCTGATGGGACCGATTTTATCTTTGGGCTTGTCACTGGCGGCTGGAGATTTTATTTTGTTGGTACGGGCGATCGCTAATCTGACATTAAGTTGTTCAGTGTCGATTTTCCTTTCGGTACTGCTAATTTTTATATTGCCATTTAAGGAAGCAACTGCCGAAATTTTAGCGCGGACTACTCCGAATACATTAGATTTAGGCGTGGCTTTGTTTTCAGGAGCAATTGGCACAATTGCCACTTGTCGCCCCATTAAAGGTGTAGTCACTTCAATTCCGGGGGTGGCGATCGCAGTTGCGCTGATGCCGCCGCTATGTGTTGTTGGTTTTGGGGTCGGGGTTTCTTTTAGTCTCAATGTTAGTCAGGGTTTACAGATTGCTCAAGGCGGCGGTTTGTTGTTCTTGACTAACCTTGTCGCGATCTCGTTTGCATCTTTACTAGTATTTCTAGCACTGCATATTGATACGGACTCAGTGCGTGAAGTAATTAAGCTCTGGGAAAACAATGATCGTGAAAGTCTGGTAGTCCAAAAATTCTTGGGCAGCTATCCATTTCTAGTACGGTTGCGCCCGATCGGTAGTCTGTTAGGGCGGTTACTAGTGGGGACGTTGGCAATCTTGGCTCTTTTAGTTCCACTTAGCCAATCGTTTGTCAAACTGGGTGAAGAGGTGTCTCAAAAGCAGCAACAAAACGCTCTCCGTCTTGCTGCCACTGGCATTTGGGAAAATAATTTTAGCAACTATGCGGACAATCAACCGAGATCTTCGATAGAACGGGTTTTAATTACCGAACAAAATCAAGCCGTAACTGTACGGCTACATGTATTTACGAGTAAGATTTATCAACCTGATGAGAAAGAAAAATATGTTCAAGAACTTGCTCAAAAGTTGGGTAAAAAACCGCAGCAAGTTCAATTCATTCTCACCGAAATTCCGACAGCTTCTAATGAGCTGATTACGAAGAAGGAAGAAGTACCGATCGCTGTGGTCGCTAAGCCACCGACCTTAAGTGAATTAAAATCTACCCTTCTCCGAAATTTCGATGCGGCGATCGCTGATTTAAATTTGCCGCCAAATGTAGAGCTACTTGACTATGATATAACCACTGGAAAATCAAAAGATTTTATCGTTTCAATTTTCTATCTAAGCGATCGCCCGATTAGCGCTGATGCGATGGAATTAATCACTAAAGATGTCCAAAAACGCATCGACATTACCGAGGCTAAGATTAATTTAGTTCAGATTAATTCTGCGATCGGAGAAATTTTATTTGAAGAAGGTCGAGGCGTAATTCTAGAAGATGCGAATAGTAAGCTTGATCAGATTGGCAACTTATTGCAGCTTTATCCTAATCTTGACCTAGCGATGACAATTAACTTACGCAGTTTAGAAAACAGCAATTTAACCCAATCGCGTTTTCAAGCGATCGCCTCTTATCTAGCATCCAAATGGAAAGTTAAACCAGAACGTCTTAGTGTTTATTATCGTTCCCTAGGTGGAGTGATTTCTAGTTCGATTAATTTGAAACAGGATGGGTCTGTTGTACTTCAACTGATCGCCAAACCTGAAGAAGGATAGGATATAGATTCTGTGGTGCTTTGCTCTACAAAATCCATATCCTATGATTTTAAATATATGCGTGTTGTCTTTTTTGGAACTCCTGAATTTGCAGTTCCCATATTAGAGCGTCTCCTAGCAGAGCCAGATTTTGAAGTGGTCGGCGTGGTTTCGCAGCCTGATACGAGGCGAGGCAGAGGTAATCAAGTTAGTCCGCCACCAGTTAAAGCGGCGGCGATCGCCCGAAATGTAACTACGAGTCCCAAAATCTGGCAACCCGATCGCCTTAAAAAAGATCAAGCCGTTCTCGCTGAACTTGCCGCGATGGAAGCCGATGTGTTTGTGGTGGTGGCTTATGGTCAAATCCTTTCACGAAAAATATTGAATATGCCGAAACATGGCTGCATCAACGTACATGGTTCGCTGCTGCCAAAATATCGCGGCGCGGCTCCAATTCAATGGGCGATCGCTAATGGTGAAAAATTCACGGGTCTTACTACTATGCAAATGGATGCAGGTATTGATACGGGTGCGATGTTATTGAAGTCAGAGTTAGAGATTTTGCCTGAAGATAATACGGATACTTTGAGCGCCAAGCTTGCTAATTTGGGTGCAGATTTATTAATTGATACTTTGCGCCGATTAGAAACAATTACACCTGAGTCTCAAGATGATGCTTTGTCTTGCTATTCACCGATGATCGGGCGTGAGGATTGGTTGTTAGATTGGAATTTAGAGGCGATCGCCTTACATAATCGCATCCGTGCTTTTTATCCCAATTGCTATACCGAATATCGCGGTCAAAGATTAAAAGTTACCAAAACAGAATTTATTGCTGAAGATGGGAATCTTGACCAAGTGGGGAAAGTTGCTGAGATTCGCAAAGGTAAAGGGTTTGTGATGCAGACTGCTAAAGGATTACTGTTAATTACAGAAGTGCAACCTGCGGGTAAAAATCTGCAATCAGGTTGGGATTTTGTCAATGGCGCAAGAATAGCGATCGGTGAATCTCTCCAATAAAAAAAAGCGGCGCAATGCGCCGCTTTTTTTATTGCTTTTTTTATTGCTTCTTCGGAGCCTCAGGTGCAGCGCTAGGAGTCTGAGCAGGATTAGTGAATGGTGCTTTTTGAGGTGCGATCGCGGCAAGACGTTTTACTTCATCTTTGAACTCAGCAGGAGCAAGCTCTAGGCTTTTATCAAATAACTTCTTAGCTTCATCTTCCTTGCCTTGAACTTGCCTTAATTGCGCCTTGCCAACGTAAGGACGAAAATCTTTAGCATTTTCTTTGATCATTTGATCGTAAGTAGCGATCGAGTCATCAAGGCGATTTTGTTGGCGATAGACTTCACCGAGAATCCAACGCACTGAACTCGTATCCACCGTATTCGCTTGGACTTTGTTGGCGGTTTCGGCCGTCTTGAGCGTATCTTGCAGAAGCCCGATCGCAGCTTCAGGACGTTTATCGGTTAGCTCAATACTAACTAAACTTTGGATCGCAGGGATAAATCCCGGTTTCGTAGTCAAAATCTTGCGATATTCCGCAGATGCATTCTTAGGATCTTTGAGTTCGATGTAAGTTTTTGCTAATGTCATCCGATATTCGGGCTGATCGGGGAAAGTGTCAGATAGGGTTTGCAACGGTTCGATAGTTTCTTTCGTTTTACCTAGTTGATTTCTAAGATTTACTAAACCGATCAGAGCCGTTTGATTTTTAGGATCGCTCTTTAGCACAGCCTCAAAACCCTCGATCTGAATTTTGATCCGCTCTTGCTCCGAGGTGTTTTGAGCCGAATTATTAGCTGCTGGCTGAGTCGGTGGGGCAAATAATCCGCCGATCAGTGGTGCGAGCGACACGCCCAAAAATGAGAGCGTAACGACGATCAACACACCGTTAATAATCCATTGCCTTGCTGTACGTTGTGACACAATATTTATCCTAAATCCAATTACTTGACAGTTTACAGCGCTTTGCGCTGTCATAAAACCCAGAGAAACTTTTGAAATTACCACGAAGCGGCACTTTCAAAAATTTCTCTGTACTCCCTAAAGCCTCAGTAGGCTGTAACGTGAGTTCGAGTCAAGAAATTCTTTAAAAGTCTCGCTTCATGACCTTATTGTCCGTAGGGGATCTACATACTGTTGATCTAAAGACGGATTCTGAAACCGTTTGGACAGATCCTAGACCGCTTGCGTTAAGATTAGTTAATTAAATCATTCGTTCTTGGCAAAATCAACTAAGAACATCTCTATTAGTGGAACGGTAGTAGTGAAAAGCAATAATAAAAACGACAATAATAATAAAAAGTGGAAAAATTTTGGTTTGTACGCACTGCTTGGCATTGTCGTCATCACCTTAGGTACAACCCTGCTCGATAGCCAACCAGCCACACAAGCCGAATGGCGCTATAGCAAGCTAATCGAAGAAGTCAAAAAGAAACCCGCAGGCGTTTCGAGAATCACCCTTAGCCCTGATCGCACCTTTGCTGAAGCAACTGTACCCGGAGGTCCTGAAGGTAAGCGAAAGGTTCGCATCAACCTGCCTAACGATCCTGAATTCATCAAAACTCTTAGAGAAAACAATGTTGAATTAGATGTCGCCCCCCGTCGTACCGATGGCGCATTGATTCAAACTTTGAGTAGTTTGGTTTTGCCAATTTTGCTTTTAGTTGGTTTGTTTTTCCTACTCCGCCGCGCTCAATCAGGACCTGGCAACCAAGCCATGAACTTTGGCAAGTCCAAAGCCCGTGTCCAGATGGAGCCTCAAACACAGGTAACGTTTGCGGATGTTGCTGGAATTGAGCAAGCTAAATTTGAACTTACTGAAGTCGTAGACTTCCTCAAAAATCCCGATCGCTTCACAGCCGTCGGTGCAAAAATCCCTAAAGGCGTATTGCTCGTGGGTCCTCCTGGTACTGGTAAAACCTTGTTAGCTCGCGCAGTTGCGGGTGAAGCTGGCGTTCCTTTCTTCAGTATCTCTGGTTCGGAGTTTGTGGAAATGTTCGTTGGTGTCGGTGCATCCCGTGTGCGTGACTTATTTGAGCAAGCCAAAGCCAATGCTCCTTGCATCGTCTTCATCGATGAAATTGATGCAGTCGGTCGTCAACGTGGCGCTGGTTTAGGCGGTGGTAATGATGAGCGCGAACAAACCCTCAATCAATTGCTCACCGAAATGGATGGCTTTGAAGGCAACACAGGCATCATCATCGTTGCGGCAACCAACCGTCCTGATGTTCTTGATTCAGCACTGTTGCGTCCAGGTCGTTTTGATCGCCAAGTTGTCGTCGATCGCCCCGACTTTGCAGGTCGCTTAGAAATTCTCGGCGTTCATGCACGCGGTAAAACCTTATCGAAAGATGTCGATCTTGAAAAGATTGCCCGTCGTACCCCTGGATTCACAGGCGCAGATCTTTCTAACCTATTGAATGAAGCCGCTATTTTGGCAGCCCGTCGCAACTTGACCGAAATCTCGATGGACGAAATCAATGATGCCGTCGATCGCGTCTTGGTTGGACCAGAGAAAAAAGATCGCGTCATGAGCGAAAAGCGCAAAGAATTAGTTGCCTATCACGAAGCGGGTCATGCCCTAGTTGGTGCATTAATGCCCGACTATGACGCAATCCAAAAAGTGACGATCATTCCTCGTGGTCGTGCTGGTGGTTTGACATGGTTCTTACCCACTGAAGAAAGAATGCAAAGCCGCTCCTACTTGCAAAATCAAATGGCAGTAGCCCTCGGTGGTCGCATCGCTGAAGAAATTGTCTTTGGTGCAGAAGAAGTCACCACGGGTGCATCCAGTGACCTTCAACAAGTCGCATCAGTAGCTCGTCAAATGGTAATGCGTTTTGGTATGAGCGATAAGCTTGGACCCGTTGCCCTCGGTCGTTCTAGTGGCAATATGTTCCTCGGTCGTGACATTGCGGCTGAGCGTGATTTTTCGGAAGAAACTGCGGCAACGATTGATGAAGAAGTTGGTATTTTAGTCGCTGATGCTTATCGCCGCGCCAAGCAACTGCTGATTGATAATCGTCATGTTCTCGATAAGATTGCTCATGATTTGGTTGAGCGTGAGACTGTTGACGCTGAAGAGCTTCAACAAATTCTTGAGACCAGTGATTTGAAGTTAGCTGCGGCTCTCTAAATCAATTAGGTTCATATAAATCTCTAAAACAAAAAAAGCTCGCTAAGCGAGCTTTTTTTGTTGTTAAGAGTTTACCAAAAAGTAAATGATCCCATTACTTAAGAAAATTGCTGCTATGGGAGTGGGCGATCCCAGTGATTTCTAAGGTAAATAAAGGATCGATTATTTTCTGACTGTCTCTAATGCGGAACGGGGGACTTGAACCCCCAAGTCTTTCAACACATGTACCTGAAACATGCGCGTCTACCAATTCCGCCAGTTCCGCATTTGGTATCGCAGATACTAAGTGTGCTGTAAAGATTGCTCAATGTCAATCATCACCTGTGACGATTGATATAATCTACAGTAAAACTATGGGAATACCGCCTTATATATCTAGCGATTTTTCCTGTAATCTTGTATCTTAGATTTGTAACCAAAAAGACTTAATTCAAACACTAAATTAAAACTATGACACTGCGTTTAGGCGATACCGTACCCGATTTTACTCAAGACTCCACCGAAGGCGTTATTAAATTTCATGAGTGGATCGGCGATAACTGGGCAATCCTATTTTCTCATCCCAAAGATTTCACACCCGTCTGCACCACCGAGCTAGGCACTGTCGCTAAGCTCAAACCAGAATTTGATAAGCGCAATATTAAGGCGATCGCCCTAAGTGTCGATGGCGTTGAGTCACACAAAAGTTGGGTTAGCGATATCGAAGAAACTCAAGGCGCTACCCTCAACTATCCAATTCTTGCTGATGAAGACAAAAAAGTTTCCGAACTTTATGACATGATTCACCCTAATTCGGCAACGGGCAACACTTTGACCGTGCGATCGGTATTTATCATCGACTCCAACAAAAAGCTTCGTCTTAGCTTGACCTATCCTGCTAGCACAGGGCGCAACTTTGACGAAATTTTGCGTGTAATTGACTCACTACAATTGACCGACAACTACAGCGTCGCCACCCCTGCTAACTGGAAAGATGGCGATGATTGTGTAATCGTGCCTTCAGTTTCCAACGAAGAAGCAAAGGTGAAGTTCCCTAAAGGATTCAATCCTGTAAAGCCTTACTTGCGCTTAACTCCTCAGCCTAACAAGTAATCAAACCTAGTCAAGAACAAGGGGCTTAAGCCCCTTGCTATTCAAGCTAGAAGACAAGGGGCTTAAGCCCCTTGTTATTTAAGCTAGAAGACAAGGGGCTTAAGCCCCTTGTTATTTAAAACAAAATAAAAGGCTTGCTTAGCAAGCCTTTTATTTTGTTTACCAGCTCTCCTCTTCGACAGCCGTTTTATCCCAAATCTCTAAATCCAGTTCTTCTAGATAAATAATTCCAGTTTGAATCTGCTGTGTTGTCCCAGTTAGTTCTAACGTGAACCAGCCATCTTCTTCTGGACTTTCGCCTAGAAGCGCAGCAATAATATTCACAATTAGTCCATGTTCACAAGAGAGGCGCGAAATAATTGGTTCGCCGTAGCAGCTTCTCGGCACACACATGGCGATGCGAGTTGTCGTTCGGCGCTTTTCCTCTATATTTAAAGTAGCTCTGGAATCGATGCATTCCGCCGCTAACATTGAAGTATCTCCAGTGCAAATGTCCTAAATGTTTTCACGCTTAACATCATAGCTAAAATTTTAGAGTAATGGAAGTGATTTGAGTCACTAATATTAATTAATTCGATAAATTTTCATCATAGTTCGCAGTCATGAGCAATAATTCTTACGATCGCATTTATGAAATTGTGCGCCAAATTCCTGAAGGACGGGTTGCCACCTATGGACAAGTTGCGGAGCTTGCCAATTTGGCAGGAAAAGCCCGTGTGGTTGGCTATGCGCTCTATCGCGTTGACATGCAGACTTTAGATATTCCTTGGCAGCGCGTAGTAAATGCTAAGGGTGAGATTTCACCTTCGCCTTTGCGGTTTGGTACAGACTATTTGCAACGATCGCTACTTGAAGGTGAAGGCATAATTTTTAGTGCCGCAGGCAAGATCGATCTGCGAAAATATCGATGGCAAAGCAACGCGATCTAAAACCAACCAAAGCATGACTACGGCAACTCTACTTGTTTCTTGTCCCGATCAGAAAGGCTTAGTTGCCAAAATTTCGGATTGGGTATTTTCTCATGGCGGTAATATTCTCCATGCCGATCAACATGCTGATAGCACGGCGGGACTTTTTTTGATGCGGGTGGAGTGGGATCTAGAAAGCTTCGATCTGGCAAGAACGGAAATTGCGCCGACATTTGAAAAACTAGCAGATGACATTAAAGCAAAATGGAGCATTCAGTTTTCTGATTATGTACAACGAATCGCAATTTTTGTCTCGAAGCAAGATCACTGTTTATATGATTTGATTTTGCGGCAGCGATCGCATGAACTCTCAGCCGTAATCCCTGTGGTAATCAGTAATCATCCTGATTTGGAAAAAGTCGCGCATAATTTTGGAATTAACTATCACCACATGGCGATCGCGCCTGACAATAAATTGGAGCAGGAACGGCAGCAACTAGCCTTACTAAAGCAATACAAAATCGATTTAGTAGTTTTGGCGAAATATATGCAGGTTTTAAGTCCAGATTTTCTGGCGCAGTTTCCCCAAGTCATTAACATTCATCATTCATTTTTGCCAGCATTTGCGGGGGCAAATCCCTATCATCGCGCCCATAAGCGTGGCGTAAAAATTATTGGGGCGACGGCTCATTATGTAACTGAAGAACTCGATGAAGGACCAATTATTGAACAGGATGTCATCAGGGTTTCGCATCGTGATTCAGTAACAGATCTAGTTCGCAAAGGTAAAGACTTGGAGCGAATTGTTCTTGCTAGAGCTGTCCGACAACATTTACAAAATCGGGTACTAATTTATGGGCAATCGGCAAGCTCAGGTTTAGGCTTGCGAACTGTCGTATTTGATTAAATTAAGCCCAAATATGAAAGGCGGCGCGAAGCGCCGCCTTTCATATTTGGGTTTTGATTTGTTGCGCTGATTTTGAGTTATGTTAATATGATTGCGATTTTTATAAGTTTTATATTAGGTTTTTAAAATGACAGCAAAGATCCAATTGACTAGAGGAATTGACGAAGAAGCTACAGACGTAAAAATTACGCGCTCTAAAGATGGAGACACCAGTGTGGCAGTGTTTCTCTTCGATGTACCTAAATGCATGACTGGCGAAAACGCTAGCAGTAACGAGATTTTAGGAATGTATATGATTGATGAAGAAGGCGAAATGGTGACTCGTAATGTCAACGCCAAGTTCATTAATGGTAGAGCCGCAGGTATCGAAGCAATTCATAAAATCGAAGGTGAGCAGGAATGGCAACGCTTTCTAAGATTTATGAATCGTTATGCTGAATCTAATGGCATGGGTCTAAACAAAGCTTAAATAGAGATATTTACAGATAATCTCCCCGTTGTGGCTGACCAAATGTTTACGGGATACACACGAGGATATAACCCTACAAAAATATTTTGTAGGATGTTTTTTTGTTTTCTAGTTAGAGCTTTCAAAAATTTCTCTGTGACTCTTAAAGCTTGAATAGACTGTGTAGCTAACCCAAGAGAGGTAGTCGGCACTCCGCGCCTACCTCTCTTGGGTTTTAGAATGGCGAAGCTATATTAACGCAGATAATTTTAAAATCCGACTATTTTAGTCTGGTATATTTGACGACCATAAAAACACATGTTAGAGTTCAACTCAATAAAGAAATCGAATACAAACCTTTAACGAATAAAAGGGCAACCAAGACTATGACTGCAACGATTGTTTCTCCTTACACCAGCGAGCGCATTGATACTCGCGTTGATACATTTAGTAATCTCAAGTGCAAAGAGTGCGGTGCGGAATACGAAGCTAAGGCGATGCACGTTTGCGAATTGTGCTTTGGTCCTCTAGAGGTTGCCTATAACTACGATGTGATCGCCGCTAGAGTTAGCCGTGAAACTATTCAAGCTGGTCCACTCTCGATTTGGCGCTATCGTGATTTCTTACCCGTCAAAACTGACAATTATATTGATGTATCCACAGGCATGACTCCTTTGCTCAAGGCAAATCGCCTTGCCAAGCGTCTCGGCATCAAAAATCTCTACATTAAAAATGATGCCGTAAACATGCCCACCTTAAGCTTTAAGGATCGCGTGGTTTCTGTCGCCCTCAGCCGCGCCGTTGAGCTTGGCTTCACCACAGTTGCCTGCGCTAGTACTGGCAACTTGGCGAACTCCACCGCCGCGATCGCTGCCCATGCAGGTTTGGAATGTTGCGTATTCATTCCCTCTGACCTCGAAGCTGGTAAAGTTCTCGGTACAACGATTTACAATCCTAAAGTTTTCTCAGTTCATGGTAACTACGACCAAGTAAATCGCCTTTGTTCTGAAGTCGCAAATACTCACGGTTGGGGCTTTGTAAATATCAACTTGCGTCCTTACTATTCCGAAGGTTCTAAAACCCTCGGTTATGAAGTAATTGAACAACTAGGTTGGAAGCTTCCCGATCACATCGTTGCACCTTTAGCCTCTGGTTCACTGTTCACCAAGATTTATAAAGGCTTCAATGAGTTTGTGAAGGTGGGCTTAGTTGAAGATAAGCCTGTTCGGTTCAGTGGCGCACAAGCGGAAGGTTGCTCGCCGATCGCCGCCGCATTTAAAGAAGGTCGTGATTTTATTACACCTGTTAAGCCCAAAACCATTGCCAAGAGTTTGGCGATCGGTAATCCTGCTGACGGTATCTACGCGATCGACATCGCGCACAAGACCAATGGCAACATCGAAATGGTCAACGATGATGAAATTATCCAAGCGATGAAGTTGCTTGCTGAAACTGAAGGCATCTTTACGGAGACTGCTGGCGGCACTACAATCGCTGTGCTTAAGAAGCTGGTAGAATCTGGCAAAATCGATCCTGAAGAAGTAACAGTTGTTTACATCACAGGTAATGGATTGAAGACTCAAGAAGCGATTCAAGGCTATGTCGGCGAACCTTATCTAATTGAGCCAAAGCTTGATAGCTTTGAGCGGGCGCTGGAGCGTTCACTCACATTAGACAAACTAGAGTGGCAAACTGTTTCAGTCTAGATATTATTTAAGACAAAAAGCAGCGCGTTGCGCTGCTTTTTTTGTTGCTGTTCTGAGCTATGCTTAAGTGAGGTTCTCCTTAAAAATGAAGGTGAAAAATGATTACTCAAATAATGGTACAGCCATCATCACTCTTACCTCTAGGAATGGATATTGTTCCTTTGGGTGATGTTTTTCTTTTTCATCTCACAGATGAGTTACAGGATCGACTAGAAAATCTTCTAGAACAAAAAAAGTGCGATCGCCTGACTAATGAGCAAGTTGCCGAACTTGAAGGGATTATAGAACTCTCTCGCATTTTTACGTTGATTAATGCCCAAATTGCTGAAAAAGCCTCATGGTGTCCGCTTAAATCAGAAAACTTGTCCGAGAACGAGCCAAAAGTCTCTGTGAATTGGGAATAAAGTCATCAGAGTTATTATTTATACTTTTTTACTGCTCATCTTTTTATTAGACCTAATACTTTTTAGAGGCTCTTGCATGGAAGATAGATGAAAGATAGGAAAAGAGCGAACATCTTTTGCAAGAACTGGTTTCGGTTCTTCAGAAAACAGTTTTATACTTCTTGCTGTACGTATGCCAACATAAAAACCATAATCTAGCATAAGAGCCATGTAGCGTCGTCCGACTTCGCTAGGAGTAGTGCCAGAATGTAGTATATGTAAGAGACGTAACGCAATTAGCTCTTCAATCTTATGAAAAGTTGAGTTCTCATTTTGAATTTCTACTAAGAAAACATTTTTACGCTGTTCTATCACACAAAATTCTCGAATAGTATCTAGAATCTTATTAATTTCTTCATATTTTCCTGAAGCGTCAATCTTAATATCTCTCAATTTTTCCTCAGTCATTTCTGAGGCAGATGTATTTACACTACTAACGGAAACTTTTTTCTGATCTCTCACACTTGACTCACTTATAGATTGCGAAAATAAATAGAGTGCATCCCGTGGTACACCTGCTGAAACCCAAACTAAACGATCAATTACTCCATCCCCACAAACATAATCTACGCTGGGAAGACCACAATAAACTGCATGTGAGTTCAAGATTTCTTGAATATGACGTTTAGATTTATCTGGCATGGTCAGATTATAGTCTAGCCGAATTACCTGAATATCCCCTGGCGTTTCAAGTCCCTGCCGTGAAGCGGGATCTCTTAATTTTGTAAACTGCTCAATACCAGAAAGCTTTAAGAAAACTTGATTGCCTCGACAAATAGAATACAACTTGTCTAACAAAATAGGCTGAAGAGTTTCAGAAATAACGTGTATATCGTCTAGAAAAATAAAAATTCTGTCATATTGTGAAGCAATCTTTCCGAAAGCTCTCCTTATACGAGGGATCAAGCGATCAAGAGACTTAATTCCCTCCTCTTCTTCTTTGTCTTGAATAGTTTCAAGGTTTGACGAGAAGGCTTCAAAGTCTGCGGAATTGGATATATAACGTTGCAGTTGATTAGTAATATCTATTAGCACTTCTGCTATCGCTCCAATATCACTACGCCCACTATATGCTTGAATATTTACCCAAGCATAAGGAGAACTAGTCTGGCGTAAGCTATGCATCAGATAAGCTAGTAAGCTTGATTTACCTGCTCCTCTTCTACCATAAACGATGTGATTACTTTGACTAACAATCTGTTCCTCGTCACCAGAAACCGATCTTATATAGCGCGTGAAAAAATCATCAGCAAAACTATGCTGTGTAGCAGTAAGACTTTCAGAAAGAATTGTTCTTAAAAACTGTGTTTCTGGTAGTTGTAGTCGATTATTAGTAGGTTTTAAGACTCTTCTTTTAATAGTCGTTCTTTGTTTGTATGGATTGTCTTCAGATAAAGCATTCAAGCTCTGTGCCAGTAGTCCAAAGAATCGTTCTGTTGGATTGCCTAAATAAATAATTAGGTAATCACCGTCAGATCTTTCTTTTAATTCATAATCAACGCGAGTTAATCGAGTCAGTTTCTTGAAATTATCTAGGGCTTCATCTAAATATTTTTGCTGATTTATTTGAACTATCATATCTAAACTCATAAAGTAACTCCTCGACTAACTAAATATATCTTTGCATCAGCTATAAAACTTGTCACGAATAATTCTGTGTCATCCTGCGTGTTTACCAAATCTGATTCTACGGATGTGTGATCGTAGTCTGATAAGTTTCTATCATCTCGTAAAACCCCAATCTGGTTTGAGTATGTACTATGGTTGCTTAATTCATTAGGAAGTATTGTCTTTTTATGATCATCTACCTCTGTTCCAAAAGAACCACTATCATCAAGACTTATAGCACGACGGACATTATAAGCACCGTAATAAAATCTAGAAATTCGTTGTCGCCAGTGCTGCTTGGCTAAATGCTTTGCAAATATGTAATGTGACTCTCCAAGATCAAATAATAGTTTCACATTTGCATTGATCTCATTCCGTATAGCATTACATGCGTCATCATCTAGAATGTGACGCAAATTTTTTAGCATCTTATGAGAATTTGAGGAAGCAAGTAAAAGATGTGGCGGTTTTAAACCCATCAAAACACTCCAGACAACCACGGACTAATTAGCTTAGCATTTCTAGGATTCAAAGACAATTGATTGCCGTTGACTTCATCGTGTAATACAGAAAGAGATTAATTTTAGACTATGAGTTAAACAACAATTTTTCAGTTTTGAGAGTAATAAGTGATCGGATGTATTTAAATAATTTAATTAGGGAATTTCAAATAATTTCCAATATTATCTAGCTTTCTAGATTCATATATCACTGCAATCTTGATATGGGCAATATAATGAATCAAAGATCAAGACAATCAATCTACTATTTCACTAACTCCTGAATCACTTCTACATCCAAAGCGCAATATTTTCTTCAATTGCGTCACAAACTTGCAACTCAAATTTTGATCGAATAGCAACCTCATGCAGCACCAACAAAAGCCATCAAACGATGTTCGCGATCTGCTGCAAATTCTAAACAAGCTCTAATATCTTGTTCTGTCAATTCTTGGAAATCTTCTAAAATTTCTGCATGAGACATACCCGCCGACAGCCAGCCTAAAACATCATACACAGTAATCCGCATCCGCCTAATGCAAGGCTTTCCACCTCGTTTATCAGGCTCAATTGTGATGAAGTTGCGGTAATTCATATTTTCTTCGAGATAATCACGCTAACTCAGTTTAGCATAGACAACAAGAGTGTTTCAGCGCTCAGAGGCGATCGCATTTTAGCTTATGATTTTAGCGTTTGTTTAGAGCGATCGCGAATATCAAGTAGGCTATGATTGGAGCGTGACTGAGCCGCAAAAGTGCCTATCATAAATAATTTTCTTCATTTAGATTTTACGATAGGCGATCGCATTTACAGGTAACTATGCTGGATTTACAGAAACTGATGGGACAGATGCAAGAGATGTCTGAACAATTGCAGAGAGAAGCTCAGCAATTGACAGTCAAACTCGATCACAGTGTTTTTATTATTGTACTTAATTCATTCATTTCGAGTATTTCTATCAAAAGAATCCATTGTTTGTAAGGATTAACGGATTTACTGAAAAGAGTAAATAAGTATGAAAACCTAATTGAGTCTGGGTTATGTCTTTATATCCCGAATTAGCTGACCAGTGCCGCCAATGTGAAGGGCTTCCAAAACAAATAAAAGAAGAAGCGATCGCCAATTGGCGATCGCTTATTTCGTTTATTCAAGTCTTTCGCTTTGCGAAAGCTTATAGATTAGATAGCAGTAGTTGCTTGGACTCTAGCGCGAGCCATCCGCAAATTTTGCTCAGCTTGAATTTTGCCTTGCTTATCTTCAGCCTTAATACCAGCCAAAGCTTGCTCAGCATCTGCAAGTTTTTTACGAGCCTCTTCAACATTGATCGTGCTGCCGAGTTCGCCACTACGCACCAAAACGGTTACTTCGTTTTCCTCAACTTCAGCGAAACCACCTGTTAAAGCGATCGCATTCCAAGTTTTGTCCTTACGAAAACGTAACACGCCTGTTTCGAGTGCCGAAATCAGAGGAGCGTGATCAGTCAAAATACCCAATTGCCCTGTGGAACTAGGTAAAATCACTTCCTCTGCGACAGTATCCAGAATCGTTTGATCTGGGGCAATTACTTTTACAGTTAGAGTCATGATTTATTTACCAGCAGCTTTGAGCTTTTCAGCTTTTTCGATCACTTCTTCGATGTTGCCAACGAGGTAGAAAGCTTGCTCAGGAAGTTCGTCAAATTCACCCTTGAGGATGCGATCGAAACCACTGATGCTTTCTTCGAGGGTGACATACTTACCAGGCGAACCAGTAAATACTTCGGCAACGAAGAATGGCTGAGACAAGAAGCGCTCAATCCGACGGGCGCGAGCAACCGCTAGTTTGTCATCTTCAGAAAGTTCATCTAGACCCAAAATGGCGATGATATCTTGCAGTTCTTTGTAGCGCTGAAGAATTACTTGCACGCCACGAGCTACACGGTAATGCTCATCACTGACCACACCTGGTTGCAACATCGTCGAAGAAGAATCGAGAGGGTCAACCGCAGGATAAATCCCCTTAGAAGCCAAGCCACGAGACAATACGGTAGTTGCATCAAGGTGAGCAAATGTGGTTGCAGGAGCAGGGTCAGTCAAGTCATCCGCAGGAACGTAAACCGCTTGTACCGAGGTAATTGAACCTTCAGTAGTCGAAGTAATCCGCTCTTGCAAAGCGCCCATATCTGTCGCCAAAGTTGGTTGATAACCTACAGCCGATGGCATCCGACCAAGTAGCGCCGATACTTCCGAGCCAGCTTGAGTGAAGCGGAAAATATTGTCGATGAACAACAATACGTCTTGCTTGGAAACGTCACGGAAATATTCAGCCATGGTCAAAGCGGTTAAGCCCACACGCATACGCGCTCCAGGTGGCTCATTCATTTGACCGTAAACCAGAGCGAGGTACTGAAGTACGCCCGATTCTTTCATTTCGTGGTAAAGGTCATTACCTTCGCGGGTACGTTCGCCCACACCACCAAACACCGAAACACCAGAGTGCTTTTTGGCGATGTTGTTGATTAGCTCTTGGATTAATACGGTCTTGCCTACGCCAGCACCACCAAATAGTCCAATTTTGCCACCACGACGATAAGGTGCGAGCAGGTCAATTACCTTAATGCCCGTTTCAAATGTGGTTGGGGTGGTTTCTAAAGAGGTGAAAGGAGGCGATGGACGGTGAATTGGGAATTTTTCTTCGGTAACAACAGGACCTAATTCATCAATAGGTTCGCCCAATACGTTGAAAATCCGACCAAGGGTGTTAGGACCAACAGGAACCGTAATCGGTGCGCCTGTATCGGTTACATCCATACCTCTAACTATGCCGTCAGTGGTACTCATCGCTACAGCGCGAACTTGGTTATCGCCTAATAATTGTTGTACTTCACAGGTGACATTGATGTCTTGCCCTGCGGAGTTACGTCCAGTGACGACAACTGCGTTATAGATTTCAGGGACTTTGCCACTGGGGAACTCAGCATCGACCACAGGACCGATGATCTTGGTGATGCGCCCGACGGATACTTTTTCTGCGGTAATTGCCATGCTTGCTGTTAACTCCAGCCTCTTAACTCAAGATCTAAAAAATTTGCAATGAAATAAGTGTGAAAAAATGCAATCGCTGAAACTATAAAAATTTTAACTTTTGCAGTCACATCTAAAGCTAGCTGCCTCTTAAAATATCATTTAACGTGCCTCGAAAGATCGCTGATTTCTTGAAAAGTATCTTAGAAGCCAAAATAATGTGGAGGAGCGGCGGCGGCTGAAGGGGGTAGTGTTATCTATAATTGAGCAAGGGGCTTAAGCCCCTTGTTCTAATAGATTAAACAAAGATGGCGATCGCAATCTTTGTTATTGCTAATAATTTATAGCTGAATAATTTGATTGAGCCGATCGCATACTTGAGCAAACAAATCATTGTTCAGTTTGCCTAATGGATGTGGCTTTGCACCCTGTAAACGCCAATCAAAAGATTTAGGCTGATGACAAAGCACATAGCTGATTTTATCAACTTTGCGTCCTGAAGCTTTGCCCACAGTTACGGCAAAAGGATTATCAGCATTACATGCTGCCGTTGTCATTGGTAAACCAATCACGATCGCAGTTTTCTCAATAAATATTTTTGGCGATAGCACTAAGAATGGATGAATATCTCGCATTTCTTGACCGATCTGTGGATTGCAATCGATCCAAATAATATCTTGGCGGTCAGGTATCCATAGGTTCTCGCCTTCTACCACTGTTCTGCGCCAAGTCTTTGCTCTGCGATCATAACTTCGCCACCATGTCGGGCTGGATCGAAATTGGCTAGGCGTTCTTCAAGAGTCAATGGTTCATTTAGTACTGGCACGATAATAACGTGACCTTCGACAACGGAGAGGCGAACTCTTTGATTCACGCTTAAATGGGCTTCACGGGCGATCGCCGCAGGTAGGCGCACACCTAAGTTATTGCCCCATGTTTTGATATCGAGTATTACTTCAGTCATTACAACCTTTCAAGAACGATACGTTTAAACATAAGTATAAACATTATAGTTTATCCATAATCGCGATCGCAGAATACACGAAGACTTTCTTGGCTTTTGTGTAGTTTACTGAGGAAATTCTTCTAAATATAGCTCTGTTGCTTCTCTGAGATTTGCGATCGCTTCTTCAATAGTTTCACCTTGGCTAGCAGTCCCAACTTCTGGACATTCAGCCACATAGACATCTTCATTCCCTGTATAAAATCGCTAAAAATGTAAGAGAGCTTTTTTGCTTTTTCTTTGTTTTACTACCTGCAAAGGAGATCGCTAATTTAGCAGGGCGATCGCACGAAATAATCAATCGAAAGGCGATCGCTAATTTAGCAAGGCGATCTTAATTTGGCGGTTACATCTGATTCTTAAGCCACCCGATGCTTCCTATCTCATAACTGCAATTACATTTTGTCACTACACTACCAACAAGATTTGGCAAAAAATAAATCATGACTATTGGATGAAATTTTCTGTTTATTTTATAGTGGTTAACAAATTAGCTTAGGTCTTTCATTATTCGTTTATAATAGAGTGCTAAATTTACAGATACATATAGCTAAACAGTTAATATCGTGAGTTTGTTTTTCAAGGAGATCAAAAAGAGTGAACGCAACCATCAGCCAAAGCTGGATACAGCAGCTTAACTTGGCTGATAAACAAGTACCTGAATTTTTTCGGAGCTTTGAGGAACTTGAGGCTGCACAGATTGGTATATCTCAAATTCATGTTATGCGTAGGGCTTGGCAAGATTTAGAACTTGATGGAATTCTATACCAAGACAGATCACCATATATTTATATTAAAGAAGTCACTAGTATCGATCTAGAGCAAACTAGGAAGTTACATCGGAGGCTATGGAATCAGGGAATAGCCCCATTTCTATTAATAGTTAGTCCAGATGAGTTTCATATATATTCTAGTTTAGCTCTCCCAGCTAAAGCAGATGAAGAAATAAATGACGATCATCGATTGGTTGAAGTACTGAGCCGAGCATCAGATGCTCTAGAGCTAAGGCAATTTTCGCGATCGCTTGAGTTTGGAGAACTATTTCAGAAGAAGCCAAAATCATTTAATCCTGAGTTACGAGTAGATCGCTACTTGCTGAAAAACCTAAAGGCGGCGAGAGAAATATTGCTTGAGCCAGTAGGCGGTGAAACACTTGATCTCAAGATTATCCATGCTTTGTTATGGAGAATAATTTTTATCTCCTATCTAACCGATAGAAAGATTATCGATTCGAGATACTTTAATAAAATTGGAGCCAATGGTGCTGAAAACTTGCTACAACTTTTAGAAACATCCTCTCCAGAAATTTCTAAGGATTTGCTATATAGATTGTTTCAACAATTGAAGCAGGACTTTAACGGGGATCTATTTGAAGGGGATTTACTCAATGAGCGTCAAACTGTCAAAACTTCCCACATAAAAATACTTGGAAAGCTATTGAGAAGGGACGATCTAAAGGAAGGTCAGCTTTCTCTAGGTTTTTGGGTTTATGATTTTAGTGTTATTCCAATTGAAACTATTAGTGGGATTTACGAACAGTTTTTGGAGGTAGAATCCCCTAAACAGAAAAAAGAAAGTGGTACATATTACACGCCAAGGTTTCTAGCTGAAATTGTTCTTGATATAGCTTTAGAGAAATTCACATCATTATCAGGCAAGAAATTTCTCGATCCAGCTTGTGGCTCAGGAATTTTTCTGGTGTCATTATTCAATCGGCTGGCGCAAGAATGGTTGAGAACTAATCGGGATGCTAGTAATAAAAATCGCGCCGATGCACTGAGTAATATTCTGCAAAATCAACTTTTTGGAGTTGATGCTGATCCTACAGAAACAGCTTGTCGAATTGCAGCTTTTAGTCTATATCTAGCTTTCCTCGATCAGCTTGAACCCAGAGCTATTCAAGAGTTACAAGAACAAGGCAATGTTCTGCCAAATTTAGTAGGGCATAACATTCTGTGTCAAGATTTTTTTGATGATGATTTGGTATTGTCCAATGATTTTGATTTAGTTGTGGGCAATCCGCCTTGGGCAAGAGGTTCAAATCAAGAAACTTTAGTTGAACGTTGGTGTAAACAAGAAAGATTACCAATGGCGCAGAAACAATTAGCCTATGGGTTTATTTGGAAAGCTCCACGTCATCTTAAAGATACTGGTCTCGTTTGTTTTTTGCTTCCTTCATCAATTTTACTAAATCATCAAGCTAAAGCTCTAGATGCCCAATACCATTGGTTATCTAATCATACAATCGAGACAGTCCTCAATTTATCTGACATGAGATTCTATCTATTTGATGGAGCAATTCGACCAGCATTAGTTGTCAGTTATACGAAAGAATTGCCTGATAAATCGAAGAACTTTATTGATTACCTAGTTCCTAAAACTGAGCGAGAAATTTTGAGTGCAGAAATCATTAGTATTGCGCCAGAAGATCGCGTTCAAATTAAGTTAGAAAGAGTACTTCACGATCTTAGTAATGGTGAAGCTGCACTGGATTGGAAACAGAATTTTTGGGGAACTCCAAGAGATCAAAAGTTTTTAGATCGATTAAATGCTTTACCTCGTCTTAGTGATGCAGTCGATCAGCTTACAGTTAGACCTAACCAAAGAACCAAGCGATGGATTATTGGTCAAGGTTTTCAACCAGAAGGAGCTAATGACGATCCCGAAAAGAGTAAGATCCCATCTTGGAATCCAGATCAGTTATTTCTAGAAGGAAAGAGTAAAGATATCGATCTTCTATTATTGGAGTCAGACTGTAGTAGGATCGGCGATAGATTTCAACGCCTACGGAGATTCCCTGACAATCGAATTTTCCAAGCACCTCATGTTCTAGTGACACAAGGTTTGAGAGTAGCTTACTCAGGATTTGACGTTGTTTTTCGTCATTCTATTCAAGGGATTTATGGAAATAAGCAAGATGCGAATATACTTACATTTCTTGCTGCTACTTTAAACTCAGACTTAGCTAATTATTTTCTTTTTCACACTTCTGCCAATTGGGGTACTGAAAGAGATACAACTCATGAGAGTGAGCTTTTACGGTTCCCATTTCCGTTTCCAGAAGATGTATATATACCTAAAGAATCAGAAAAAATCATTAGCGAGGTTAGTTCTATACTTGGTCAACTAAAAAATCAATTAGAGAAGACCATAGTTGGAAGAGACGAAATAATTAAGCAAACCAAAAGAGAACTACTGAGTTATATATATCGCTATTATCAAATTGATGAACTTGAACAAATCTTAATCAATGACACAGTAAATTGTTGGATTCCTAGCTCGACACCAAATCGGGGTAGTTCTAATATTCCTACTTTAAAAAATAGTACTCAGCCAGAACGGCTAGAATACCTTACTCTTTTATGTAAACTCCTTAATACATGGTCTAGACGCGGTAGTTATCAAGTATCAGGAAAAATTATTTTTGCACCTAGATCTGGAATGGCAGTTATAACTTTACAGAAAGTAGCATCTCAGGATGTACAGCCTATTGATGAACACTCATCTAGTTCTGAATTGGATGCCGTTATTAGCAGGATTTTAAAGCTGTTACCAAGACATGAAGGTAGTATTGCCTATTATCGTAATATCAAGATTTTTGATAGAGATAAGTTGTATATACTCAAACCTTTAACCTACAGATTTTGGAGCAAAACAACTGCTCTGAATGATGCCGATGAAATTGCGGCATCAATTCTTACTAATAATCATAGGGGGTGATTTATGGTATTTGGTAGCCAAGACGGTTGGGCTGACTTCTTTCCAGATGATTTAATTCCAGATATTCTAAACATGATGGTAAATGTTTGGGAAGATTTTAAACTTACTATTGATGAGAAGCATGAAGTTCCGATCACAAGACGCTTCCGAGCTAGGCTTGAGCAATACAAAGATTTAAAAAGGCTACCCATTAGAATTGACCGTGAAGTTTCTATAGATAATCTAGCCACAGCAGAAGAATTGGGACGAATAGACTTACGACTTACACATGGTTATCTTAGTGATGTTTATTTTGCTTTTGAGTGCAAGCGACTAAATATATCCGTCACCAATAAAAAAAATGGTCGTACTAATATCAGTTCCCTAGCAAAAGAATATGTTATGAATGGAATGACTAGATTTGTTGGTTCGGAACCACAATACGCAATAGGTTTAAAGCAAGGTGGGATGATCGGATATGTTATGAATGGGAAGACAGATACAGCAATAACAGCCGTCAATAAACAGGTCAAGGATAACTACATAGATTTACAAATGAAATCGCCAAATGGGTTAAATCCATCATCTAGATTAACAAATAAATTGCTGAGAGAAAGCCTACATCACCTCCCAAATCAAGAATTTACAATACATCATGTCTTTTTACCTGTTTAAGATCAACATTTTTTCAAGCTTGTATTCATCAACGCCGAAATCATAATTCTCTATTAGCAAGTCGGCGATGGGAGCATCCGACTTTGGCGCTAAGTATTTATACTCATTCTCGAAAACCTTGAATAGCAAGGCTTTCTAAAAAATATAGTAATCTTATAAAAAAGTGAAATGGCGATCCAAGGGGCTGAGATGGCGGAATTTCGTTCTAAGTATTTATACTTAGCGCCAAACTAAGATGCTCCCGTCGGCGATCGCATTCAAACAGAAATACTCCAAGGTCAACGCGCCAAATACGGCAAACAAATCATTGCGACCCTATCCCAACAACTCACCCAAACCTATGGCAAAGGCTGGAGCGCAAAACAACTAAGACATTGCCTTCATTTTGCACAGACTTTTCCCGACGAGCAAATTGTCTCTGCACTGCGGAGACAATTAAATTTAATTATTTTTTGATGAATAAGCGATCGCAGAATAATTTTGCTTCGCATCATCAGCAAAATTATTCAAATCAAAAATCTAAAGTTATAAATAACTCACTGACTGCAACTTGAAAATTCAAGATTACATCTTCTCCATCCAAAACATCATCACCTCTCAACAAGCGATCGGGTTGAGGGCTATGGTAAACCAACACATATCTTTCATCAGGATGGATTACCCATAGCAATCGCGTTCCACTTTCAAAATATTCCTCGATCTTGTTGTGAATTTCCTCAAAAGTATTTCCGGGAGAAATGATCTCCACAACCAGATCAGGCGCACCATCAAAAAAACCTTTAGGTAATCGCTTCAGACCTACTAATCTCTCCTTACTCACAAAAGAGATATCAGGCGATCGCTTATTGCCTCCCCTCATCTTAAAGGCAGTACTAGAGTCGCAAGCAACCCCCAGCTTATGTTGGCGTACAAAAATTTCGATGAGACCACCTAGGAATATACCGATATTCCCATGTTCCATGCCAGAATCACCCACGTTTACTAACTCTCCATCGATAACTTCATAGCGATCGCCATCATCAGGTAAAGCCATAAACTCTTCGTCAGTCAATACCTTAGAATCAATTCTCTCTACAGTGAATGTCATAGCTCTTTAAGTCTCTTTAAATTAGACAAGGTGATTTGTTTATGGAATTAGTCCTATATTTTTTGGATTCTTTTTACTCAGTTTATTACTAATTCTAGACAATCCCCCTTAATATTTGGCGAAGATTCAGAAGAAGTTGAAAGTATCTATACATCAGTGAGAAATTTGCTATTTTAGATTTAATTATTTTTTGCTGCTTAAGCGATCGCATGTTTGGGCGATCGCGTATAGCATCATCAAGCTTAGAATTTTGTGAAGCAACTTCTTGGATAGTAGCTAAACACTTGGACATCGGTACATGGCTTACAGCTTCGCGTAGTCCCATATTTGCCAAGATGCCAAGGTAAAAGCCCGTAAAGTCCTGACCTCCATATTCATAAAAGCCGTCTCATAGTTCTAGCTTTTCGGGGGTATATGCTTCGTACTGCTCTAAGTTGATTGGTGGGCGATCAAGTTGGAGTTGGGGGAGTGGTGGGGTAGCCATAATATTTTTTCAGATATTTGAAAAGGGCGCTATGCGCCCCATTGTTAACTTATCGGTTAATTCATCGATTTTCGAGCGAGGCTAACAGCCTTGACAAAACTATAAACACCCACAGGTAAGCTGATTAGCAAAATCGTCCAAGTCAATGCAAAACCAAAATCGGGTGCGCCGTAGGATATTTCGTAGATGCAACCAACAAAGGCGATCGCTGCAACAATGGAAATAAGCAGTATTAATTGAGCTTTTATATAATCGGGTGACATAGATTAGTATATTTAAATTAAGGGTAAGCGGCGCATTGCGCCGCTTACCCTATATATTCGCATATTGATTGACTCGTGATGGACAGCAGATACACCCCCCAGCAGATCGAATCCAAATGGCAAGAAATTTGGGCTAAGAATCAAGCCGACAAAGTAAATAATGACGCAATCAGCGCGGCGAATGGCGATCGCAAACAGAAATTCTATGCGCTGTCGATGTTTCCCTATCCATCGGGCGATCTGCATATGGGTCATGTCCGCAACTACACGATCACCGATGTAATTGCGAGATTTAAGCGGATGCAAGGCTATGAAGTCTTGCATCCAATGGGTTGGGATGCTTTCGGCTTGCCTGCGGAAAATGCGGCGATCGATCGCAATACTCATCCCGCCAAATGGACTTATGCGAATATCGAGAATATGCGATCGCAGCTTAAACAAGTGGGCTTGTCCTACGACTGGGATCGTGAGCTTGCCACCTGTTCGCCTGATTATTACAAATGGACGCAATGGATATTCTTGCAGCTTCTAGAATCGGGACTTGCCTATCAAAAAGAAGCTAAGGTGAATTGGGACCCGATCGATCAGACCGTAATTGCTAATGAGCAGGTCGATAGCGAGGGGCGATCGTGGCGATCGGGCGCATTAGTTGAAAAGCGCAAATTGCGTCAATGGTTTTTCAAAATTACCGACTATGCCGAACAGCTTTTGCAAGATTTGGACAAGCTCAAGGACTGGCCCTCTAGTGTCAAAATCATGCAAGCGAACTGGATCGGCAAATCTACTGGTGCAGAGCTAAGTTTTGCGATCGTCGGTAGTGATCAAAAAATTACTGTATTCACCACGCGCCCTGATACAGTTTACGGTGTGAGCTATGTGGTGCTTGCTCCTGAACATCCTTTAGTCGAGACTTTGACCAGTCCTGCTCAAAAAGAAGCTGTTAATGCTTTTATCGAAGAAGTCAAAAACCTGAGCGAAATCGATCGCACATCTGACGATCGCCCCAAACGTGGCGTAGCGATCGGCGCAAATGTACTCAATCCCTTCACAGGTAAAGAAGTCCCGATCTGGATTGCTGATTATGTCCTGTTTGAATATGGCACAGGCGCAGTCATGGGTGTTCCTGCTCACGATACCCGCGATTTTGCCTTTGCCAAGCAATACAACCTCCCGATCCAAACCGTAATCCTTTCCAACTCCCCTCTCCCCTTGGGAGAGGGGCAGGGGGTGAGGGCATCCGCTTACACCGAAGCGGGGATCATGACCAACTCAGGTAAATTTGATGGTTTGGACTCAGTAACCGCCAAAACCAAAATCATTGAACTTGCCGAAGCAAATCAATGGGGAATTGCCAAAATCACCTATCGCTTGCGTGATTGGCTGATTTCGCGCCAAAGATATTGGGGCTGCCCGATCCCTGTGATTCATTGTCCTAACTGTGGGATCGTACCAGTACCGCAATCCGATTTGCCGATCGCCTTACCTGAAGATGTGGAACTAACAGGGCGTGGCGCGTCACCATTAGCGCAATTAGAGTCTTGGGTAAATGTGCCATGTCCAAAATGTGGTACTGCGGCTAAACGCGAAACCGACACAATGGACACTTTCATTGATTCTTCTTGGTATTTCTTGCGATTCACCGATGCCAAGAATAGTTCGGAAATATGCGATCGCGACGCGGTAAATAACTGGATGCCCGTCGATCAATATGTCGGTGGTGTCGAACACGCGATTTTGCATTTGCTCTATTCGCGCTTTTTTACTAAAGTTTTACGCGATCGCGGCTTGCTTAATTTCGATGAGCCATTTACGAGATTGCTAACACAGGGAATGGTACAGGGATTGTCCTACATGAATCCCAATAAAAGTGGTAAGGACAAATGGATTCCTTCGGCACAGGTCAATCCTCAAGATCCCAAAGATCCCCAAACAGGCGAACCTTTGCAAGCGCTCTATGCCACGATGTCCAAATCTAAAGGTAATGGTGTTTCGCCAGAAGCGGCGATCGCCAAATATGGCGCGGATACCTTGCGGATGTTCACGCTCTTCAAAGCTCCACCCGAAAAGGATTTGGAATGGGAAGATGCGGATGTTGAAGGTCAACAACGTTTTTTGAATAGAGTTTGGCGCTTAGTGTCTGGCTTCGCAGAAGAAAGAAAACAGAAAGAGGAAAGAAAACAGAAAGAGGAAACAAAGAGAAAAAAACGATTGATGCAATCGCCCCAAACCAACTCAAGTCAATATGATGGAACGCTTGGTTTTATGAGTTTTACTGACTCAAGTCAATATGATGGAATGCTTGGTTTTATAAGTTTTACTGAAACACAAGGAACTGAATCTTCTAAGAATAAAATCGATAAAAATTTGCGAAGAGCGATTCACATTGCGATTAAGGAAATTTCTGAAGATCTCAATGGAGATTATCAACTTAATACTGCGATTTCAGAAATGATGAAGCTCAGTAATGCGTTACAAGATGCTGAAGATAAAACTTCGGCGACTTTCCTTGAAGGCATAGAAACACTTTTGTGCTTGATGGCTCCCTTTGCACCGCACATCACTGAGGAACTTTGGTCACTCATCGGTCACAAAGATTCCATACATTCTCAATTATGGCTTACATTCGATCCTGATGCTCTCATCGTTGATGAAATTACGCTGGTAATTCAAATCAATGGCAAAGTGCGAGGTAGTCTTCAAGTTCCATCGCTTGCTAGTAATGACAAGCAAGCGCTAGAAGAATATGCTCGCAATTCAGAAGTGGCGCAGAAGTATCTTGAAGGTAAGGAGATTAAAAAAGTGATTGCGGTTGTCGGAAAATTGGTGAATTTTGTAGTTGTGTAGGCGATCATAAACCCAAAAGAGGTTGGCGATCGCTATAAATAAAAAAGAAGGTTCGCTCAGCGAACCTTCTTTTTTATTTGGTCAAGCTTGGTGCTGCTAGCGCATGTATGCTGGCTAAGCGTTTATTATCACGCTTACTAGCTAACGCTGGCACGGCATCGCGTAGAGTTCCTGCCAGTTTTGTCGTGGTTGCGTCATAGATTTGGGTAACGATTTTAGGATAGAAACCAATACCAATGATCGGAACCAACAGACAAGCAATGATGAATACTTCACGGGGTTCGGCATCGATTAATTCTTCGTGAGAAGTTAATGCTTTGTTTTCTTCACCGTAGAAAATTTCACGCAACATTGAGAGCAAATAGATGGGCGTTAAAATTACGCCGACTGCCATTAGTAACAAAGCAATAACTTTGAAAGTGCCACTATAAGCGTCGCTAGTCGCAAAACCAACAAAAATCATCACCTCAGCCACAAATCCACTCATTCCGGGCAAAGCAAGAGATGCAAGCGAGCAAGTGGTAAACATGGCAAAGATTTTTGGCATTTTTTGACCGACACCACCCATCTCGTCAAGGATTAAAGTGTGGGTACGATCGTAAGTTGCGCCGACAAGGAAGAATAAGCTTGCGCCGATCAGTCCATGCGAGATCATTTGCAACATTGCGCCGCTAGTACCAAGATCGGTGAACGAGGCTAAACCAATCAGCACAAAGCCCATGTGCGAGATCGATGAATAGGCGATTTTACGTTTGAGACTGCGCTGAGCAAATGATGTGAGCGCCGCGTAAATAATATTCACAATTCCCAAAATCACCAAGATCGGCGCAAAGTACGCATGGGCTTCGGGTAGCATTCCTGCGTTCATCCGCATCAAGGCATAACCACCCATTTTCAGGAGGATACCTGCGAGCAGCATATGCACTGGGGCGGTGGCTTCACCGTGAGCATCGGGCAGCCATGTATGCAATGGGAAAATCGGCAGCTTGACTCCGTAGGAAATCAAGAATGCACCGTAGGCTAGTAGCTGGAAAGTGAGGGGATAGTCTTTATTGGCAAGGGCCTGCATATCAAAGGTGACAGTATCGCCATAGAATGCCATTGCTAGCGCCGCAACAAGGATAAACAGAGAGCCGATCGCCGTATATAAAATAAACTTGGTAGCGGCGTAGAGACGCTTGTAGCCACCCCAAATCGATAGCAATAGATATACGGGGATCAGCTCTAATTCCCATGTGAGGAAAAATAGCAGCATGTCTTGAACCGCGAATACGGCGATCTGTGCGCCATACATCGACAGTAATAAAAAATAAAATAAGCGCGGCTTTAGCGTCACAGGCCAAGATGCCAAGATTGCTAATGTGGAAATAAATCCAGTCAGTAAGACCAAAGGCATCGACAGTCCATCAACACCGACTGACCAATTTAGCCCCAGTTGGGGAACCCACGCATAACTCTCAACAAGTTGAAGGTTGGGGTTGCTGTAGTCATATTTTGTGCAGAAGGCATAGGCGATCGCCGCAAAGTCAATCAGTCCCACCACAAGCGCAAACCAACGAATGTTTTTGCCATCACCTTTATCAGGGAAAAAGGTAACCACAAGGGCCATCAGGATGGGAAAAGCAATAATAAACGTGAGCCAAGGGAAATTTTCGAGATTTAACATATTCAAAAGTAACCGTTGGAATTACTCACCCATTTTCTAGGCAGCTATTGTACCTATGCTCACTTACAGACTATGTAGTTGCTTATAGTTACTTAAAATTTTAAGATTACCACTAATCTCAAAATTTTGGCTGGGATCATGACAGGATAGGCAGTCAAGCAAATTTTCAGTGGTTTTAAATTCTTTAAATAAATTGTAAAGAAAAGTTAACAAATAAAGACAATTATTTACATATTGCTGATTTACCGAACCTGTAGCTTGGGGTTTCCAATTTTCTGCTAATCTCGAAAGTGAATAAATTATTTTTTTGATAGAGAGATTTTAGGCATGAAAGCACTTGTACGCTTTTCTGTTTTATTAGTGGCGATCGCGTCAATTTGGACAACTGGCTTTTTAGGTTCTTTTGGCAGTAACGCTGCATTTGCCGAAGACTTACCTTCCACCAGTTTCTATACGCAAGACCTTAGTAAAATTGATTTGAATAATTCTAATATCAACACTTTTCGTCAAATACGTGGTATGTATCCAACCTTGGGACGCATCATCATCGATAATGCACCCTATCAGTCTTTAGATGAAGTGCTAGAAATTTCGGGACTATCTGATGGTCAAATAGAACTGATTAAGGCAAGTGCTGACAAATTTACACTCAACAAGCCTGATGAATCGATGGGGCGCGAACGTATTAACAACGCTAACTACAGATTATAAATGAGTAGGCGCTCTGCGCCATTAATCTTCTAAATAAGAGGTAACAGGTCATGTTGCCTCTTATTTTTTGTTTTTACAGTGATCGATAAAGTGCTGGATGTTGCTAAAATGTTACATAGCGCAATATAAAAATACATCCACTAAAAATTTAGTAAAAACGGCATAGACCTATGGCACTTTTCGGCTTATTTGGTAAAAAGGATAAAAAAGATGATTCTGAGAAAAAAGAGAATTCCTTTTTTCTCGATCAAGATTCTGCCAAAACCTTTGGCGATATCGATTACATGAGAACGCCTAAAGGGGTCAAAAAAACATTCCCAACTGTTAACGGGAAGAAAGGTGCGGAGATGAATGAAATCTTCACAGCTACTGAAAAAGTTACAGGTTCTCAACCTGAGGTTGCAAAAGATAAACCTAAATCTGCTGAGGAGATCGCGCCATCCACATTTGAGCCGAAGGTCAACACTCGCGTAGATTCGAGTATGGATATCTTCCTTAACATGGCAAAAGACATCAAAAAGAAATAAATCCATAAAAAAGAGAAGGAACGCTTAGCGCTCCTTCTCTTTTTTTATGGGCATCCTCCTTGGCTAAGCCCTTAATTTTATCGGTTTTATCTTTAGATTCATCCCATAGAAGTGATATAATTCAAAAAAAATTAGAGAAAACTTGCTTATTTAAAGTTTTAAGAGAAATAAATTTGGATTCTTACAACCAACTTCTCATGGAAATAGCAGCCATAAATCCGACATGGCACGCAATGCAAGACTTGTTCACGGATAAGTCCCCTATTACCACATCTTTACGAGATCTTAAAGGACGTTTGCAATTGCGACTATTGCGTGAATTTTCTGATCGCATCTATTTGACTATTGATCCTGAAGCTAGGGGAGAGCCACAATATAGCGTTCGGCTAAAATTGCCAGTCACGATCAATGTTGATGGCAAGCAAGAGAGACTTACAAATGCAATGCATTTGCCTGTTCGTATAGTTGAGAAATGGCTCAAAAAAGGGTTGGTTACAGAATCAGATGTTAGTCTCTGGACTAAACAGGGTTGAACATAGCAATTCAACCTACTTGTAGAATTTATTAATTAATCAGGGGATCTTTTTATGCAGTGGGATTTTGGGCAAATTTTGATTGATGGCTTGCCGTTTTATTTGGCAACAATTGGATTATTTGTCTTTGGACTCTATCGTGAACGGAAGGCTTTTTCCAAAATCAATAAAGAGTTTGATCTTTTAGGTATAAGGTTGGAAATACTCAAAAAAAGTAAAGGCAATTTAACATCTGCGGATAAATGGTTTGATGAGCATCTTGTTGATAGAAAAGTTGATAATTCTGACAAAAAGTTTCGCTTACATCAGTATCCACAAGAAATTGCTGTTGTGCCACGTAGCTCATTGCGATTTATTCCGCCTATACTTACTGCGATCGGTGTATTAGGTACTTTTTGGGGTATGACGGTTGGACTGGGCGGGGTAAAAATGGATGCAACCAATATTAATGAATCTCTTAATAGTGCATTTAAGTTAATTGATGGTATGAAAACTGCCTTCATTACTTCGTTAGCTGGGTTAGGAACTAGCACAGTTTTGTCAGGAGTTCTAGCTCGTACAGATATATTGAGGCGAGATAAATGCTATGAATTGCGTCGCCAGCTTGATGAAGTTGCAATCTTAGAAACTCCTGAACGGGTGATGGGACGATTAAATTTTGAGTCAACGGCGGAAGCTGCTAAGCAATTGTCAGGATTGGCGAATCAGTTTAATGCGGAGGCGATTGGGGCAGCAGTGGGACAGGCGATCGCTGATAAATTTGATGCGATCGTGGAGCATCGGTTAGCGCCAACTTTTAACCATATTGCCGATTCTCAATCGCGTCTAGTAAAATTGACAAATAACCAGAGTGAAGTGTTGTCAAGCTTAATTAGCAATATGAGAATAGAGTTAATTGAGCCTGTAACAGAACGTTTAGATCGCAGTGCAGAATTGTTAGAGCGAAGTGCTTCAGTACTTGAAGACGCTTCTGGCGCTATCCAAAGCCTGAATAAAGATTTGGGTGAAATTGCTCTCAAGTTAGGAGATGCTTCCGCTAATCTTGAAGGATTTCAACAGAGAACATTGGTTCAACTTCTTGAGTTTTCTGATGACCTTAAAACAACATTGACTCAGTTCCAAACAGCTACTCGTGAAGTTTTACTTGAGACGGCAACAGAAATTCGAGAAGGTACAAAGTCGGTGTTAGAGCAAGCTCAAATCACATTTTCTGAACAAAATGGCATCCTGAAACAAGTGGGTCAAGATGCTTCAGCATTGATGAATACTGCCAGAGAATCTCTAGTTGAGACTTTGACAGGCATTGATCGCCGTCTTGAGAACATCAGTGATAGCACTCAAAATCAACTAGAACTATTTCGTACTGCTTATCAGAATAATTTACAAGAATTTTTTGATCGCCAAAATAATTTACTTGAAGAAACTCTCGGTCAGCAACGCGATGGATTAGCTGGAGTGGTTCGAGAGCTAGATAGTATCTTCCAAGAAGAATACAAGCGACGTAAAGAAATTTCTGATGATTTAGCGTTAAGAATTTCTGAAATCAAGGAAGCAACAAAATCAGTTGCAAAACTTGTTGACGCAGTAGCCGTGTCTTATCCAGCAAGAATCATGCAATTAGAAGAAATTTCTCGTAATGTTGGTGATCAAGTTGATAGGCTTGAACTCAGCAACCGTAAGCTTAACGATGGTTATGATCAATCAATGCAATCTCTAGAAAAAATGCTAAAACAGATGATTGATGGTGAGCAGAACTTCTTTAAAACAGCAGATTCGGCTATGGCTAAGGTTTCTGGTAATTTGCTAGATGTGGCTAATGTGTTGGTTGAAGTCAGTAAGTCGAAATAGCAAAAAGAGGAGATTAAGTCATGAACGATCGCAAGTTACAGCTAGAAGTCCATCAAGAGGAAGAAGAAAATAGCGTCATGTTATCTATTGGCGATCTGATGTCTGGATTGCTGATGGTCTTCGCTTTGCTATTTATCATTGTGTTTGTCCAGTATCAAGTTGCATTTCAAAAGATCAGGAAGTATGAAGAAGCATTTAAAAATTTGCCTGAAATAATTCGTAGTGAATTAGAGAAAGCTATTGGTAAAGGTTCTTTTGCTGTTGACCCCAAAACTGGAGATTTACAAATAGGCGATCGCATTCTTTTTGATGTAGACAGCGCAACCCTGAACTCTAATGGCAAAGCGTTTTTGAGAGACTTCATCCCTGCATACAGTAATATCATTTTTAAATTGCCTAATGAATTGCAAGAGCAAGTAAGTCGTATTTCCATTGAAGGCTCGACAAGTTCTTCTGGAACAGATCAAGAAAATATGGATTTGAGTTTACGCCGCGCTTCAGCCGTGTATCAATATATTTTTAGCGATCGTAGTTTCCCGAATTTTGAAACCAAGTCAAAGTTAAAAAAGAAAATGCTGGTTGCTGGTAGAGGGCTGCTAGATGCTAACCAAAAAATAGTTGACGCTAAAGACCGTCGTGTGACTTTCCGTTTCCAAGTCCGCCGTCCCAATTTCTTGGAACCCACTAAACAATGAATTTACTATGAATCTAAAATTTCAACTATTCCCAACAGTGGCTCCGACAGAGTTACAAAACTTGAGCAATACTTTGCCAGCTAGTTCTCAACGAATTCCTGAACTCGATCATATTTTTGAAAAGATCGCTCAAGGTCAAGGAAATTCTTTGTCAGCATTAGAATGTCTGTGGTGTGTTCTTAAAAAAGAAGAATGGGATCAAGAACGATCGCTAAATGAAGTCAATTCAACATCAAAACAATTATGGATTGAAGCAGTAAATAATGAATTACTCAGATATTATTTGTTGCGCGGCTATTTACGCTATTTTTTAGAAAATCAGCCTTTTGTAACTTCACTTATAGATTCATTTAATACTTTTAAAAAAAACTTGCCTGATCATGAATATATAGCTGATTTAATTGATGCCGTAGCTGAAATTAATTTGCCAAGCAAGATTATATATTCAGTTGTAACTAAGTGCTGTCAATGGAATTTAGGCAAACACGAATTACTTAAAATATTATGGGAAAACACTAGGATAAATACAGTTGACCTTGATGAATTTACTGTTACTGTTGCAAAATTTTTTGATATATCAAGTCACGATTCTAATCTTAAACATGATATTGACAAAGTCAGTTTGGACAATTGGTTGGTTAAATGTTTAAATCAAGAATCAGATATTCCTAACAAACAAGCAAATGCTGTTGAAGATATTTTAATAGGTGTTCGTAAAGAAGAGGCTAGTCAATATCCTAGTTTTATTGATTGGCTAAAATTTCATTATCAAAAAGGCGATCGGGCTAAGCATCTTAGCGAAAGTGCTAGAAGAAAGCTAGGTGAGTTAATTGGTGCAGTTAATTTTTCTGATTTTGCTAATTTAATTAAACTTGTTGCTAAAAGTCTTCCAGAGATGCAAGGAGCTAAAAATAATCCTCAAATAAATCAGCTTTTCAAAAGAAGCTATTTTTGGCAAAATTACAGTGACAAGTTTAGTCAAGTTCGTATTTTTATACCTTCTACCTCTGAAGGTATTGTTGAAAACAACTTACATAATCAGTACACAGTTTTGGCGAGAGATTATCGTAGTGAACCTACAGAAATATGCGTGTTTGATTTCGATTTATGCTTGATTGTCGAGTTTTTTAGGGGTAAAGATAGCGAAATTAGGTTGTTTCCTTGTGATAGATATCCTTCTATTAGACAAATGCTGTTTGAAAGAAATGATCTTTCGATAGGCGATATTCGCCGACTTGGTGGAGAAGTTCATGATCATATATATTTATGGCAGTCTAATTGTGAACGCTGGTTATATAAGCATGGAATTTTACCAAATTCAGGATTGAATGTATTTAAAGTGGATAAGACTCAAGAGTATCCTTACAATGTATATACTGGTATGGCTTCTAATATATCTGATGAACAATTAGAACAAAGAGATAGAAAACTATCATATTGGCAACCTCCTACCTGTTGAGTTTGACCAATTTCAATTTCAAAATTATACGAAAACAATTTCATTCGTGTGATAGATCTTCTTGACAACATTGCGTAACTTTTCTTCGATGCTTTCAGTACTGCTAAGGAAAAAATCACACGAGCAATGATCAAGACCATGCGAGATGATCCTAATCCGCTTAATTGGCTAGCATTTACACTAATTGGCTCTAGAGGTTAGGATGAGAAATTAATAGTTCTAAGTGCGAGGGTCTTGGTATGGTATTTGACTGGTTTAAGCGAAAGTTTGATGATAATGAAGACGGCAAAAATCAACCTGTAGAGCCAGTTTCAACCGAAAAAAAAACGCCAGATCCTTCACCTGCTATAGAATCTAGCCCGATCGCATCGCCTGCATCACAGGACTTATTAAATTGGGCGAAGGCGGCTTATGCCAATGTGCAGCAACAAGCTGAAGCATCTGAAGAACAAATTACTGAGCCTGAAATAATTGAGCCTGAAGCTAAGATTATTGAGGTTGAAATCCCAGAAATTGCCGAATCTGAAGTACATGTTGCTGAACCCGAACTTGTTGAACCTACGCTAGAAATTGCTGAACCTGTCGAGCCGATCGCACCAGAATCAATAACCGAAGCACCTGTAGTAGTTGAAGATGCGATCGTTACTCCAATCGCTCCAACAGAAATTATCGATGAACCTGCGGCTGTGCCTTTTTGGATGCAGTCGGAAAGCGATCGCCTTGCACGGATTGCTGCTCTCGAAGCTACAGCAATCATCGAACCAGAACCAGAAGTTAAGCCAGTTGTCACATCTAGGCGCAAAGCCACGATGGAGTTTGATGATGATTTTATCTGGTCAGCCGAAGTCCTCGCCTCACAAGGTCGCCGCCCCGAAGAAATCTCGGTCGAAGAAATTACATGGCTCAATCGTCTACGCCAAGGTTTAGATAAAACTCGTTTGTCGCTGGTCAATCAACTGAAGGCGATCGTCGGGCAAGGGCCACTCAGTGCTGACTCTGTTGATGATATTGAGGCTTTGCTGTTACAGGCTGATGTTGGCGTAAAAGCAACCGATCAAATTATTTCTAAGTTGCAAGACAAACTTCGTAAAGAAGTTTTACCACCAGAGGAGGCGATCGCCTATCTCAAACAAATTTTGCGCGAGATGCTCGATGTCTCTTCACAAAAGAATGGCGAACCTATCCCTATGCTGATTCCTGAAAAAAACCAACTAAATATTTGGTTGATTACGGGCGTAAATGGTGCGGGTAAAACCACGACCATCGGCAAGCTCTCTCATCTCAGCGTTAAGTCTGGTTACAAAACCCTGATCGCGGCAGCCGATACTTTTCGTGCGGCGGCGGTCGAGCAAGTTAAAAGTTGGGGACAGCGATCAAATGTAGATGTGATCTCTAATCCTACTCAAAATGCTGATCCTGCGGCTGTCGTGTTTGATGCAATTAGTGCGGCTCAAGCTAGAGGCACAGAGTTATTGCTAGTCGATACGGCTGGCAGACTCCAAAACAAGAAAAATCTAATGGAAGAACTTAGCAAAATCCGTCGCATTATCGATAAAAAATCTGCCGATGCCAAGATCGAATCTTTGCTGGTTCTAGATTCCACCCTTGGACAAAATGGACTTAAGCAAGCTGAAATCTTTTCCCAATCCGCAGGAATTACAGGCATAATTCTCACTAAGCTCGATGGCACTGCTAAAGGTGGTGTGGCGATCGCTGTAGTGCAACAGCTAGGCTTACCAATCAGATTTATCGGTGCTGGTGAAGGTATTGAAGATTTGCGTCCATTTTCTAGCTATGAGTTTGTTGAAGCTTTATTGAGCAACTAATATTAAAAAGAAACTCGCCAGATTGATTAGTTGGCACTGGTTCCGCTCTATGAGATAAATGGCTATAAATACTTGATACGCAAGGATTATAGCCATTTTGCAGGTAAACCCCTAAGGATCTTAAGGGTTTGCCTGCAAAATGGAACCAGTGCCTGCTACGAGAGGATGGGGTGTTTCAAAGGTAAGCGATCGCGCATAAGCTCAAAGCCTCAGTCCACTCAACGATCGCCCCATAGGTATCGCCAGTTTGTCCGCCCAGTTGACGGTTGAACCATGCCCCAGTTAGCCACGCGAGACTAAATGCGATCGCCGTTAAACCAATCGCTAAATAGATTGATTGATATAGCCAGCCGATCGCAAAATTACCAGCCATTAATAAAATCGCGACTAGCCACACTTGCCAATGATGCAGATCTTCTTGATGGAATTTGCCTTTGCCGATCGCTTTGAGATAGGGATAAGCCATGATTGCGCGTAACTGTCCCCATCGCGCCCAAGCCCACACACTAGCTAAAATCCAAAAGCGGTGATCTTTAATCGCGGCAAGAGCGATCACTTTTAACAATAAAATTGCGATCGCGGCGATCGCCCCAAAAGCACCAGTATTACTATCTGACATCACCTCAAGGCGGCGATTAGGATCGGTGACTGCTAATCCATCGGCGGTATCCATTGCGCCATCAAGATGTAAACCGCCCGTGATTAGTAATCCTAATAAAATTGTGAGTAGCGATCGCAGATAGATAAACTCTGGTGAAGGTTTAAACAGTCCTAAGCCAAAATCGACAACTGCGATCGCGCTGCCGATCAAAATGCCGATCAGTGGTGCATAAAGCGCAATTCCTCGAAAATCAAGTGTGACCTTTACACGCAGGGGCAAACAAGTATAAAAAATTAACGCTGCTTGAAATCTTCGCCAATATTGCATCTATGTCGCCTCGTAATCCAATATCCACAACTTTTTCTTTGAGATCATAGATTACCTGCGTCACGCGCAAAAAAAGTCGGGGATCTCAACTGTATAGGCAACTTGTAAAAACCAAAAATTGGGTTTGGCGCAAAGCACCACCCTCAATTTTTGGTTTTTGATTGGCTAGGATAGAGAGAATATTTTTTACATAAAGAGTTTACTTAGAGAGCATGATAAAACAGCGTCGTATTTGGTCTTGGCTCGTAATTGGTTTAGTGACGATCGCCGTGCAGTTTTTCTGGATTGGTGGCGCAAATGCTGCGATTACAGACTATTTGCAAGAGCAAAAATTTCTGACTAATGTTTGGCAAATCGTCAACCGTTCCTATGTTGACGCTGATTTTAATCATCAAAATTGGTACAAAGTGCGCCGCAACTTTGTCAATCGTAAATTTAATAGCCGCGAAGATACCTATGAATCGATTCGTGAAATGCTCGCGACCTTAGACGATCCTTTTACGCGCTTTCTAGAACCTGACAAGTTTAAAAGTATGCAAACTAGTACTTCAGGCGCATTAACAGGCGTGGGTTTGCAAATTGCTGTTGATGAACCTGATAATAATGTGACTGTGATTTCGCCGATCGAAGGTTCACCTGCGGATGTGGCGGGAGTGAGATCGCGAGATCGGATAGTTGGCATTGACAATATTCCTACCAAAGGCTTAAGTCTGGATGAATGCGCGACCAGAATGCGCGGAAAAATTGGCTCAGAAGTTAAGCTCAGTTTAGAGCGTCCGATTGCGAATAGTAGTGGTTTTGAGAAACTTGATGTAGTGATTAAACGCGATCGCATTGAGGTCACACCAATCATCGCCAAACTTAATCAAGAAGACAACCACAAAGTTGGCTATATCCGTCTAAATCAGTTCAATGGTAATGCATCGGTAGATATGGAAAAGACCCTCAGAAAGTTTAAATCGGAAGGAGCCGATCGCTATGTTCTCGATTTGCGCGGTAATCCTGGTGGGCTATTCGATGCAGGGCTACAGATTGCGAGAATGTGGATTCCTGAAGGAACTGTTGTTTATACAGTAGACCGTCATGGGGTGCAGGAAGGTTTTGAAGCGAAAGGCGATGCAATTACAGATGCTCCATTAGCCGTTCTTACCGATGGCGGCAGCGCTAGTGCTAGTGAAATTCTGGCTGGGGCATTGCAGGAGAATGATCGCGCCCAACTGGTTGGCACAAAGACCTATGGCAAAGGCTTAATCCAATCTCTCTATGAATTGGAAGATGGAGCAGGTTTAGCGGTGACGATCGCCAAGTATGAAACTCCATTACATCACAATATCCATAAGCGCGGCATTATTCCTAACGTGGAAGTTGCTCTTACTGAGCCAATCACCCGTAAACAACTCGGCACAAGTGAAGATCCTCAATATGTTGCGGCTTTATCAGTTTTAGATGGAACTTACAACAGTGTAGTTGCAAAATCTTAATTTTGATATGAGCCATTAAGCACCACGCAAAGCACGGTGCTTAATGGCGAAAATAACTTTAACTCAGCGCCATCAATTCAGGATCTTGGAATAGGGGCGTACTCAAGTAACGCTCGCCAAAACTAGGCTGAATCATCACGATCATTTTGCCAGCATTTTCAGGACGTTTCGCAATTTGAACTGCCGCATAGAGAGCTGCGCCACTCGAAATTCCTGATAGAAGTCCTTCTTCTCGCGCCAATCTGCGTCCAAAGGCGATCGCTTGATCGTCAGTCACAGGAATAACCTCATCAATCAGTTCTGTTTTCAAAACTTCAGGCACAAATCCCGCACCAATGCCTTGAATTTTGTGAGGACCTGGACGATTACCTGCTAAGACTTGGCTATTAGCTGGCTCAACTGCGATCGCTTTAAAACTCGGCTTGCGTGACTTAATCACTTCCGCAATCCCCGTAATCGTGCCACCAGTACCCACACCCGAAATCAGAAAATCAATTTCTCCATCGGTATCTTCCCAAATCTCTTCCGCCGTAGTCCTCCGATGAATCGCAGGATTGGAAGGATTGCGAAACTGTTGCAACATATAAGCATCGGGTGTACTTTCGGTGATTTCCTTAGCCCGACTAATTGCGCCGCTCATGCCTTGAGTTCCAGCCGTCAGTTCGAGCGTAGCTCCATAGGCGCGTAACATCGCTCGCCGTTCCATACTCATCGTTTCAGGCATGGTCAGGATCAATTTATAACCCTTCGCCGCCGCCACCATTGCCAAAGCAATCCCTGTATTGCCCGAAGTTGGCTCGACCAAAATTGTCTTGTTTGGCGAAATTAAGCCCTGTTCTTCGGCTTCTTGGATCATGTTTACACCGATGCGATCCTTAACCGAGGCGGCGGGATTCATGCCTTCTAGTTTGACGATGATTCTCGCCACGCAGCCTTCAGCCTTGGGGATGCGCTGCAATTCCACTAAGGGGGTATGTCCGACTAATTCTGTAACATTATTAGCAATTTTCATAAATATGCATATATAAATAGGCTTGTAGTCAACTTTAGAGCATTTTTGAGGGTTTGGTAAATTGGCGATCGCATTTTTTACAACCCAAACGCGACATACACTAACCGTTTTCGGCTTTAATAGGCATATTGCGATCGCAAGAAAATTTCACAACCCCAATCCCCAATTTAATTATGGCTGCTACTTTAAAAGATTTTTTAGAAGAATGTCACACTCTCGGTTTAGTCCGCCTGATCGTCACTAGCGATGCGGGGGTGCTAGAGGCAAGGGTAAATATCGAGAAGCTTTTTTATGCGGAACTTCCGAAGGGCAAGTATGCGAATATGCATTCGGAACATATCGAGTTTCACCTAAACATGGACAAAATCACCGATGTCCGTTTTGAGACTGGCGAAGCTAAGCGCGGCAATTTCACGACCTACGCAATCCGCTTTCTTGATGCTAACGATAAGGCGCAAATGAGTGCTTTCTTGCAATGGGGTAAACCAGGTGAGTATGCTGAAGGTCAAGTTAGTGCCTGGTCTGCGCTCAAGGACAAGTACGGCGAAACTTGGAAGCCTGAGCCAGTTGAAAGTGTGTAAAGAATTTTTGTCAAAAGATTACTTCAATGCAAAATCCAAAATCTCAAATCCTACTATATCGGTTCATACTGTTATTCCTTGGGATAACTCTTGTATTTGCCTTTTTCAAAATGAATCCCCGCGCACTTGATGTAGTTTTATCCTTTACTGATGGATTAAGAATACGAGTTACTGGAGATACCTCATCAAAATCTACAGACTCTAGCCTAACAGTTTATTCAGATTCCAAATTTATATTAATTTTACCTAGTGAAAACAATGATTGGCTTATCATCCCAAAAATCAAGGGTAAAGACAAAAAAGGGAATGAAGCAACTTTTGAGTTTTACACTTTATTTGGTGTTAATGATGATTATTTTTGGGCTTATGAGAGTTCGGATCGAATTGAAGACACATCTAGGAAGCGTTTATTAAATGCTGAAAACTTTTTCGATGAACAATTTAATCAAATAGGAATCAAACAGAGAATTGTAAATGCTCTAGATGTTATATCTGTAGGAGTTGCATCTTGCGAAGGAGCTAAACAGAAAGAGGAAGTTCGTGCAAAAAATCGTGCAAAAGCTATTAGACGTTCAATTAGAACTATTGCTACAACTGTAAGAGGTGAACTTCCACTTTTATTGTTAGGTCAGTATCAAGATGAGAAATGTCTTCAACAAAATTCCGACAAAACGCAAGATCAGAGAAGTATTATTATTATTGGCGTTGTCCAAAAAGATCCAAATGTTGATTTGAATGAAGCCGTTCAAAATGCTATGACTAATTTATCAAGCAGTAAAGAACTAAAACTAGAGCTAGAAAAATATCTTAAGAATCCAAAACGTTCACCATTAGGCTCTTTAGATCCCAAAAGATATTCTGATTTCACATTGGTGAACTAAGTTCAAATAGTTGGAGACACTACAAAAACTTCCAGATGGTGAAAATGCGATCGCGCTTAGTAAAAACTTTAAGTGCGATCGCAACTTAACCTAAAACAACTAAAATTGACTCAGAAGTATTACTGTCAAGAGAATAAATTTGCACTTTATATTTAGTAATGAGAGCTACAAGAGTATCACGATCACAATTTCCAATCCTTAACCAAATCAATTTAGGCGGGTGTCCGTAAAGTAAACTGCGTTGATAAAAATCTGAATCTTTAGAAACAATCGCAAACCCATTATTACGAGCATATTCCCAAACATCCTCATCAGGAAATCCCTTTAAACCACAATCACGAACATGGATACTTTCTGGGAAATCCAAGGATAATATGCGTGGCAATTTTGGTGATAAATTTTCGTCAAACAGCAACTTCATAGGGAACCACTGTTAAACGGCGATCACGATCGGCAGCAAAAGCAAAACAGGCTTGGATATCGGCGATCGTTAGATCTGGAAAATCATCCAACACTTCTTCAACACTCATTCCACCGCCAAGATAGTCAAACACATCTGAAACAGCAATGCGCGTGTTAACTATACAAGGCTTGCCACTGCGAATATTAGGGTTGATGCGTATGCGTTGTCGATAGCTCATCATAGCCAAAATTTATACCTAGCTAGCTTACTTCGATTATAGCAGCAGATTTTCCTACCATACGCTATGTTAGGATTTTAGATAATTTTAGTATTTAAACAATATGAAAAGCCAGTTATTACAATTAGCTTTCGAGATAGAGCTTCAAGACGGAGAGAAATTAACACTTCCCAGCTCCATAGTAGAAGGAATCGGCAAAGGCAAATGGCTCATTACCATTCAGCCAAAAACTGCAATAGGCGATCGCGCCCATGATGCTTTCTTAAAAAGCTATGCGCCAGAAGATGAAGGATTGTATGACGACTATTAAAGCAGGCGAAATTTGGATTGCAGCAATTCCCTTTACCAATGGAATCGCATCGAAAAAAAGACCTGTTCTAATTCTTTGGGATGATGGCAATGATGTAGTTTTAGCAGCAGTAACATCCGCTAAGCCAAGAACACAGACAGATGTTGTCTTAAAGAATTGGGCAAATAGCGGTTTGAGAGTTGAATCAACTGTAAGACTTTCACGCCTTGACTGCATAGAAAAATCTTTAATGATTTCCAAATTAGGCAAATTATCAGCAGAAGATGCCAATAAACTCAAAGAAATATGGACTACTTATGTTAAACCTCAATTTTAGATATTGTTAAACGAGAAAAAACTATGGCAAGCCCTGCTATTCATGCTGGTGAAATATTAGCCAATGAACTTGAAGAACTCGGAATTAGTGCATCAGAACTGGCGCGATCTTTACATATTTCCACTAACCGTATTACTCAAATTTTGAATGGACAAAGAGGCATCACCGCCGACACTGCTTTGCGCTTGGGGCGACGGTTTGGCACTGGTGCAGAGCTATGGATGAATCTACAAAAATCCTATGAATTGCGATTAGCCGAGCAGTTAGCAGGAGAAGAAATTCAGAAAACAATTACACCTCGTTTAGATGTAAAAGAGCTTCATCTGATGGAGGCTTGAGTAAATTTGCAAAAACTTTTAGATGTTGGAAATGCCTGAATGGCGATCATGAGATCACTCTTTTCTAAAATTTTTCTGCCATGAAAAACCTTGTTGTAGCTGGAAGCTTTTCCTGATTCAAAAATCTCCTTGAGTCGATAGGCTGGAGGCTTGTCATGGTTTACTGTTTCGGGTGAGCCTGACGGAGCAGAACGCTTGTGTTTGGCGAGAATTTTGATAGTTTCCCAATAAGGGAGTAACCATGCCTCGAAATCATGTAAGAGACAGTCAGAAAATAATCGATCCTTTATTTACCTTGGAAATCACTGGGATCGCCCACTCCTATAGCAGCAATTTTCTTAAGCGATGGGATCATTTACTTTTTGGTAAACTCTAATGCAACATGGGGATAAAAATTGGGATTATTGCCTACCCATTGATTCATTTTCGCTTTGGCATCTTCGGCAGATTTAAAATCCCTGGTTCCAGTGTAAACATCTGTAAGTGCAATGACTGCATCACAATCACCGTTCAACAGAATCTCAACGATACGCTTAAGCTTTTCCTCTTTGGGAATTCGTCCATCTTGTCTGATAAATTTGAGCTTTGGCATTTGTTGTCCAAGATAGTTTTGTAAAAAATCTCGCAACTTCTCTCGAAAAGCGAATTCAGTTGCACCTTCAACCAAAATTGGTTAGTGTCTTTAATTTTTCGCCACTAGCAGGAGAGAAAAATATAAGCCTAAAGTTAAGGAGGAACAAGATTTAAAGGCAGTGTCGCATGAGCATAGCAGAACGAGAACAACAAATTCTTCGGGTGAAAGCCAAC
>JBDNJN010000127.1:0-6804 GCA_041687725.1 Pseudanabaena sp.
CCAAATTAGTTAAAATTTGCCTAATTCGGGCCACATCACCGCGCAAATAAATAGGTACATCTTGATTAATTAACGATGCAAGTTCTAAGCCTTTAGAATGGGTAAGCATGGCAAGCAGATCGGCTACTTCCTCAACACAGGTACTCAGGTCAAAGTTAATCTCTTCTAACTCCATTTCGTTGGCTTCAAGCTTAGAAAAATCAAGGATTTCATTGATTAATGTGAGCAGATTTTCGCCGCTAACTCGAACTGTGTCCACAAAATCTCGCTGTAGAGTTGAAAGCTGAGTATCGGCAAGCAATCCTGTCATTCCCAATACAGCATTCATCGGCGTGCGGATTTCATGGCTCATTGTCGCCAGAAAAGAGCTTTTCATTTTTGTGGCAGCTTCTGCTTGATGCCGAGCTTCTTCTAATTCGATATTTTGTTGTGAGAGTTGCTTGCGACCTAGCGTTTCTTGTTCCAATAAAGTGGCTTGACGAAGAGCAATACCCACTTGAGTACCAAGATCAGTTAAAAGGTCAACTTCAAAATTGCGCCAGTGCCTTGGCTGACTACATTGATGGACAATCAGCAGTCCCCATAGATTGTCTTTCTCAATGATCGGCACTACTAAGTTAGCCTGTACTTGAAAATCAGCCATCAATTGCTTGTAGCAATCAGGCATACCCGAATTAGGAACATCATCATTGACGACTATTCGACCTTGGCGGTAGCTGTCCCATAGCCCACGACGGAAGCAGTCATCTTTAACATCAGTTCCTATTGAAGTAATCCAAGGTGCTTGCACTGATTCCACAGCGACAGTACCTTCCCATTCGCCATCAAAACGATACATAATTACGCGATCGGCTTTGAGAAATTCTCGCACCTCAGAGACAGTCGTATTGAGGATTTCATTGATATCAAGTGACTGGCGAATTCGCAATGTAATTTGTGAAAAAACTAGCGATCGCCAATTTTGTAAACGGACTTCTTCTTCGGCTTGTTTGCGATCGCTAATATCTGACCCTGTAATTATTACAAATTCAACTTCATTTGTATCACTCATTAATGAAGTCGCTGACCATGAAATCAACCGACGTTCTTTATTCTTGATAACCCAATAGTTCTCGTAAGCATCAGTCGAACGCTGATGAGCTGATTTCTCAAAACGCTCGAGAGCCGATTCCATATCTTCAGGCAATAACAAAACCTTACAAAAAGTTTGATTTCTTACCTCCTCATAGTGATAGCCCGTCACCTTCTCACATTCACGATTAAATCGAATAATCTTACCTTCTGGATTCAGCACAATTACCAATGCGGCGGCAGTATCTAGGACAGAAACAGTAAAATCTCGTTCTTGTTCAAGGCTATGTGTCAATTGGCGACGCACGTTAATTTCGCGCCTAATGAAATAGAAAAATATCGCCAGCACTACTAAGGTTGTCAGAAGCGTGATTAAGGAAATATTTACAGCATGGGCAATTGCAACCTGTCGCTTTTGAAACCACTGGATCAAGTTATTTTGCTCAAAAGTAACTAAGTCATCTAATTGAGCCTCGGCAAGCCCACTATCAATTTGATTGTTATAATCGGTGATTAATTTCTGAGTCTCTGCGATGCCATTAGCTTGATACAGCGAGACAGTTTCTTGAGCGCGAATCAGTTCTTTACGAATATGCTGTGTTAAAAGACTGAGCATTTTTTGATGCTCATCTTGATTTTGTTGATCGTATAATTGCCCCGTATTAGTATTATTAACATTTACAGATGCCTGCTGGAGAACCTCTAAATCTTGATTCAACCGCAAAGCTAAAACCTTATATCTCTCTAAACTTACTTGACTATTGGAAAGAAAATAATTCGACATTACAACTTTCAAATGGCGTAAGCGATTGAGCGGTTGATTTATTTTTTCCAATCTTTGATGTTGCTGGAGAATTATATTGTTTGTCTGTTGTAAACTGCTCAAGTTAACAACAGACACTACGCCCATCCCGATCACCATTGAAGCTAATAGCACTGCCCCAAAAGCAATTCTTCTGAGAAATGTTTTTTTAGAAGGATTAGCTTTTGTCGGTAGAGTTAATCGACTAACTTCTGCCAAATTACGCCGAGTTTCGATCAGATAAGAAGCTTGATTTCCCAAAGATTTGAGAGAATTAATCTGAGCTTTATCTAGTTCTCTTGGCTTATAATCAAGTACGCACAAAGTCCCCAGTGAATAACCTTCTACAGTTTTAATCGGAATTCCTGCATAAAAACGTATCTTTGGCGTATGAGTAACTAGTGGATTATCAGCAAATCTCTCGTCTTCTAAGGTGTCATTTACAATAAAAATTCCATCTTGGAGAATTGTATGGGTGCAAAAAGCGATTTTCCTTGGCGTTTCGGTTGTGGTAAGTCCAATTTTTGATTTAAACCATTGGCGATCTTTGTCAATCAGGCTCACTAAGGCGATCGGCGTTTGACAAAGATGAGCAGCCAGTTGCGTGATATCGTCAAAGCCCTGCTCTGATTCGGTATCTAAGATATTGCACTGATAGAGCGCGGCAACTCTTTCTAGTTCATTTGGTGGCTCTTGTGCAGGAATCATTTAAGTTTTATAATTTATTCGGTTGTTTTATCTAGAAACTATGTCCCTGAGCCTAATATAACAATACCAATCAAGTTTTGTCTAAAGAAGTATTGCGATCGCCCTCTAAAGAGGTATTTCTTCACAGTACAATGGCGATCGCTATCATTATGTCGTAAGCATAAATACTCTTTTGATTTCACTTAAATCCGTCACCAAGATTTATCATCAACCTTTGCTGTCTCTAGTGTTTGAGGCTCAGTCAATACATCGTCAGCATCACCAAACTGATGCCGTGCAGATGTGTACGCTATCAAACATCAAATCAGGTCGTTGTCCTGAAGATTGCAAATATTGCCCTCAAAGCGCTCGCTATCCTACGGAAGTAGAGACTTATCCTTTGTTGCCGCTTGATCAAGTAATTAGCCAAGCCCAAGATGCAAAGCAACATGGTGCGACTCGTTTTTGTATGGGGGCGGCTTGGCGCAATGCACCTGACGGAGAAGAATTCGATCGCGTGTTGCAAATGGTCACAGCCGTGGCAGGAATGGGAATGGAAGCCTGTGTGACGATGGGAATGTTGCGCCCTGACCAAGCTCAAAGGCTGGCAAAAGCTGGCTTAACTGCCTATAACCATAACCTTGATACTTCCGAAAGTTTCTATCCCGAAATTATTACGACTCGCACCTATCGCGATCGCCTTGAGACCATTCAGCATGTCGCAGCAGCAGGGATTCAGGTTTGTTGTGGCGGCATCGTCGGCATGGGTGAAACTGACAGCGATCGCATTGATCTCTTGCATACGTTGGCAAATCTCACCCCACAGCCAGAGTCAGTGCCAATTAATGCGCTTTCACCAGTTGCAGGCACTCCATTTGGTGATTTAGAGGCGATCGATCCTCTGGTACTAGTGCGAATGGTGGCAACCGCGAGGATCTTGATGCCCAAAGCCGTGGTGAGACTTTCCGCAGGACGCGATCGGCTGACCGTTTCTGATCAAGCGCTTTGTTTCCTCGCAGGTGCGAACTCGATCTTCTCTAGTGAGAAGTTACTCACCACTGCAAATCCTGACTGGCAAGATGACGCGAAAATGTTTGAGAAACTAGGCGTAAAACCGAAAGAATTCGCATAAAAAAACCGAGAGAGATTTGCGGCGCGGAGCGCCGCAAATCTCTCTCGGTTTTGAAAACAATCAATTTTCCTTCTTCTGGGCAATGCGTAACTTCGCCGATCGCGATCGCGGATTTGCTTTAGTTTCGACATCACTGGCGATGATTACTTTTTTGGTGAGAACTTGGAGGCGATCGTCTTCGCGAAAAGTATGTTTAACAATGCGATCTTCGAGACTATGGAAGGTAATCACTGCAATTTTTCCGCCTGTTTTTAACCAATTAGGCGCGATCGCCAACCATTTTTCGAGACCCTCTAATTCACGATTGACGGCAATTCTCAAAGCTTGGAATGTGCGTGTAGCGGGATGGATTCTGCCATTGCGATAACTGGCGGGAACACAAGCAGAAATAGCATTAGCGAGTTCTAATGTAGTTTTAAATGGACGCTTCTCCACGATTTGACGGGCAATTCTTCGCGAAAGTCTTTCTTCTCCTAGTTTAAAAAATATATTCGCAAGTTCTACTTCTTTATAGTGATTAATAATTTCGGCGGCGGTCAGAGTTTGGCGATTATCCATTCGCATATCGAGATCGCCTGATTCTCGAAAGCTAAAGCCGCGCTCGGCAACATCAAACTGAGTGGAACTTACCCCCAAATCAGCGAGGATGCCATCAAAGAGCAAATTTGGTGCTGGTTTATATTCACAAAAATTACCGCGCCAAAAGGTGACTCTATTTCCATAATCTGCTAATTTTTCAGTGGCGGCGGCGATCGCCATTTCGTCGCGATCGATTCCCACGAGGCGCACATTTTCGGCAGCTTGCAAAATTAAAGAGCTATGTCCACCGCCGCCAACGGTGCAATCGAGGTATATCCCGCCTGAAATGATTTCTAAACCTGCGATCGCGGGTTCGGCAAGCACGGGAACATGATGAAACTGAGCAGTCATATTTTTGATGTTGGAATAGATTGACTGAGTAGGGCGCGGAGCGCCCCACTCAGTTTTAAAAATAAAGCACTTTAATCGTTATCAATATGTAGCTTGATAGTCGCCATAAAGTAACCAAAGTCATTAATATAATCTACTGTGCTGTTTATTTTCTCGAATTTGTCACCATGAAACATACTCTCTCCGTTGTCGTGCAAGATGAGGCAGGCGTGCTGACCCGTATTGCTAGCTTGTTCGCCCGCCGAGGTTTTAATATCGAGAGCCTCGCAGTCGGCACTGCTGAGCAAGATGGGTTTACGCGCATTACGATGGTTGTCTCAGGCGACGATCATACGATTGAGCAAATCACGAAGCAGTTGCATAAGCTGATCAATGTGATCACCATTTTAGACTTTACCGATATTCCTTGTGTGGAGCGCGAGTTGATGCTCGTCAAGGTGAATGCTGCCCCAAATGTGCGATCGGAAATTATTGAAATATCGCAAATTTTCCGCGCTCGTATTGTTGATGTTGCCGATGATTTCTTGACGATCGAGGTGGTGGGCGATCCAGGTAAGATGGTCGCGATTTTGAAGATGTTAGATAAGTTTGGCATTCGCGAAATTGCCCGTACTGGCAAGGTTTCGCTGACTCGCGAATCGGGAGTTAATACTGAATATCTGAAGATTGCTAAGAATACTTCAGGAAGTACGGTTTCCAACTTTTAGGTTTTGTAAATAAAAAGCACCCTAGGGTGCTTTTTATTTTATGATCCTCTCAGTTTCAAGCCAACGATTCCGTAAAGTAACCCTGTCAGTCACACTATGCGTATCGCCATATTTACCGAGACATTTTTACCAAAAATTGATGGCATCGTTACCCGCCTCAAATATACTGTTGAATATCTGGTCAAACTCGGTAATCAAGTATTAGTATTTTCGCCCGATGGTGGACTCAAAGAATATTGCGGTGCTGAAATTTATGGCGTATCAGCCTTTGACTTTCCCCTATATCCCGAACTGAAAGTAGCTTTCCCGCGCCCTTCGATTGGTCATGCTCTAGAACAGTTCAAACCCGATATTGTGCATATTGTAAATCCTGCAATTTTGGGGATGGCAGGGCTATATTATGCCAAAATGATGAATTATCCGCTTATGGCTTCTTATCACACCCATTTACCGCAATATTTACAGCATTATGGTTTGGGTTTCCTTGAGGGATTGATGTGGGAATTGGTTAAAAATACGCACAATCAAGCAAAACTTAATCTTTGTACTTCGACGGTGATGATCGATCAACTGCGATCGCATGGTGTCGATCGCCTTGATCTCTGGCAACGTGGCGTAGATACGGTGCAGTTTCACCCCCGCTTTAAAAATGCCGCAATGCGATCGCGTCTCACCCAAGGACATCCCGAAGATACTTTGTTTCTTTATGTGGGTAGACTTTCGGCTGAAAAAGAAATTCAGAAAATTTTGCCAGTTCTGCAAGCGATCCCAAATAGTCGGCTTGCTCTAGTTGGCAATGGGCCACATCGTCAGGAATTGGAAAAGATTTTTGCAAATACCAATACTAATTTTGTCGGGTATTTGCGCGGTGACGATCTCGCTGCCGCCTTTGCGGTTAGTGATGCATTTCTATTTCCATCGCGGACTGAAACTCTTGGCTTAGTGCTGCTCGAAGCAATGGCGGCTGGTTGCCCTGTCGTCGCAGCAAACTCAGGTGGTATTCCCGATATTGTCACCAATGGAGTTAATGGCTATTTATTTGAGCCAAATGATAGCGATGGTTTGGTGAAGGCGACCGAAAATCTTTTGCAAAATCGTGATGAATGTATGTGCATTGAAGCGCGTCTGGAAGCTGAAAAATGGGGATGGGATGCGGCGACGAGGCAGTTACAAAATTATTATGAGCAAACAATTGAATCTTGCAAGCCAGTTTTAACGATGAATTAAGAAACCTCACCCCTAGCCCCTCTCCTTGTAAAGGAGAGGGGAACAAGAAACAACTCTGGCTCCCCTTCTCCTTGCAAGGGAGAGGGGAACAAGAAACAACTCTGGCTCCCCCTCTCCTTGCAAAGGAGAGCAGGGTGGTTTCATTTTCGGAAAGGGTTAGAGGGTAAAGATTGTAGAAAAAGGCAAGAGATAAATATTGGGAGAGAAAATAAGATTGAACTAAGGAGCAAAGATCAGGAAAAATGGTC
>JBDNJN010000128.1:0-4487 GCA_041687725.1 Pseudanabaena sp.
ACAAGAGAAAACAAGCCATTTAAAATTCTTGATCAAGATTTTACAAAGATATTTTCGAGCTTCAATCGCTGGAATCCAGAAAACTCGTTCCCGAAAATGAGCTAAATTAAAATGTTAAGAAACGTGTGCGGTTGCCCTGCATGCCGATCGCTACTTATTGCCGATTACTTTAGCGATCGTGGTAGTTTCGGTGATTCCCTCGCTCCTACATGTGTTCCCGATGGGTAAATCCAAAGAATAGAAATTTTTTTGTAAAAGTAGCGATCGCTTTGATTTTTGATGATATCTGGCGATCGTCGCAAAATATCCGTAATATCCGCCAAATAATCCTTTGACATCTAAAGCTAACAGGTTTAACCTTAAAGGGTAGGTGTGGAAGAGGACGATAATTAAAGTGTCTAGGATAAAAGGTTTTGCTGTTCATGCGATCGCAGGTGCGTCATGCTTGACCACCTTGTTAATATCACCCAGTCTTGCTCATTCAGAAACAAACCTATCCCTGAGCGATCCTTACAGTGCGATCCGACTAGAGTCTGAAACCGAACTAACGGCACAAAATGTTACTTCTGTATCACAACTCAGTGATGTTAGATCAACGGATTGGGCGTTTACAGCTTTGCAATCTCTAGTTGAACGCTATGGATGTATTGCAGGATATCCCGATCGCACATTTCGCGGCAACCAAGCAACTAGTCGCTACGAATTTGCGGCAGGTTTAAATGCCTGTCTTGACAAGATCAATGAAATCATCTCCGCAGGGCTAGCTGACAAAGTCAGTAAAGAAGATTTAGCCACTCTGCAAAAACTACAAGAAGAGTTTGCGGCGGAACTTGCGACCTTGCGTGGGCGCGTTGACGCTCTCGATGCTAAGACGGCTAAACTAGAAGCACAGCAATTTTCTACTACAACTAAACTTAGTGGCGAAGCGATTTTCATGGTCGCTGGAGCAAGCGGTGGACCATCTGATGGGCGATCCAATATCATCCTTGGCGATCGCGTCCGTCTTGTGCTTAACACCAGTTTCACAGGCAAAGACTTGCTCAGAACCCGCCTAGAAACAGGTAACATATTTGGCGCTGCATCTGATACAGCTAGTCTTTCTGCTTTAACGGGAACAAATACAACTAGGATTGGCGCTGCTTCAGGCAGCTCGGATAATCCTAATGCCGCCTTGCTTAACCTTTTGTTCTATCGCTTTCCTGTATTTGATGGCAAAGCAAATATCTTTGTTGGTCCTGTAGCTGCTCCCGACGACTTCTTTACTCAAATCACTCCCTTTGCATCTAGTGGACAAGGTTCGATCTCTAGATTTGGACGATTTGATCCTTTCTATCGCATCGGTGGAACCAGTTCTCTAATCGGCGTAGATTACAAATTTGACGACAAGGTAAGCCTACAAGTCGGCTACAGTGCCGCTAGAGCCGCTACCCCAGCTCCATCTGGTGGATTATTTGGTGGGACTACATCGATCGCTGCTCAGTTTTTATTCAAGCCAGCCCCAAATCTAGATGCTTCAGTATCCTACGCCAATACCTATCTTCAAACTAATTCTTTAGGTACTGGATTAACAAGCACTGAATCCATCGTCAGTGCAGTCAACTCTGTCAGAAGCAATTTAATCTCTGGAAACATTGTATGGAAGATTGTCCCTGCTATAACCTTCAGTACATCGGGGACAATAGTTTTTGCTGATAGTGTTAATAACAACGCTAGCACTACTTTCACTAGTTGGATAGCTGGCTTGAGCTTTAACAATCTATTTAGCGAAGGTAGCATGGGTGGAATTATATTTGGGCAACCACTCAAAAGAGATTCTGTTGGCGGCACGGCAACTTTTGGTAATTCTCCAAACACTCCCATTGGTATAACTAGAGCGATCAATGCAACTCCATATCATTTGGAACTGTTCTATCGTTATCAACTCAGCAAGAATATCAGCATTACTCCAGGCGTTTATTGGATCTTCAATCCTGAAGGCTCTAGTGCTAATCCTACTGCCACGGTTGGCTTAATCCGCACAACATTCTCATTCTAAATATATAGGCTGTAAATGCACTCCAAGGCGTGCCTTTACAGCCTATATAACAGTTCTTTAAATAAATGTTAAAAATGATTCTTAGCAATTACACTCAGTTCTTAACATTTTAACTTTTATGCTTAATCTCACATTAGAAAATCCTGTCGTCGAGATTTATGCCAAGTTGATTGGATATACTCTCTTGGGCTTCTGCTTAGGCAAGTTTTTACCTAAGGTTATCCCAACTTATCTAGGTAGATTTCTTCTGTTTATCGGAATCCCAGTTAGTATCATATCTTTCTTGCGAAAAACCGATCTGTCAGGAGCAATTGTAATCGCTCCAATAACTGCATGGGCTGCCGTTCTTGTCGGCGGTGGATTAGCTTGGATTTGGATTGATTTAGGATTGAGTGATGAAAGATTTAATAAGATATCAAGAGGGGTTGCATCCAAACAATCAGCATTGAGTATAGATACGACATTGAAGCAAGAAACTGCATGGTCAGGTTCAACTCAGGGGAGCTTTATGTTGGCGATGACAATGGGAAATACTGCATTTATGGGATACCCTGTCACTCTTGCTTTAGCGGGACAGGAATATTTCGTTTGGGCATTATTTTATGATGTGTTTGGTTCAATTATTGCTCTCTACTCAGCGGGAATCGGTGTAGCTAGTCATTATGGCAGCCTATCTAGTGGAACTCAAAACAGAACAAATCCTCTGTTGTCGATCGCAAAAACTCCTGCCTTATGGAGCTTGCCAATTGGAATTGGACTCAAATTTGTTAATGTTCCCCCTGTTATAGTATCTGGAATGAGTTCGATCGCATTTATCACAGTGAGCGTATCACTGGTTATGCTTGGGATGCAGCTAAGCCAGTTAACAGCCCTCCGTAACATCAGAAAAGCCTTAACTTGTCTATCGATTAAAATGCTACTCACCCCACTTGTAGTTGGTACGGGTTTGATGTTTTTTGGGATTACAGGAAAAAATCAATTGGCAATGGTTTTACAAATGGGAATGCCTCCAGCTTTCGCAACTCTTGCAATTGCCAAATCTTACAACCTCGATCCAGATTTAACAGTTACGACCTTAGCATTAGGATCAGTTCTCTTATTATTTACAATACCTATTTGGTTATTACTATTTGGTTAGAAAGTGATTTTGAACACTTCTATTTAATCAAGAAATATGCAAGAATAATTCAAAACAATTTTTAAGTTGCAAAATAATTGCTTTATCAATCGATATGCCGAAAATACTGATTAGTACTTCCTCTTTTGATTTAATCAACAATCAGATATTACAAAATTTACAATCTCAAGGATTTGAGTTTGTTTTGAATCCTCACGGCAGGAAACTTAAAGAATTAGAAGTTCTAGAGATGCTCAGTGATGTTGATATAATTGCGATGATTGCGGGAGTTGAACCACTAACGCGCAATGTTTTATCTTCAGCTAAGTCTTTGAAAGTAATCTCACGCTGTGGTATTGGCACTGATAGCGTTGATTTGATCGCGGCTGAAGAATTAGGAATTCCAGTGCATATTACGCCTTCAGCACCAGTGATTGCTGTCGCTGAGTTGACGGTTAGTTTAATATTGTCCACTTTGAGACGAACCTTTGAAGCTAGTCAAACACTTCGTGAAGGCACATGGAAACCTTTGATGGGTGGACTATTAGGCTCACAAGTCGTAGGTTTGCTGGGCTATGGCAGAGTAGGTAATCGAGTAGGACAGCTTTTAAATGCTTTTGGGGCAAAGAGGATCGCCTATGATATTTTTTGCGATAATTCACTATTTGCCGATACTGTATGCGTGAAATCTCTAGATGAATTCATCGAGCGTTCAAACATAATTACGATACATATCCCCTATTGTGAAGCCAATCATCACCTAGTAGATCGAGACTTTATCAACAAAATGAAAGTAGGCAGTATTTTGATTAATACTTCAAGAGGTGGCATTGTTGATGAGGAAGCTTTGTATGACGCTCTAGTTTCAGGTCACTTAGCAGGAGCTGCTCTTGATGTATTTGAAGAAGAGCCATATCACGGAAAACTTCTGTCTTTACCACAAGTTATGTTGACTCCGCATATGGGTTCCTATGCCAAAGAAGCGAGAATGCAAATGGAAGAAGAGGCAGCAAAAAACTTGTTCGACAGTTTAGTTGCTGTCGGTTTAGCACCCCCTTATGGGCAGCTCTAAAAATCGAAGAAAATCGCCAATTCAAATCTGAAGTGCAACTATTTTTGAGCTTAGAAAGTTTGAGCCATGCGAGATCTCGCATGGCTATCAATTCATAGCGAAAAATTAACGCTTCCAGACTTTTAGCTACTAAGCGAAAGCCCCGCGCTCTACCTGTACTCGGGTGAGCGACGGGATGTAAGCGTGTAAATAGGACGGGTTCGATACCCGTCTTATTTACAATAATCTACGCTTTTAAGATTGATTTTTAAACTGCGTATTAA
>JBDNJN010000014.1:0-24241 GCA_041687725.1 Pseudanabaena sp.
AAAATATCTTTGTAAAATCTTGATCAAGAATTTTAAATGGCTTGTTTTCTCTTGTCTGTCTCTCTAGCTGAAACTCTTGTCTAGCAAGCATTTAGGGGTTAGCGGCTAAAATGTTAAGAAACGTGTGCGGTTGCCCTAATTTATCGATACATGGACTTGGGATAATCGGGCGATTCTAGGTTTAGCGGAGATTCAAGAAAATTACCAAGGTCATTTTACTGCTCAAAGTATCGATCTTATGTCTGGATTACTTAAGGTTTTAGGTAAAGGAAGTTTGCTCGCTTATCTGATTAGCATGACCTTGCGAATTGCTGAGATTTATCGGGTTTTAAAACCTACAGGAAGTTTTTATTTACACTGCGATCCAACAGCTTCTCATTATTTGAAAATTATCATTGATGCCATTTTTTGCGCTCAGGGAGGTAATTTTTTGAATGAAATCATTTGGTGTTATGGCGAAAGAGGTATTTCTAAGACATCATTCAATAGAAAGCATGATGTAATTTTTCTTTATTCAAAATCTACTGATAAACATAGATTTAACTATAGAGAAATTACTGGTGAATATTCAGCATCAACCATCAAAAAGTTTCGTCATATTGATTTAGATGGTAGAAGGTTTCGCCTGAGAGGTCGTAATGTACCTGAAGCAGGAAATCTTAGAAGAAAAACTGATATTGCTTTAGCAGAAGAATGTGAATATACTTATCGACAGTATCTAGATGAGTCTGAAGGAGTTTTAGCGAAAGACTGGATTGAAATTCCATTTCTAAATCAAGTTTCCAGAGAAAGGCTTGGTTACCCGACACAAAAACCAGAAAGTTTGCTAGAGCATTTTATCAAAGCTAGTAGTCAAGAAGGTGATGTAGTTTTAGATGCTTATTGTGGCTGTGGTACAACTGTTGCAGTTTCTCAACGTTTAAACCGTAAATGGATTGGCATTGATATCACCTATCAAAGCATCAGCTTAATTCTTAGGCGATTGGAAGACACTTTTAGCTCAGATGTACTTGAGCAGATCGTCATTAACGGCATTCCCAAAGACATGAAATCTGCCGAAGCCCTTGCCAATAAATCTGACGATCGCACTCGTAAAGAATTTGAAAAATGGGCAGTCCTTACCTACTCCAACAACCGCGCCATCATCAACCAAAAGAAAGGCGCAGACAAAGGCATTGACGGCATCGCCTACTTTAGGAGCGAAAAAGATGATCCCGAAAAAATCATTTTGCAAGTCAAATCAGGCAAAGTTTCGTCCAGAGACATTCGCGATCTGCAAGGCACAATCACCCGTGAAAGCGCCACCCTTGGCGTATTTATCACCCTGCAAAAGCCCACCAAAGACATGAGCAAAGAAGCCAAAGAAGCAGGAATTTATCAAAGTCAATACATGAGCGCTCCAGTCGATAAAATCCGCATCGTCACCGTCCAAGAAATCATCGAAGAACAAAAACGCCTCGATATTCTGCTTGCCTTAGAAGTCCTCAAATCTGCGGAAAAACAAATGGAAGTCAAGCAACATACTTTAGATTTAGAGCGAACAAATTAGTGATCGGTGGGTTTTGGGAGTTGTGAAAGGCGATCGCGCAAAATTATTAACCATAAAATATATTTTCGATATATGATTATTTTGTTCTTGTGCGATCGCGAAAAATATGGCTCACATTGGCATCATCTGCGTACCTGCCACAGGGCATCTCAACACATTGTTACCCCTAGGCTATGAACTCAAACAAAGAGGGCATCAAGTAACTTTGATTGGAGTGATGGACTGTCAAGAAAAAACTGAAGCCGCAGGGTTAGCTTTCAAAGCCTACGGCGAAATATCTCATCCTCTTGGTTACTCACCAGCCAGTCTAGTCAAAATGGGGGAATTAAGTGGAATGGCTGCGCTTCGATATACGATTAAGTCATTTCAAGAAGCCGCTATTTTGATGATGGAAGAAGGATTAGAAGTAATTCGAGATAGTCAAGTTGATTTATTGCTAATCGATCAGGCTGCCTTTGGTTCTTCTTGCGTAGCCGAGCATCTAGGGATTCCATTTATTACTGTTACCAGTGCCATAATGTTGAATAGAGAGTCATCTGTGCCTCCAGCAACTTTTGGCTGGTCTTATTCTTCCAGCTTTTTGGGGATGATTCGCAACAAAATTGGCTATCGATTTATCGATAGTCTGATCAATCCTATTTTAGAGACGATGAACACATATCGGCGTAAGTGGAACTTACCAGTTTTCACACGCTCTAATGATGCATATTCTCAGCTTGCCCAAATCTGTCGGCAACCAGTAGAATTTGAATTTCCACGCCAAAAGTTACCTGACTGCTTTCATTTTACAGGCAACTTTTATATTCCTCAAAGTCGTGCTAGCGTTCCTTTTCCATACGAAAAATTAAATGGAAAGCCATTAATCTATGCCTCAATGGGAACAATTCAGAATCAATTGTTAGAGATTTTTAGTCAAATTGCCGAAGCTTGTCAAGATTTAGATGTGCAATTGATCATCTCTTTGGGTGGTTCAACTGAACCCGATCGCTTATCCGCTTTAGCAGGCGATCCAATTGTGGTCAAATATGCGCCACAGCTAGAGATTTTACAAAAAGCACAACTCACGATCACCCACGCAGGGCTAAATACTACATTGGAATCCTTGAGTTGTGGCGTACCGATGGTTGCGATTCCGATCGCTAACGATCAACCAGGTGTGGCCGGGAGAATCGCTTGGACAGAGACAGGTGTAGTTATTCCTGTCAAAAAATTAACCGTTCCCAAATTGCGAAATGCTGTGCAAACAGTATTAACGCAACCAAAATATCGAGATAACGCCCAAAAGATGCAAGCAGCAATGCAGAAATCTGGCGGGGTCAAGATGGCGGCAGATATTGTTGAAAAAGTTCTTGCTACAGGTAAACCTGTATTGCGAGTTTCATAAAAAAGAAGTGCGGCGCAATGCGCCGCACTTCTTTTTTTAACCATATGGACGTGGATAAGGTTTGAGCATTGGTGAAGCTCGATAAACTGGAAAAATCTGGACGGCTTGCCCACCTCGCTTAATCGGAATATCTGCAATTTTTTCTAGAGATAGAAAATAACCTTTGTACTTATCTAAGGGTTCTGGGAACTTCTCATCTTTTATAAATTGTTCAGAAGTAATATAAAGCGAAGTCTTGCCGACAAAATCTTCGGCTTTGCTCCAGTAGGCAAAGCCGCGAAGATCGCCATCGAAGCAAGTTACTTTTTTTCCTAATGGCTCGATCGCCATGCCCACTTGTCCCGCCACAAAGAAATTATTGCTAAATACAAAATCCGCTTTTTGCAATTCCGCCTTCAGCATCGGTGAATCAATAAAGGCTTGGCGCAACTGCTCAATGTCAATCATCTGTGTAGAAGGATCATCTTTTGCTTCCCAGAAACCACCAGCGATCGCCTGATCGCCACCTTTTTGAGCAATGCCCAAATGTACATGGAGTAAGCCAATCAGCAAAAGTGGCAAAATCGCCACACCCGATCCCCAAATCCAGTTACGAATGAATTTAGGGCGTTTTAACTGCACTTGTGCCGCCCTTTCGCCTAGCAATAGGGTCGCGCCAAAAAATCCTGGCATATGCCATGTGGGCAGAATTTGAATGAATCCGCCCATAAAGGTAAAGCCAAAGAAAATCGGCATCGATACGCAGAGAATTAATAACTGTTTATTACGAAGCAGATTTTCGGCGATCGCCAATTCATGATTATCTGCGTCGTTCTTTGCTTGGCGATTAGAAAATAATTCGCCCACCGTGCGGAAACTTGTCCACCATAATGGAATACCAAAAGTGGGAAAAAGATAGAGAAGTGCTAATAAGACCGTTCCTAATAATCGCTCTAGGTTATAACCCTGAGTCGGCACTGCTCGTCCGCTTTGAAAACGAAATGAAGCCCATTCATGTTGAGCATTCCAAATTAAAACGGGAGAAATAGCGATCGCAAATAATGCGATCGCCGCTAATGTCCATTTTGAGAACAAAGCAACTCGATGGCGATCACTGAGTAAGCAAAATAGTACCAGTCCTCCACCTAGCAGCAGTCCATGATATTTACCTAAAAAAGCTAATCCCACACATAAGCCAATGATCGCAAGGCGATAGGTCGGCTGATATTTGTCATTCTGATCGGATGGAAAAAATTCTTCGGCAGCAACCCATAAACAAGCCATCCAGAAAAACATCAAAGCGTTATCAGGCAGCGTCAGGATACCAAAGGCAATCTGAAAAATCGGAATCGTGGTCAGAATTGCTAGGGTTAAAGTGGCTGTGCGATCGCCAAACAGCTTTTTACTAGCCAGATAAGCAAAGATTAATGTGCCTGTATAAAGTACAACGCCGCCAATCCGCAGTGTGAAAGGTGTAACTGCACCTGTGAGCCATACGCCAATTCCCGCTGTCAAGGCGACGAGGGGCGGGTGATCGAAATAGCTTAAGTTGAGATTTTGGGTGTAGAGGTAATAGTAAGTTTCATCAAAGCCCATGTTCAGATAGATCGCGGATACAGCCCTAAACAGGAAACCCCACAATAATATGGCGATCGCCCACTTATGAATTTTCACTCTAGATTCCTTCGTTTAATGTCCAAATAATTTTTTAAAAGCCTTATTTTGCAAGCCTTTTAAAAAACCACTTGGTTTTGACCATCAATATTATCGCAGCGCCAATCACTTCTACTCAAAACCCAAAAAGGAAAGGCGGCGCAACGCGCCGCCTTTCCTTTTTGGGTTTTGAGAGAAATTTTTGAAAGTGCCGCAAAGCGGCACTTTCAAAAATTTCTCTGGGTTTTATGGCAGCGCAAAGCGCTATATAATCCATCATGTTGAAGTGAAATTTAGATGGAGTGGATCGAAATGGCGAGAGAACCTAAAAAGCCTAATGAGTACATCGTGCATTTAAAGCTAGAAGGTGGACAAGAGGTGACAACAAAATTTATAACCATCGAAGAAGTCAAAACTTGGTATGCATCGCAATTTAAGGCAAAAGCTAATGAGGATGATCTCATGCCTATTCCTGTGAGAGCAGAACTAAATGAAATTTTGCTAGTCCGTCCTAAACGTGTTATCGCCATTCATGTTGAGCCGATTTATTCTTCTAGTGTCGATATGTTTGCATCATAAGGACGAGAACGAGTGCTTTGCGCCCCTTCTTAATTAAGTTATAAATACCAAACTTCAATGCGTCTACATCAAGTTTCTGGGCGATCGCGTTTAGGGCTAGCGCTATCACTGCTCACAGTTTTGCTGTGGGGATTTTTGGCGATCGCCCTCAAAATCGTCCTCCAAGAGCTAGATCCCTTCACAGTTACTTGGTTTCGCTTTACAGTTGCAGGGGGGGTACTGGGGGGATATCTGGCTGTAAGAAAGCAATTGCCGACATGGCAACAGTTGCGAAAGGTTTCATTACCAATATTTTTGATCGCAGTAGCAGGGTTATCGCTGAACTATATTTTGTTTTTAATTGGCTTGGGCAAAACCTCCGCCAATAATGCTCAAGTCCTCACCCAATTAGCTCCCGTCATGATGGGACTAGCTTCATTAATCATTTTTAAAGAAAAATACAATTATCAACAATGGGGCGGCGTAGCTGTCCTCATTTGTGGATTGATCTTTTTTCCCACGAGCAGGTGCGATCGCTAGTGACCACTTTCGATAGTTATATGTGGGGCAATGTATTACTTGTACTTGGTTCGATCGTCTGGGCTTTTTATGGAATTGCCCAAAAGCAATTATTGCTAAACTTGCCTTCGGCTTCTGTACTGCTATGTTTGTACTTAAGCGCCGCCACTTTATTTGCACCGATGGCGCACCCTGAGAGATTACTGACCCTATCGGGATCTCATCTAGCAGCATTAATATTTTGCGCCTTTAATACTTTGATTGCCTATGGTGCATTTGCCGCCGCCCTTGAGCATTGGGAAGCATCACGGGTCAGTGTGGTTCTCACTCTTGCGCCAATTGTCACCCTCGCGGCATCAACGATCTTGCCCAATTTTATACCGCAGTTATTATCGCCTTCACCCTTGAGTCTTTTGGGTTGGATTGGCGCGATCGCGGTTGTGGTTGGCTCGATGGCAACTTCTCTAGGCTCAAAGCCCAAAAAATCAAAAATTACGGAGTAATTTTTGATTTTTTGGGCTTTGAAAATCTATCTCAGTGAGGCTTTGCGAATATTTTAAAATTTTAAAAAACACCTGTTTGTAAACTTTTTTGTAAAAAGGTTGCGCGATCGCCACATTTATAAGTTATAGTTATTAACGCTGAAGTCATTAATTCAGCGTAGCAGTTACATTCCTCAGTAGCTCAGTGGTAGAGCAATCGGCTGTTAACCGATCGGTCGCAGGTTCGAATCCCGCCTGGGGAGTTATAAAAAAAGAAGGGTATGCGACGCATACCCTTCTTTTTTTGATAGTTTTTTAAGTAGGTAAGGGATGAATTTTTCATTACAAATGAGGTCAATGTCAGGAAACCGTGAATAATTGCCCCTCAAAACATAAATTCTCAGTTAATAAATATCCAACATCCCGTAGTTTATGCTTGGATAGGACATAGGGCATTACCCGCCGCCTTAGGGTCAGCAAATCGGCATATTTAAGACAACCAACCATTCAGGAATAATTCTATGCAAACAGATGTTGCTAATCAAACCAGCAATATTACGGTAGAAGACGATCGCACAGGTTTAAGTATCGAAACCCTCAAGCGAGCCTTTGCCGATAACCTATTCTATATTCAAGGCAAGCTGGCTATTCTCGCAAACTTCACCGACTACTACATGGCGTTGTCGTACACCACACGCGATCGCCTGTTACAGCGTTGGCTCCAGACCCTCAAGGTTTACCACGAACAAGACATTAAGACCGTTTATTACCTCTCCGCCGAATTTTTAATGGGGCGACATCTGGGTAATAGCTTAATCAACCTCAATCTATACGAATCGATTGAGCAAGCCGTCAAAGAGTCAGGACTAGACTTGACTGAAATATTGGAGCAAGAACCCGATCCTGGTCTGGGTAATGGCGGTCTCGGACGTTTAGCCGCCTGTTTCCTTGACTCCCTCGCTACCCTCGAAATTCCTGCGATGGGCTATGGCATTCGCTACGAGTTTGGCATTTTCCATCAATCAATTCAGCATGGTTGGCAGGTCGAGATCCCTGATAAATGGTTGCGCTGTGGCAACCCTTGGGAAGTCGTGCGTTACGAATCCACTGTTCAAGTCAAATTTGGCGGACATACGGAAATCTATAACGACGATCGCGGTCATCCTCATACCCGATGGATTCCTAGCTTCACCGTTGAAGGCATCCCCCACGATACCCCCGTTCCCGGCTATCAGACGAATACCGTTAATACGCTCCGTCTCTGGAAAGCTGAAGCAGGCGAAGAATTTAACTTCCAAGCTTTTAACTCTGGCGACTATGACGGCGCTGTGGCAACCAAGATCAAATCAGAAACCATTTCTAAGGTTCTCTACCCCAACGACAACACCCCTCAAGGTCGTCAGTTGCGCCTAGAGCAGCAATTTTTCTTTGTCTCCTGCTCACTGCAAGACATCATTCGCCGCCATCTCAAAAAATATAATCGTCTTGATAATCTCCCTGACCATGCAGCCGTTCAGCTAAACGATACCCACCCCGCAATTAGCATCGCCGAAATGATGCGTTTACTCGTGGATGATTATGGACTATTCTGGGATGAAGCATGGCGGATTACCCAAAGCACTTTTGCTTATACCAACCATACCCTCATGCCTGAAGCTCTAGAAAAATGGGGCGTGCCTCTATTTGAAAGCTTGCTTCCCCGTCATTTAGAAATCATCTACGAAATCAATCATCGCTTCTTACAAGATGTACAGACTTGGTATCCCGATGATGAAGCGTTGCTGTCGCGCCTATCGATTATCGAAGAAGGGTATGGCGAGAAAAAAGTCCGCATGGCAAACCTTGCCACTATTGGCAGTCATGCAGTTAATGGTGTCGCCGCACTGCATACCGAACTGCTCAAACAAGATGTATTGAGCGATTTCTATAAGCTTTCACCAGAGAAGTTTAACAACAAAACTAACGGTGTTACTCCTCGTCGTTGGGTATTGCTAGCCAATCCTGCTCTATCTGCATTGATCACTGAGAAAATCGGTGATACTTGGCTGAAGCATCTGGATGAACTTCGCAAACTTGAAGCTTTTGTGGACGACAAAGATTTTCGCGATCGCTGGCGACAAATCAAGCAAGCCAATAAGCAGAAGCTTGCTGATTACATCATGGCTCACAATTGTGTAGAAGTTGATGTCAACTCGATCTTTGACATTCAAGTAAAGCGGATTCATGAGTACAAGCGTCAACATCTTGACCTGCTGCACATCATTGGGCTGTATTTGCGAATCAAGCAAAATCCAGATATTCAGATGACTCCCCAAACCTTCATCTTTGGTGGCAAAGCGGCTCCTGGTTACTTCATGGCGAAGTTAATCATTAGGGCGATCAATGCCGTTGCTGATGTGGTCAATCGCGATCCTGATGTGCATGGACGGATTAAGGTTGTCTTCTTGGCGAACTTCAGTGCTTCCCTCGGTCAATTGATTTATCCTGCGGCTGACCTATCCGAGCAAATCTCTACCGCAGGTAAGGAAGCTTCTGGTACTGGCAACATGAAGTTCACGATGAATGGTGCGTTGACGATTGGTACTTTGGATGGAGCCAATATCGAAATCCGCGAAGAAGTCGGTGACGATAATTTCTTCCTCTTTGGTTTAACGGCGGCGGAAGTTGCGAAAACGAAGTCTGACGGCTACAATCCTCGCGACTACTACAATAGCAATGAAGAGCTTCGCAATGTTCTCGATCGCCTTGCGATGGGATATTTCTCGCCTGGTGAGAAGGACTTGTTCAAGCCTCTAGTTGATTCACTCTTGAATCATGATGACTATATGTTATTGGCTGATTATCAAGCCTATTCAGATTGTCAAGCTAAGGTTGCGGATGCTTACAAGGATGTTGAGCATTGGACAACGATGAGTATTCTCAATGTGGCGCGTTCTGGTAAGTTCTCCAGCGATCGCACCATCAAGGAATACTGTGATGAGATCTGGCATGTAAAACCCGTAAAAGTGGAATTGCAACCATACGATCCTGCCAAAGCAACTCTCAATGTTGGTGGTTAATCATTAGTTTCTGAAAACAAAAAAGGCTCGCTTAGCGAGCCTTTATTATTTGAAAACAGATTTTATAGCTAAGCTTCAATAGTTTTAGCTTTATACATTACCCAAAATTGGATCTAACCGAAAAGTATTAGAAGTCTTTTTTAAATTGTCGATTTCTTTAACTTTTAATTTTAAAGATTTTTTTGATATATTAAAGTAAGCATTAGGTGTATCAATCTTGATTTTAAAGTCAGATAGAATTGCTCCAACAATCAAAGAGCCGTTTGAGACATAGCTTTGAGCTGCATTTTCTGCTAAGTGTTTAAGTCTATAGCTAGAAATATGTTCGTTAAACGAATCAATTTTATCAACGTCTTGCAACCAATTGACTACATACTCTACCTCATGGATATTTGTTAATAATTTATCCTGAAGTTTTTCAAGTTTTTCCTTTTGCTGACTTTCGCTGAGACCCTTACCCTTATCAAACAAACCAAAACCAAAGTAGTTAAGATTTGGGTATTTATCAAAAACTTCCAATATTTGAGACTTCATTGTTTCAGTAATTTAAACTAAAGCACATTCTAATAATACTCTAACAATTATTTTATGGGTACTGATAAATTGTGTATTTCTAAGAGTTTAAAATAAAAAATTTAATTATGAAAATCGCCTTTTTCAATACCAAATCCTACGATCGCAATTCTTTTAATACTGCTAACGCGCAACATCAGCACGAAATAACCTTCTTTGAATCACATCTCAGCCATGAGACAGTTTCCCTTGCCGCAGGATTTCCCGCCGTCTGCATTTTTATTAATGACTATCTCGATGTCGAGATGTTGGAAACACTTGCAAAAGATGGCACAAAATTAATTGCTTTGAGATCGGCGGGTTTTAATCATGTGGACTTAGTGGCGGCTGCCAAATTAGGATTAGTGACTGTCCGCGTCCCTGCCTACTCTCCCTACGCCGTTGCCGAACATGCGATCGCCTTAATCTTAACTCTTAATCGCAATGTCCATCGCGCCTACAATCGAGTTCGAGAAGGAAATTTTTCCATTGAAGGATTACTTGGTTTTGATCTTAATGGAGCAACGGTTGGAGTAATTGGGACTGGTCGAATCGGTGCAATTTTTGCCCAGATTATGCGCGGATTTGGTTGCAAATTAATTGGCTATGACACTTATCACAATCCCACTTGCTTAGAAATGGGCATGGAATATGTGCAAATATCAGAACTCTTCGCTCAGTCAGATATTATTTCTCTCCATTGTCCACTTACACCCGATACGCATCATTTGATTAATGCGGCGGCGATCGCGCAGATGAAATCGGGAGCGATGCTAATTAATACCAGTCGCGGCGGTTTGGTTGATACGCAAGCGGCGATCGATGGACTAAAATCTGGGGCGATCGGCTATCTTGGCATTGATGTGTACGAGCAGGAAGCAGACTTATTTTTTGAGGACTTATCAAATCAAGTCATTCAAGATGATACTTTTCAGCGCTTGCTAACTTTCCCCAATGTGATTGTCACAGGACATCAAGCATTTTTTACCAGTCAGGCTTTGGCGAATATTGCTGATACTACGCTCTCAAATATTACAGAATTTGAGAAAGATGGGAGTTGTGTAAATGAGGTGAAGATCGAAAAGGCGATCGCTTCAAAATAGTGATTACACCTTCATCTTTTCTCTGCATGGGAAATAAGTAGGTAGGCAAAAGAAACCTTAAAACCCAAAAAGCTGTAGCGCACGCGCTACAGCTTTTTGGGTTTTGGGTTTAATTACGCTTGCCTACTTAAGCAAGTCCCTTAGCTGCGAAATAGCCTAGAATACTGAATTTCATGATTAGCAGAAGCTAAACTTGCGCCCCATCCGCACCATTCCAGTTGATCATCTGATCGCGCCAGCGCCAATTGCGAACTATCTAAAACATTATCACTAAGCCGAAATAAAATCTGCTGTCCTGTTGTCTGACCAAATGGAACAGCCCTCACGGCGGCACTAACTAAATTTGATAACCAACCATAGATATAGCCAGACACCATATTACTCGCATCTATTCCTAAATTTGCCGCCACAATGCCGAAGGCGATCGCATAGTTACAGCCTTTCCCATGAGAATTATCTTTCGCAGTTGGCAGAAGTTTGCTAATGGATAATCGATCATCTTTATAATCAGGAAGTTGACCCCATAATTTCATTAATGACTGTCCCATCTGCCAACTAGCAAGGCGCACTTCTTCAGTTTCTCTAGTCGCTGACAGCCAATTATTCCAATAGCTTAAGGCAGACATATCATCAGACATCACAGCTTGATGAGCGCGAAGGGCGATCGCTGCTTCATTAACAATAAACCCGAAACTCATCTCTCTCTTTAGCCAATTATACAAATCATGATCAGTTTGGATAATTTCCACATTACAGAGATATTCGATTCCTTCAGAATAACTATAAGCGCCGACAGGTAAGGCGGGACTGGTGATTTGTAATAACCGCAATATCTGCAAAGAATCAGGATTAATGATCATGGTGATGATGGTAAGCGCCAGATTCAGGTTGAAAAGGTTGAGTCTCTTTGGTTATAGTTAATCCCATTTGTAAGACCATATCTTCTAAAACTGAGTCAGGAGTCAATCGCAGATATGCTTCGGTAACTTCTAAGGCAATATGACGATTACCTAAATGGTAGGCAGCGCGTAAGAAATCCAGAGCATTTTTAGCGGTGACGGTGACGACTGGCTCAGGCTTGGCAACGACATAGGCGATCGCCTGACCATGCTCATCGGCGAGAATATCACTTTCCCTTAAGACTGTACCTCGCTGGAGTTGCAAATTAATCTCTTCTCCTTCAACAGTCATAAATCGATAACGGCTGCGAGTTCTATCTTCAGCAATCAGGGCAAGCGTTAAGAGCGATTCACGCTTAATTAATTTTTTTGCTTCTATCGATAAACGTTGTGTAACAATGTGCATTGGCTAAAATTACAGTAAAGTAGAGACAACGCAAAGCGTTATCTTTACTTTAACCCATATGCAAGCAGGATCAATCTAAAATGTCACCATTTCGTGTTGGAGTTGCTGGACCAGTTGGTTCTGGAAAAACTGCCCTTGTGGATTCTCTCTGCAAATCTTTACGATCGCATTTTCAAATTGCCGTCGTCACCAATGATATTTATACCCAAGAAGACGCGCAGTTTCTCGTCCGTAGTGAGGCTCTAGAGCGCGATCGCATTGTCGGCGTAGAGACGGGCGGCTGTCCCCATACTGCTATTCGCGAAGATGCCTCGATGAATTTGGCAGCGATCGAGCAATTAGAACTTCGCTTTACGGATTTAGATTTGATTTTTGTCGAGAGCGGCGGTGATAATCTTGCTTCTACCTTCAGCCCTGAGCTAGTTGATTTGACTCTCTATGTGATTGATGTTGCCGCAGGCGACAAAATACCCCGCAAGGGTGGACCTGGAATCACTAAATCTGATTTATTAGTAATTAATAAAATTGATTTAGCTCCCTATGTCGGCGCAGATTTGGGGATTATGGATCGTGATGCTCAGAAAATGCGCGGCGATAAACCGTTTGTTTTTAGTAATCTCAAAACGCAAGAAGGATTAGAAAAAATTACAAATTTCATTATTAAAAGAATGTAGATTTGATTATTCTAAAATAAAATCTCTAAAGCTGTATCACGGGTGTGAATGTTACATTTGTAAAGGTTTTGTTAATATAAAATCACAGGGAAAATAATTATAAAATTTTGTCAGTTTGTAGATGTATGGAAAAGCACACTCCTTCTTTGAAAGTTTCCCCAGAAGATTGGGATAACACGCCCCCTGATGTCAAAAGTCTTGTTAGTTCACTACTAGCAAATGCGGCTTTATCAGAAAATGAAAGTTACTTGATTCAATTTCTAGATGCTACACCAATTGGGATTGCTGTCCATGACGTGACTGGGCAGTTGATCTACATTAATAATATTGGGCGATCGCTACTAGGGACTAATCGCTATTCAGAGTCGGAGACCGATCGCCTTTCGGAGTCATTCCAAATTTATCGTGCTGGCACGCGAATCCCTTACCCTGTTGAGGATTTACCTAGTACTCGCGCCCTTGCTGGCGAAACTAGTCAAGTAAGTGATCTAGAAATTCATCGTTCTGATCGCATAATCCCGTTAGAAGTAACAGCTATTCCAGTTTTCGATGATCAGGGACAAATTACATTTGCGATCGCCACATTTCAAGATATTAGCGATCGCAAACAAGCTGAAGCAGCATTAGCCAAAAGTGAACAAAGATTTCGTAATTTGTTTGAGACAACTCCCAAAATCTCAGTCCAAGGCTACAATCAACAACGCCAAGTAATTTACTGGAACGAAGCTAGTGAAAATCTTTATGGCTATACCAAGGCTGAAGCAATCGGTAAGCAAATTGAGGAGCTGATTATTCCGCCAGAAATGCGACAAGACATAATTGATGCTGTCCAAAATTGGATCATAAACGGACAATCCATTCCCGCAGATGAACTAAATTTAATGCGTAAGGATGGTTCTAGAGTGGCTGTTTACTCTAGTCACCTAATGTTGCAGAACTCTGAAGGTGAGCAGGAAATATATTGTGTAGATATTGACTTGAGCGATCGCAAACAAGCTGAAGAAGAACTGCGACAGGCTATTGCTACAAATCAAATCTTAATCGATGCTATTCCTGACTTAATTTTAAGGGTTAGCCGCGATCACACCTATATAGATGCAATTCCCTCTGATGAGATAAAATTTTTAGTACCGGTAGATGGACTCATAGGCAGGCATATCTTAGATGTCCTCCCGCCAGAACTAGCACAGACAAGGATGCACTACATTGAAATGGCTTTTCAAACTGGGGAAATGCAATTTCATGAATACACCATCAAGATTGATAACGAATGGCGATACGAAGAGGCTCGCACTGTGGTCAGTGGATCTGACGAAGTAATTATTTTGATCCGCGATATTACTGACCGCAAGCGAACAGAAATGGCTTTGAGAGAGAGCGAAGAGCGTTATCGATTATTAGCCGAGAATATTAACGATCTCGTGTGTCTCCATGCTCCTGATGGTCGATTTCTCTATGTCAGTCCCTCCTCTGAAACGCTATTGGGTTATCGTTACGACGAAATGATCGGACAAGATCCCTATACTTTTTTCCATCCCGACGAATGCGATCGCATTCGTCAGGAAGCGCATGAAGAAGTACTCTCTGGAAAACCGACACCTATTACCTATCGGATGCGACAGAAATCTGGTAATTACATTTGGTTTGAAACTCTAACCAAGCCGATTATGGATGCCACAGGTCAAGTGATTCAACTCCAAACCACCTCCCGTGATGTCACCGAGCGGATCCAAGTCCAAACCAAATTAAAGTACGATGCGCTCCACGATTCATTAACAGGATTGCCCAACCGACATCTCCTGATAGAACGATTGGAGTTAGCAATTCATCGAGCTAAACGTTCTGAAAATTATCACTTTGCCGTTTTATTTCTCGATTTAGATCGATTCAAAGTGATCAATGATAGCCTAGGGCATATGGCAGGAGATAAATTGCTAATTGCGATCGCCCGTAAACTACAGGTCACATTCCGTGAAATCAATCTGGTGGTGCGTCTAGGGGGCGATGAGTTTGTAATTCTGCTCGAAGAAATTAAGGATATTCAAGAAGCCATTCATGCCATAGAAAAACTCTTCGCAGAGCTACAACTCCCCATAATAATTGAAGGAAGGAGTGTATATACGGCTGCTAGTATTGGTGTTGTGCTAGGAACAAAAGATTATGAGGAAGCATCTGACCTATTGCGAGATGCAGATATTGCCATGTATCGTGCAAAAACTAAGGGCAGAGCAACATATGAGATTTTTGATGCTGAGATGCACAAACAAGCTCTCGCACGAATGCATCTAGAAAACGATTTGCGTCGAGCTATTGATTGTGAAGAGTTCGTCCTCCACTATCAACCAATTGTATGTCTAACAACAGGTTATATTGTTGGATTTGAAGCCCTGATCCGTTGGCAAGATCCCAATCATGGTTTGAAATATCCACTAGAATTTATTGCCGTAACTGAAGAAATTGGATTGATTACAACCCTGAGCTATTGGGCTTTACGAACAGCTTGTCAGCAGCTAGTCAAGTGGCAAACCACTTTCCCAAATTTTGTCGATTTAAAGATAAGTGTAAATCTTTCCGCGCAAAATCTACGACAATCCGATCTAGTTGAAGAAATCGATCGCATTCTTGCTCAAACCCAATTGCAGGCAACCTGTCTCACCTTAGAAATTACAGAAAGTATGCTAATTGAAGATATTGAATCGACGATTATCATACTTTCTCAACTAAAAGAAAAAGGAATTCAAATTAGTATTGATGATTTTGGAACAGGCTATTCATCATTAAGCTATCTCCATCGTTTGCCAATAGACAATCTAAAAGTTGATCGCTCATTTGTAAATCAGATACAGGAAGGAAAGAAGAATGCTCGGATTGTAGAAACAATCGCCACCCTTAGCGAACAATTAAACCTTGTGACGATCGCAGAAGGAATTGAGACATCGCAACAATTAAAACACTTACAAGAACTTGGATATCAATTTGGTCAAGGATATTTATTCTCAAAGCCTCTTAGTGAAGATCTGGTGGAAAAACTTCTAGAAAACACTAATTTATGCCCATTCTCCTAATTCAGGAATTTAATTTACTCCAGCCATATTGAATTACCACAACTAATTAGTCCTTCTTGTAATACCGAAAGGCGAATTCCTGCAAAAGTCTGATTGTGTTTAGTCGCGGTTCGTAAAATATTTAAGTCATTGGAAAGATTGCACTGAGCAAGGGTTGTGACCACACAGCGAGGACAATCAGTATCAATACTCAAGCTAACACTATCGCCAATCTTCAATGTTCTACCAACCCAATTATTTTCTATAAAAGCTGGATCAGAAGATGTTGGCTCAATTAAAATATTAGGACGAAATCGACATGGTTCAAATTGTCCTTCTGGGTATATTTCCTGCAATTTAGCTAAAGTAGAAGTCGTGATTGCATGAATCGGACAGGAATCGAAGAAAGTTCCTGATGGCATAAATAATTGTGTGATCGTTTCCCGATTTAGCGCCCCTTCTATATCAGGCCAGTATTGATCTAAGCTAGGAGAATCAGGTACAACAGAAAGTAACTTGACATCCCGACCCACAGCTTGAGAAAGAATAGTATCAATATCATCGTTATCGCTAGTTACAGAACTACCATCTGGTAAAACAAATTTAACCGAAGACATAGACTTTCCATTGCTTTGAGGAGTCTCCACAAGTTCTGCCTGAAATCCTAATAACTTAGCCCATTTTTTAGGATTTTTGGCACTGGCAATGCGTTCAGTTTGATGATCCCACAATGCAAAAGCGCGATCGCCTAAAAGCCCTTTAGATATAACTTCTGTTGACTCTATCTGCTCACCTAGCATTGACTTAACAGGATAACGCCAGAGAGAAGCTACTGTACCCACTAAAGTCCGCGTCATAATTTGCACCTATTTATAATTGCTTTCTTTTACTTATTTTGTGGATTGTATACAGCGCTTTGCGCTGCCATGAAACTCTTAGACTATTTTGAAAGTGCCGCGAAGCAGCACTTTCAAAATAGTCTAAGGAAAAATCAAAAACCAAGCAAAAAGTTTTGGCGCTTTGCGCCAAAACTTCTTACTTGGTTTCTAGGTAGCGATCGCTCTAAATTGCAAGATACTTATGAACTAAATCATCAGATAGATCATCAGTCGCACCATTCGCGACAACTGCACCCTTCTCCATAATGAAGAATTTTTGAGCAAGTTGACGGGCAAAATCGACTTTCTGCTCGACAACGATCAGAGTAATACCTTTTTCGCGGTTGATCCGCTTTAATGTTTCCTCAATCTCCTGCACAATTGAAGGCTGAATTCCTTCAGTAGGCTCATCAAGCAGCATAATCTTGGGATTACTCATCAATCCTCTTGCGATCGCTAATTGCTGTTGTTGTCCACCGCTCAATAACCCACCTTGACGGCTAAGGTGTTGCTTGAGCATCGGAAAGAACTCAAAGATTTCATCAGGAATCTTGCTGAGTTTCTTCTGAGCAGCCGACATGCCAAGTTTGAGATTATCCAAAACCGATAGGTAGGGAATGATTTCCCTGCCCTGAGGAATATATGAAATTCCGTATCTGGCACGTTTAAATGTCGGCACTTTGGTAATGTCATCGGCATCAAAAACAATATTCCCAGATAGCACCTTATTGAGACCGATAACACTACGAAGAAGAGTAGTCTTACCAACGCCATTACGACCAAGCAAGCAAGCAATATCTCCTTGATCAATCGTCATATTTACACCAAATAGAACAGGTGTTTGACCATACGACACGGTAACATCAGTTAGTTCAAGCAGCATCGATTTGTTCACGACCTAAATATACCTCGATAACTTTTGGATTCGACTGCACTTCATTGACTGAGCCTTCAGTTAGCTTTTCACCTTGATGGAGTACCACAATGCGCTGAGCAATTTGTTTGACAAACTCCATATCATGCTCAATTACCACAACTGAGTGATTTTGAGAAATACTCTTGATGATCTCGCCTGTAAGATGAGTTTCATCAGGAGTCATACCCGCAGTTGGTTCATCCAGCAAGACTACTGATGGATCTTGAGCAATTACCATACCAATCTCAACCCATTGCTTCTGTCCATGGGAGAGAGATGAGACTAGAGAATAACCTTTCTCTAAAAGTCCAACACGGTCAAGAACAGAGATGATCTTATCTCTCTTAGCAGCCGTGAGTTTAGATTTGATAGAAGCAAAAACTCCATGAGTACCTTTTAGAGCAAGTAGGATATTGTCAAATACCGTTAATTCGTTATATACATTCGGATTTTGGAACTTACGTCCAATCCCCATTCTCGCAACTTCATGAGCGCTGCGATTAGTAATATCTTTACCGTGATAAAACACATGCCCAGAAGCAACAGGAGATTTACCAACGATCGCATCAAGAAGCGTACTTTTACCAGCTCCATTTGGACCAATTATCGTAACAATTTCATTCTCCCAAACATCTAAATCCACACCTTTTAAGGCTTTAAAACCCGAAAAAACTACTTTTAGGTCTTTCACCGATAGGACTGCACCTTCTGTATGAGTCGCTATACCAGTTTCAACGGATGTCACTGTTGTCATAATTTCAACCCTTTTCAATTTCTAAAGATATGCAATATTGTTGAAGTTCGGGATTATTAACACTTTGATTAAGCATTATGAAAACCTTTACTTCGAGATCTTGAGAGATTATGGCGATCGATCAAGCTGATTATTTTTCTTCCCAAAGAGTTTTTTAGGGATTAAACTTATTAGTCCATCTGGAAGAAATAAGACCACTAGCATCAAAATCACACCCACAATTAGTTGCCAATCCTGAGTAATCCGATCTACGGAATTTTGGATCTGACCCAATAAAATTGCCGCAACGATCGGACCGAATAGCGTACCTCTACCACCTACAGCTACCCAGATCACGACCTGAGTTCCAAAAGCAACACCAAGATAAACAGGTGAAATAAAATTATTCAAGGGAACAAATAATCCACCTGCAATTCCCGCAATTCCAGCCGAAAGCGTCCAGATGAAGATCTTGAAGTTTGCCACATCATAGCCTAGGTAAGAAATGCGATTTTCATTCTCTTTAATTGATCGCAAAATCAAACCAAAGTTAGATTGGGTCAACCACCAACTTCCAGCCATTACTAATGCTGCAAAAATCAAGATAATGAAATAAATTCCAATGGGCGGAACTACTGCACCAAAAAGAATCAGTTTTGATACGTCAGTAATACCATTGGTTCCACCCGTATAAGCTTGTTGACTAACAAAGAAAGTCGTTAAAGCTGAGGAAATTGCAAGGGTAATAACTGTGATGTAAACACCACTTACCTTTGAGCGAAAGATAAACGAGCCGATCGCATAGGCAAAACCCGCAGGAATTACGACTGTAGCTATTACTGCGACAGGAAAATACTGCAATGGCGCGATGAACCAAGGTAGTTCTTTTAAGCCATTCCACACCATAAAGTCTGGCAATGTACCACCATAATTATTTGCCGTGGCGGAGAGATTTAGCTTCAGATAATATGCCATCGCATATCCTCCCAAGGTAAAAAATACTCCATGGGCGAAGCTAAGGATTCCTGTAAATCCCCAGATTAAGTCCAGAGAAATTCCTAAAGTTCCGAATAGCAACAATTTTGCCATCAGATTAGTCTGGAATGTACCAGCCACAAATGGGAAAATTGTAAAAATCACCAAGACAATTGCGCTTATGATGAGCCATCTTTTCGGAACAAAACTTGCTTGTCGAATCCGACCTACTACTTCTGCCATGATAAAGCCTCCATCGATTGTTAATAATTACAGCGTTTTTGTTTAGCTACGCTTTTGAACCGTAAACAAACCTTCTGGGCGGTAGCGGATTAAGACAATTACCGCCGCTAACACAATTACCCTCGCGGTCGGGTCATTGATTAGGTATGCGATCGCGGCATTAGACTGACCAATCAAAACTGCGCCTGCTAAAACTCCGACAAGTTTATCCACGCCACCAGTTACCACTGTCATCCAAGCATCCACCAGATAATCCTGTCCCATCGGTGGAGCCACACTCTTGAGTGATGAAATAACCGTACCTGCAACTCCTGCAAGTCCGCATCCATAAGCGAAAGTGAGCATATCGACAAGGCTAGTATTTACGCCCAAGCACTTTGCCATATCTCGATTTTGGGTAACGGCTCTTACTTCTCTTCCTAATGTCGTGACATATAGTAAGAAAGCCGTAATACCTAAAAGTAACAACGCCATGAAAATTATAAACAAGCGGTAATAGGAGATCTCAATTGCTTGACCGTCAATTTCAAATGGAGTCCAGTTTCCGCGAATGTAAGGAGGAGCTTTGACATACTTAAGTTGGGCAGTAAAGATCAGCTTTACAACACCTTGAAGAACAATACTCAGTCCCCAAGTTGCTAAGAGAGTCTCCACAGCTCTCCCGTATAGTCGTCGCACAATTGTTAATTCAACAATTGCGCCAACCATTGCCGTAAACAAAAAAGAAAATGGAATTGTCATTAACAAATCCATTTTGAAATTACTTTGCAATACGAAAGTCGTGTATGCGCCCAACATGATAAATTCACCATGCGCCAAATTAATAATCCGCATTACGCCAAACGTGATCGATAGTCCTAACCCAGTCAATAACAAAATGCCAACAATTCCAACTCCACTTAGAAGTTGATTAGCAATTGCGATCGAGTCAAATGACTTGGCTGGCGGAGTAGCTTGAGCCAAGTATACGAGCGAAGATAATGCATTAAATGGCAAAACGTTCATGACTTTATTAGTTGGCTGTTAATTGAATCATTTGGTGTTTTTGCGTTTACAGATTATGTCAATAGTTAGAAAAAAAACTTAAAACCCAAAAAAGCTGTAGCGATCGCTGCGCGATCGCCACAGCTTTTTTGGGTTTGTCTTTTGCAAGCACTATCAGCAAATGTAGAAATTTATGTTTCTTTTAGAAGTTCTACTGGAATGTCCTTCTTAGTCTCTACGATTGAGTTGCTGCGATCATCTGGTTTTTTGTGAACACAGACACGACCCTTGTAAAGAGCTTGACTCCAAGGAATTGGCTTAACCGCAGCCGTAGTTGAAAACACGATTTCGGCTTGACCATCCGCTTTCCACTTACCAATTCTGGAATAGAGATAGGTGTGGTAGTTGTCTGGATCAGACTTCACAGTTCCCTGAGGAGCCTTGAATACTTGACCTCTGGTGGCTTCACGGAGATTAGCCGTGTTAAATGGTTTACCTTCCTTAGCACATTTTTCCATTGCTTGGGCCATGAAGAATGTTTGGAAGTATGCTGCTTCCATAACACCGTTGGTAACGCGCTCTTTACCAAATTTTGCCTTGAACTGTTCCACGAAGGCTTTATTCTCAGGAGTGTCAACCGATTGGAAATAGTTGAAGCTACTGTAATGACCTTCGGCAAACTCAGGACCCATCGCTTGAATTTCTTCTTCGGTGGTGGGGAAAGCCATGATGGGGATGTCCTTAGAAGTGACCCCAGCATCCTTAAGTTGCTTGTAAAAAGCGGGAATACTGTCACCAACTAGATTGCTCAAGATGAAGTTAGGCTTAGCTTGCTTGATCTTGTTGATGATTGTGATGAATTCAGTTGTACCGAGCGCTGCATACTCATCACCGACAACTTCACCGCCACCATTGACTAGCTCAGCTTTGGCGATACGATTGCTTTCTTTCGGATAAATGTAGTCAGATCCGATGAAGAAACCTTTTTTACCAAAGTTCTTGATACAATAAGGAATTGAATCGGTGATTTGTTGGTTAGGTGCAGCACCAGTGTAGAACACGTTCGAGCTACATTCGTTTCCTTCGTAGTAGACAGGATAGTAGAGCAAGCTGTCTTTTTCTTCAAAAACAGGAAGCACTGACTTACGACTAGCTGAGGTGTAACATCCAAGTACACAAACAACCTTGTCTTCATCGATCAAGCGCTTGGACATTTGGTTGTACAAATCCCAGTTCGAGTCTGGATTGACAACAACCATTTCAATCTTTTGTCCGCTAATACCTTGCTTGCCAGCCCAAGGTCCCTTACCTTCGTTGATTTGCTCGACCGCTAGGAAAGTTGCATCTTGTAATGACTTTTCGACAATCGCGATCGAGCCAGTGGTGGAGTACAATACACCAACCTTAATCCCTTTCTTGCCATCTGCGGCAGGTGCAGTCGCTGTACCACCAGTAGTGGCTGTAGGACTGGTAGGAGATCCACCGCCTTGACCACAAGCAACCATAACGCTACTAGCAGCAGCAATGGTTCCATACTTGATAAATCGACGACGAGTAATTCCACTCTGATCATCGTTGGGTTTATTTAGCTTCATTTACCGAAATTCTCCTTAATTGTTTTAACGCTCACACCGAACAATTTAGAACTTTTTTTAACTCTAATGTCCGACCATCCAAGGACGAGGTCCTGAATGGTACTGCACCTTGGGAGTTTTTGGTTCTCGTTCAATTTTGACGAGATTGGGCTCTGAACTTACTTTCTTCGCTACCTGTGACCTAGATAGAGTCATTGGCGGCGAAAAAATCCGTTTACCCTGCTCATTGCATTCTGGACAATAAGCAGGGTCGCTAGATTCAGCCATCGGTCGCCACACATCAAAGACATCACATTCTTCACATCTAAATTCGTAAAGAGGCATATTTTCTTTAAGATCCTTAAACTGGAAGAATGTTCTTATCAAAGATGGCGGTTGGGATTGCCAAGGTACAGCAGGCATTGGGAATGTCCACAATACCACTTACCCGACCTTCTACAGGCGCACAGCTAAGTAATAGATAAGCCTGCTCTCCTGTATATCCAAATTTTTTGAGATAGGCGATCGCATTTAAACAAGCTTGACGGTAGGCAATATGGACATCCATAAAGTACTGCTTACCACTAAACTCATCCACTGAGATTCCTTCAAATACCAAAAACTCTGAATAATGAGGTTCTACAGGACCTGGCTTGAAGATCGGATTTACCATGGCATACTTATCGACACCACCTTTGATGATATCAACATGAATGTCAATAAAGCCAGACATTTCAATAGCGCCGCAGAAAGAGATTTCTCCATCTCCTTGAGAAAAGTGAATATCTCCCATTGAGAGCTTCGCGCCCTCCACATATACTGGGAAGTAAATGCGAGTACCTCTAGAAAGGTTTTTGATATCGCAGTTACCACCATGCTCGCGAGGGGGAATAGTCCGAGCCGCTTCAGCCGCAACACGAGCGTATTCAGACTGAGGTAAAGTACCGAGAACCGCATTCAATGGATTCGGTAGTGCTGCTAAGACTGGCACTCCATCCATATTGATCCCAGCTCCATAGGTGCGAAGATCTGGCTTGCTTGCCACCAACTCAGCCTCTCGCTTATTCCATTTAGCAAGTAGCTCATGGGAAGGAGCGCAACCAATTAGCCCTGGGTGAGTAATACCCGCAAATTTGACTCCAGGAATATGTCTCGAAGTAGTGTAAATACCTTGCAAATCCCAAATAGCTTTAGCCGCTTTAGGATAGTGGTCTGTGAGAAAGCCACCGCCATTCTTTTGATCGAAAATACCTGTAAATCCCCACTCATCACCTTGGAGCGCACCCATATCGACTAGATCAACGACAAGGATGTCACCAGGTTCTGCACCATTCACCCAAATCGGTCCGCTCAATACATGGACGATAGACAAATCTACATCCCGAATGTCATCAGCACTATCATTATTTTTTATCTGACCGTCCGTCCAATCCTTGCATTCAATACGAAATACGTCCCCTGGATTGACTGAAGCTATGGCTGGAATGTCTGGATGCCAACGGTTATGACCAGGTAGTTCTTGCTCACTCATTGGCTTAGTGAGATCAACCTTAAATAACGTCTTAGGCATAAAATTTTTCTAAATCTGTAAAAGAACAAGTAAAGTTAAATTCGCTCAGTACAGATTTTAAAATCTGCATATTTATTTAAGCTTTGAGCAAATTTCAACCTTTGGAAACATACTGCGTTACTTTTTCTTTACAATCTGTCATGCTTTATACAAAATTCAAATGCGATCGCATTAAGCTGAATAATTCATAAACAAGAGAAAAAAGATAGTAATTACAAAAATAAAAAAGAGCTTAAAATACATTAGAATTATGGCTCGATCGATTTTATTGATAGCGTTCCAGTCTGATGATTTAGAGTTTTTTGAGCCAGCAATTCTTATGGTAAAATTGATTTTTTAAAAAGTAGCCTATCATTGCCTTTAATAAAGCTAGTACACGCTGGCTGAAGTAACAAGACGCTAACCACGGAACTTCCATTTAAAAGGTTTGGATAAAAGCTCATTGAAATAGTTGATAAAAGCGATAATTTTCTGACGCAAATGGTCAACAGATAAAAAGCTACTGCG
>JBDNJN010000015.1:0-3222 GCA_041687725.1 Pseudanabaena sp.
CCTTCTTTCTCCCATCGTCTAACTGTATCGACACTTACTGCCTTTAGCTCCGCAACTTCTCCGACACTAATTAGCTTATCCATAGATTTTATTAGATTTTATTATCTTAAATCTAGGTATAATTAGGTGTTATGTCAACTGTTGATTACCCCTTAATTCAGATTAGATAAGCAAAAGCCCTTAAAGCTGTAGCGCACGCGCAGTGTGCGCTACAGCTTTAAGGGCTTTTATTATTTAGAGATTACCCGATCGCATCTTTGTCCAAAGATCTTTATATTGTGTAAGTGTTGATGGTGACAAAGGCGCGATCAACTCACTCTTCACGAGAATATCTGGTGAGAAAAACTTGATTGGATCGGTTTTGACGCTAGCAGGAACTTTGTCTAATTCGCTCGATGGGCTAACTGCATCCGTTAAAGATGTAATTTGAGCGGCGATCGCAGGTGTTAGACAAAAATTCATCCATTCTGCTGACGCGATCGCCTCTTCACCTTTAGGAATCACCCAAAGATCGCTCCAAATCGCCGTACCATCTTGAGGAATCACCACCTTGAGATTAGGGTTTTGTTTTTGGGCTTTGTACATATCGCTCGTCCAGCCCACTGCCGCCAATGTGTCATCAGTTAATAGAGACTGCAAGTAATTATCGGAAGAGTAGGTTAAAACTTGAGAATTTAGACTTTTAAGTTCTTGGATAAGTTTTGTAAAAACGTCCTGATTGTCAACTAGATTTTCTGGTTGATAGGATTGCCCCATCTTTTTTAAAACTAGACCAATTACTTCACGCGCGTCGTCTGGCAATGACAACTTTTGCTTTAGTTCTGGTCGCCATAGGTCAGCCCATTGGGTAATATCAAATTTCAGTTTGTCGCTACGATAGGCGATCGCCGTTGCGCCCCATCGGTAGGGGATCCCCCATACTTGATTATTGCGAGTAACGCTCTGTTGCCATAGGGGAGAGAGTTTTTGCCATGTTGGAATTTTTTCTAACAAGTTTGGGGTGATCGGCTGAATTAAAGATTGGGCGATCGCTTGATCTAACCATCCATCACCGAGGCTAATCAAATTCGGTGCTTTATCTTTGGCGATGTTTGGATAATTTTGCAGTTCTTGCCAAAGCTTTGAAGGTAAGTTCTCTGCTTTAAATTCTATTTTTTGCGGAGAAGCTGACTCAAATTGATTGATAACCTTACTGGGGATCGCTCCTAGCAAACCCATAATGCGTAAGCGATCGCGCCGATCAAAAGGATTTGCCAATTGACATCCCCCGATTGAAGCGATCGCCGCCCCGCCTACAACTAAAAACTTACGTCTATCCATAACTTAATTTTATGCACATCGCGCCCCAAAAAGTAAAGGTGGCACAACGCGCCGCTTTTACTAGAAATTTAAAAAGGCGCGAAGCGCCTTCTTAAATTTATGATTTTTATTTTACAAATGGACGCATTAGCAAATACCCAGCCCCAAAAGAAGTCAGCACGATCGCGATAATGGTAACGGTTAATACCCAACCACTTAATCCCGTCGATTCGCTTACTTCTTCTACAGAATCAGTACGAAGAGGGCGAGAAGATATTTCTTCGCGAATTTCTAGCTTGGGCAATACTTTTTTGGTTTTGGGTGCTGTTGCAGGCGCATCAAATGTGGCAAAAGAACTATCGTAATACAGTGCTTCGCTAACCAGCGGCTCATGATCGGTTTGAGGTGATGGCTCATGGGCAAGCTGTCTTGCCCTAGAAATTGCTTCTTGGATTGCGTTATTTGTCTGCTGGACGGCAACTTTACGTGGGCTAGACTGTGTTGCGGGTTTATCCGCAGGACGAGGGTTGTTAGCAGGAGGGCGACCTTGAGGGTGAGGATTAGTTCTCGGTGCGGGATTGATTTGTGAAGATGCACGAATACCAGCTAAAACTTCGGATAGCTTTGAATCAGGCAAGTTTGACTGGGTGAGAACTGCCTGTACCCGATCTGTAGATTGGGCGATCGCTTCAAACTCTTGCAGCAGCATTTGATTTTGCTTAGTTAGCTGCTCATTTTGCAACTGAAAAAAAGATAGCTTTGCCTGAGCAGATTGCAACTCCGCAGCCAATTCTCGATACACAGTCACAGGTACTGAGGCTTGATAACCAGATTGAGAAGTTGTGGGTTTAAAAACTGGATTGGCTTGCATAAGCAACAGCACCGTAGACTGTAAAAATTTAGTCGAGAATATAACATATCATTTGTTACTTTTTTACTTCTCGAATGAGGATTAATGCTTTTATTACAGTTCAGCACTTCGCACTATTGCCGTAAAGCTAGACTAGCTCTTGGTTACAAGTGCATTTCTTATCAAGTCGAAAATCTCACTCCCGCTTTACATATTCTTAGAGTCAAGCCTCTTTCAGGTTCACACACTGTCCCTGTGCTATTGCCACAACTCAAGAATTGTCCCGCCGTAGTTGCCGACTCCACAGAAATTATTCGTTTTCTTGAGGCTTACAGACCAGATCCACCACTTTATTTTGCAGATTTTGCAGATCCTGTGCCACAAAAAGAAGCATTGCGACTAGAAGATTATTTTGATGAATTTATTGGTGCGGCGGCGCGATTTGTTTATTATCAGTTTCGGGCGAATGAGGGAAAACAGATCGATCCTTCACTGATGAGTCAAGCCGTGATCGCGATCGTCCGATTGCAATATGGGATCAATGCAGATTCGGCAAAGGTTGCTGCCGAGAAAATTGCCGACGCGATCGCAATGCTAAGCGAGTTTTGGCAAGATGGTTATTTAATCGGCGATCGCTTTAGTGCTGCCGATTTGACGGCGGCGGCGTTGCTGTCACCATTGGGATTAATTCCCGCCTATCGCCGTAATTATCCTTGGCTATTTGAGCGTATTACAGAAATCCATCAGCTTTGTAACGAGCCATTACCCAAAAATTGGCAATCTGGGATTAATTAACCCAAAAGATGAGGTAAACGCTTTGCAGTATCTTTACTTTTGGGGTTTTTGATTTTAAAAATTTTCGGTGTTAGCTTAACAAGCGGGAAGCCCCGCGCTCTAACCGTTTACAAGGGTGAGCGACGGGATGAAAGCGCGTCCATTGAGGGGTTCGATGCCCCGAAAATGGACAATTGTCTTAACTTTAACTGCAAAAACTTATACAGGGTATAAGTTTCATGCTATGATTAATCTTGGATATGTAAAACCTCTACGGAGGGAATCTGGCATATCTGAGC
>JBDNJN010000016.1:0-3106 GCA_041687725.1 Pseudanabaena sp.
CCTTCTTTCTCCCATCGTCTAACTGTATCGACACTTACTGCCTTTAGCTCCGCAACTTCTCCGACACTAATTAGCTTATCCATAGATTTTATTAGATTTTATTATCTTAAATCTAGGTATAATTAGGTGTTATGTCAACTGCTGCTAACCCTATTACCATTGTTAGTGCTATTACTACATCCAGTCCCTTCTGGACGTTGCTTTTGGGCTGATTTTTCAGTGGCACTAGGCTTTATTGGACTGGCCATGATGGCACTGCAATTTGCGCCAATTCAAATTTGAATTGGCGATTTGTGGTGTATCTGGCAAATGCTTCTGTATATGGTTTTCCGCTAGCTTAAGTCCTTTTGGTGGTCTACGATTTTCTTCAACCTCTTGCATATAAATTTTGCGCCATTTCCATCACATAGTCTAGCAAATCATTACAGACTTTAGATTAATCCTGATCGATGCCTAATGTCTCTATCCCAATAAGTTTCTGAATTCTTTGTACTGGTGATCAATTGCTAATTCCTATGGTAAATATCAATTCATATTTTCCTCTTTATTTCGATACTTTCAAAATATGTAAACTCAGTTAAGAATCTCTGATTTACGGGGTAATATAAAAAATTATAGAGCTTCAATAATAGGGAGGTTTGTTTTATGTCTAAAAGCTTTTGGAAATCTTTAGCGATCGCTGCTGCTGTTTTAATTCCGACAATCTCTATAGGGGCAGTAGAAGCCGTAGCCCAAAGCTTTGGAGCGATTTCACGCTCTTCCTCAACTCAAGATAAAGGCTATTCTTGGAATTATAAGACTCGCGCTGCTGCTGAAAATCGATCCTTGAGTGAATGTGAAAGTATCTCTGGTGCAGGCGACTGCGAAGTATTGATTTGGACTCGTAATGCTTGCATGTCGATCGCGGAAGGTACTAATGGCGCGGCAGGAACAGGTTGGTCAACCGATGAAAATCAAGCTGAGCGTACCGCCCGTAAAGTTTGCCGTGATTTTGGCGGTGCAAGCTGCTCAATAACTCGCACAATTTGTTTACCATACTAAATAGAGTAAATAAGCCAAGCTTTGCTTATTTACTTTTTAGCTAACTTACTAATCTTTTTCAAACTTCTTGTTATTTATTGAGTCTCTTTTTTTGCAATGTTTAGCGATCGCGTTGGGAGCATGTATTGGTAGCTTCTTAAACGTGGTGATTTATCGCGTTCCTGCGGGTTTATCGATTCTGCATCCGCCCTCGCGTTGTCCTCATTGTTTTCGTCAACTTGCACCCCGCGATAACATTCCGATCATTGGCTGGTTTTTAATCAGAGGAAAATGTCGCTATTGTCATACGCCTGTTTCATGGCGCTATCCTGCGATCGAGTCGCTAACGGCCTTGCTATTTTGGAGTGTGGCAGCCTATTTCGGAAGCTCACTGCCAGTATTAACTTTATGCTTTTATGCCGCATTTCTGAGTTGGTTATTGGCCTTATCGATGATCGATATTGATACGATGACCTTACCAAATTCTTTAACCCAGTCGGGATTGATCTTAGGGTTAATTTATCAAATAAGTCTCGCTTCGATGGGTAGTATAGATCGCCTATCTTTTCCCAATCAACTAATATTTGGCATCGGTGGAGCAGTTCTAGGCATATGGTTATTAGACATCATGCGAGTTGCGGGTCGAGTTTTTTTGAAAAAAGAAGCGATGGGCGGCGGTGATCCCAAACTTATGGCGATGATTGGGATATGGCTAGGTTGGCAAAATGTTTTGCTGACGATCTTGATTGCTTCGGCGATCGGCACTTTCTTTGGCGCGATCGCCTTGCTAACTAAAAACTTAGGCAGACAACAGCCAATACCATTTGGTCCTTTTTTAGCAATAGGTGGCGCAATTTCCCTATTCTTTGGCAAACCCATTCTCTCAACTTATCTCGGTTGGTTTGGACTAACTTAAAAATAAAATCTCGCTTGGCGAGATTTTGTTTTATTCCACTCCTTCATATCGCCAAGCCACAGGATCGATCGCCTCACCATTCACATACAAACCCCAATGTAAATGTGGGCCCGTCACTGCACCCGTCGCTCCGATCGCTCCAATTACTTGACCCGCCTTTACAAAATCCCCTTCTTTGACATAGATTTTGCTGAGATGTAAAAAGATACTTTCCACGCCCTGCCCATGATCCATGCCGATCGTATTGCCATGCAAAAGAAAACCTTGAGCGACCGTTCCCACTAAGCGGACATAACCAGATGCAGGTGCAATCACAGGTGAGCCATAACCTCCTGCATAGTCCACGCCGCGATGGTAATAATCATCCGCAAACACGCCATTGTAATAACGCTGCACCCCGAAGACTGTCGTAACTTCGCCATCATTAGGCTTCAGGAAAATGCCATTCCAGAATTTTTGAGGAGTAACTAATTTTTTAAACGCCGAAACCTTGTCCCATTCGTAATCTGTCGGCTCCGAACCGCTACCCGAATCATTAATCCAAATACTTTGAGTGGGAAAGGCGCGATCGCCTAAGGGCATCGCCAAAGTTTGTTGCAAACCATCACCTGTGACAATCACTTGCTTTAGCCCGACCTTATCAAGTGGAGTTGTGGGGATAAATGCTCGCCAACGATTTGATGACATCGCAAAAGCAGGAAACTGCTTATTATTCATCGATACAGTTGGCGGAGTTGCCGCAGATTTATTAGTTGCGATCCAGACTGATACAGTATCACCAAGTTTGGGTGTATTGGGGTTAAGGATTGCTTGCAAAGCGTCGGCTCTAGCTACGCCAAACATCGCTGAGGCGATCGCCGTAATTAAAAAAATTAGCAGGGGTAATTTGAGATTGCGGATGACCATATAGCATTTACTCCAAATTAAGGCGTTAACTTTACAGCGCGGATTGGCGATCGCTATAAAATACACTTTACCATTTGCCTCGTCTATATAGCTTGTGGCGGTGGCTGGCTCTTTTGTAAGATTAGGGAGGAGCGGGAAAATAAAGTACCATATATTAAATAAGTAAAAGAGGCGATAAAATGCTAAGCGAAGAAGTAAAAGCAACATTCAAAGACGCAGCAAAAAAACTAACTGGATATCGAAAAAGAGACTTCATGGCAAAAG
>JBDNJN010000129.1:0-31009 GCA_041687725.1 Pseudanabaena sp.
CAAAGTACGAGTCTCCTGTAAAAGAGCTTTCTTCGGGAAGCACGCGCTCTAACTGTACTCAGTTGAGCGTCGGGAGGATGTCACACACTAACACACATATAAGTTGGCAATCATAATTAAACCCAAAAAGCTGTAGCGCACGCTGCACGTGCGCTACAGCTTTTTGGGGCTTTAAGGTTTGTTTTGCTTGCTCCCTTCCCAGTATAAAAATAGACATTAAAACCCAAGAATTAGGGTTGCGGCGCGGAGCGCCGCAACCCTAATCTTTTACTGGGAAGGGAGTAGCTACTTACAGCAATTTCCGATCAAACGAACCACAATAAAAATTTTGAAAGGGTTGCTTCGCAACCCTTTCAAAATTTTTATTGGTTCTGATTTGAGCGCAAAGCGCTGTAAAACGACTTATAGGGATGCCTTAGGAAAAACGGATCAGTTCAGTGCAAGACTGGCTTCGACTTCGCTCAGCCAAAGCGACCGATGGCTGAGTGAAGTCGAAGCTTTACTTTAATTTGAAACAAGTCCCTTACGTGGAAATAGTTCGATCTCTGATTGCCCAATCTTAATGTCAAAACCGCCAAAGAAATCATGCCCTAGTAGACCAATATTTGATTTTTCAGCGATTACGAGAGGAAATACTTGCATCTTCAATGAGCCGATCTCAATAGATTTTACTTCGCCAACTGGGAATTTGACATTACTACCATCAGCAATATTAAAATCTGCATAGTTATATGGCACAACACTTAATGATTTTGCCATTTCAGAAGTAATGAGAGTATGACTTGCGCCCGTATCAAAAACCATTTCATACGAGCGATCGCCATTGAAGACTACATCAATAATTGGAATTTTGTTTTTAAATCGCTTAATCCGAATTTTAATCGTTCCATTCGGTTCAGTTTTAGCTGACTTAGGAGTTTGAGGAGTTGTTGGAGTTGTTTTGCTATCACTAATTCCACACAGGCTGCTCAAGTCAACCCGTCTTCCTCGCGAATTAATCATAAAACAATCTTGGGCGATCGCATTCTCATCTGAGAAATTTATAATAAATAGCCCTGAAGTGACTACCATACTTGATAATAAACTTGAGAATATGGTGTTGATAGTAATTTGGGCTAGTTTCATGTCCTCTACTTAGTCTAATACTTCTATATAAATTTTTTGATTAGTTTGATTTGATTATAGCGCTAGACATTTTTGAACTAGTGTGATTTGGTTAGAGAATTGCTTAAAACATATAGAAAAAACAACTATGGAAATGATTGCGTTTGCGGTTAATGGCACTTTGATGCGAGGACTAGAGTTAAATGGTAATTTGCAGAAGGTCGGGGCAATATTTGTCAGAGAAGACATAACTGCGTCCATTTATCGAATTTGGTCGATCGCCGATCGCCATCCTGCAATGTTACGAGTAAGCGAAAATGGACAAGCGATCGCCCTAGAAGTTTGGTCAATCACTCTTGATGCGCTTGGCGCGATTTTGTTGTCTGAACCTGCTGGTTTATGTATTGGCAAAATTGTTCTTGCTAATGGACAAGAAGTTTTAGGTGTTTTAGGCGAACCATTTTTGTGTGAAGGACAAAGAGAAATTACTGAATATGGTGGATGGAGAGGTTATTGCGATCGCCATATCTAAAAATTCGCATCAGCATCTTAACTATTTCCGAAATTACAAAAAATAGTCGTGATATAGTCTTGTCTAGCTAAATCGTTATTATCCAAATAAAATGTCTAAGGTCAAAATTGCTTCTACTGCTGATGTTAATGTTGGTAAAGTCCTGAAAGCCAAGGCTAATGGAGAATCTATCCTTGTTGCAAAAGTTGGTGACAAATATTGCGCGATCGCCAATAAATGCCCTCACTTTGGACTACCCATGGCTAAAGGTAAATTTGAAAACGGTGTGATTACCTGCCCCTTTCATGGTTCCAAGTTTGAAATTTGTACTGGCAAAAATGTTGAATGGGTAGAATCCTTTGTGGGTATTCCATTGCCTGATTTTGCGAAGAACATGATGGCTATGGGCAAAGGACCAACTGATGTGACAAATTTTGCGGTCACTCAAGAAGGTGCAGATCTATTTATTAATGTCTAACGCGATCGCCGCGATCTCCAAAAAAAGCAACCTAATAAATTTGTTAGGTTGCTTTTTTATTTAGACAATGGGCTTAAGCCCATTGCCTCCCACGAAAAAGCGATCGCCCCACAAAGATGCCATCAGATCCTTTAAAATAGAATAACCCTCAAATTTCCTGTCTATCTTCCAAATATTTTCAAAGCTAATGCCAAGTTCGACACATTCACCCGAAGCTATTGATCGCATTGTCCAGCGATTTAAAAGGCTCACCGATCCCAAACAACGTTACGAACAATTGATTTTATATGGTAAAAAGCTAGCCGAATTTCCAGAAGCGCTTAAAGTACCTGAAAATAAAGTACAGGGATGTGTTTCGCAGGTATTTGTGGTCGCCGAGCTAGATGAGAATGAGCGAGTTGTGTTTGCTGGTGACTCTGATGCTTTGATTAGCAAAGGTTTTGTCGGTTTGCTGTCTTTATGTATGGGTGGTTTGACTCAAAAAGAGATTGAGTTGCTCACGCCTGATTTCATTAAGGATACAGGTTTAGTCGCGAGTCTTACGCCTTCGCGTGCCAATGGTTTTTATAACGTGTTTAACAAAATGCAACAGCAAGCGATCGCGATTGAATTGCCAAGTGTTGGCTAATCTCAGGGAACAAGGGGCTTAAGCCCCTTGCTTTTTTTATACTTCCAAAGAACAAGGGGCTTAAGCCCCTTGTTTTCTCTATGCTTCCAAAGAACAAGGGGCTTAAGCCCCTTGCCTTCTTTAAAACGCACGCTTCGCGTATGTCAAATATTTTGGGATTTTTATCAAACCGTTACAGGGATTTGGCTAGTTGTCGATACCATCGCCGCGAGAACTTGACTCGGTGAGACGCTGAAGGGTAAACGATGAATATCAGAATTAGGCTGACAGGCGATCGCCGCAGTCTGCTCCAACTCAGCAAGCGTAACTTGATTAAGACCAAGATCGCCAAGAGAAGTCGGTAAGCCAATCTCTTGATAAAATTTGAGCAATTGATGGCGAGATGAAGTCGCCAGTTGATTGCCGTTAAATTCTTCTAAACGAAGCTGCACCAAAATGCCATAGGCAACTTTTTCGCCATGTAATGTGCCATGAGCTTGCGGTAAATGTGTGAGCGCATTATGCACAGCATGGGCGGCGACCGTGCGACAACTTGCGCCACCGATGCCACCGATCGCCCCCGCTAGACATACTGTTGCATCCACGACTTCCCGCCATACAGGGCTATTGGGATTAGCGATCGCCTCAGCCGACTTTTGAAACAAAATATCGCGCAAAATTCTCGCTTCTTGGACGGCGGCGATCACCATCGTTTTGTCACTGGAGCCACTGCTGACCGATGACTCATACCACTTGGCGATCGCGTCTCCAATACCTGAAACGAGTGTGCGCTTAGGTGCAGTCGCAATTACGTCATAGTCCACGAGCATCAAATCTGGACAACGATCGAGGGTTACGTCATAACTAAATGCGCCACTAGAATCATAGACATTGCTCAAGCCTGTCCATGCGGCACAAGTTGCTCCCGTGGTGGGAACTGTGGCGATCGGTAATTTGCTTTGATAGGCGATCAGTTTGGCTGTATCTAAAACCTTGCCGCCGCCGATACCAATAATTGCGTGAGGCTTTTCTTGTTGCACAATTTGATGCAACATTGCTAAGTTTTCATCGCTACAAGCGGCGATCGCATCGGTATAAATAATTTCGAGATCGGTATTACTTAGATAACTTGCAGTTACTTGATTAGCGCTTTTGCCAGCAATGACTAGAGCTTTAGACCCATAGCGCGATAAATATTGCGGGAGTTGCGATAAAATTCCGTTTCCCCGTAAAAGCTGGGCTGGTGCGATCGCTAAGATCGGTAATGATTCCACCGTAGTTTTGTCTGACATTTAGGTTAAGACATCGTAAACTTTAGCCTCTATTCTATCTCTTCGCTTCAAAATCTGCCAAGTCTTCCTCCCTTTCCAGTGAAAGATTAAACGGTGCGGCGCAAAGCGCCGCACCGTCTAATCTTGGGTTTTAATATCTATTTTTCTACTGGGAAGGAAGTATACAATAAAAACTAAAACCTAAAAAGCTGTGGCGTACGCTGCGCGTGCGCCACAGCTTTTTAGGTTTTACTGAAAGTAATATGAACAATCAAAATATTTTAGTTTGGTTTCGTAATGACCTGCGATCGCATGACTGCGAAACCTTATATCGTGCATCTGAAGAAGCCAACCGAACAGGCGCAAAGATATTTCCTGTATATTGCTTTGACCATGCTCACTTTGATGAAACCTCCTTTGGCTTCAAGAAAACAGGTGCTTTTCGTGCCAAATTTTTGATCGAGAGTGTGACAAATTTACGCGAAAGTTTGCGATCGCTTAATTCTGATTTGATTATTCGCATTGGTAATCCCGATCAAATTTTGCCTGAATTAACACAACAATTAGAAATTGGCTCCATTTACTACCATGCAGAAGTTACGACTGAAGAGAAAACTCTAGAAAAAAAGTTGCGTTCTATCTTCAAAGAACAGAACGTTAATATTAAAAGCTTTTGGGGAAATACCTTAATCCACCGCGATGACTTACCCTTTGAGATCGCTGATCTGCCTGAACTCTTTACCCATTTTCGTAAACAAGTTGAAACTAATCTCACAGTTCGCGAAATTTTCCCCACGCCCGATCGCCTGCCGACATTACCTGAAAGTCTCGACATTGGCGAAATCCCCACACTCAAAAGATTAGGACTTAAAGAATCTGCACCATGCGATCGCGCTGTGTTGCAATTTAAAGGTGGCGAGACTGAAGCCCTCAAGCGTTTAGATCATTACTTTTGGGAAAGCGATCGGCTCCAAGTTTATAAACAAACTCGCAATGGAATGCTCTATGCTGATGACTCTTCTAAGTTCTCACCTTGGCTCTCGCTAGGCTGCTTGAGTCCGCGCTATGTATATGCTCAGGTCAAAAAATACGAAAGCGATCGCCTAGCTAATGACTCTACTTATTGGCTGATTTTTGAATTACTGTGGCGCGACTATTTCCGATTTGTGTCGGCAAAACATGGCGATAAATTATTCTATCGCACAGGTTTACGCGGTCTGGATATTCCTTGGAAACAGGACTGGAAACGCTTTGAGCTTTGGCGAACAGGAAATACAGGATTCCCTTTAGTGGATGCAAATATGCGTGAACTCGCAGCGACAGGATTTATGTCCAATCGTGGTCGTCAAAATGTGGCAAGCTTTCTCACCAAAAACCTCGGTATCGATTGGCGCATGGGTGCGGAATGGTTTGAATCACTGCTAATCGACTACGATCCTTGTAGCAATTGGGGAAATTGGAACTATACCGCAGGTGTCGGAAATGATGCGCGTGGTTTTAGATTTTTCAATATTAATAAACAATCGAAGGATTACGATCCGCAAGGAGAATATGTGAAGCATTGGCTTCCAGAGCTTGATGCAATTCCAGCGAGTAAAGTTCATCAACCTTGGCAGCTTTTGCCAGTGGAACAGCAACGTTTTAACGTTCGTATTGGTGTTGATTATCCTCATCCAGTTGTTGATTTATTTGCTTCTGCAAAGGCGAATGAAGAAATTTATAACGCGGCTAAATAGTTGTCAGAACCCAAAAAGCTGTAGCGCACGCTTCGCGTGCGTCACACTTTTTGGACTTTTGGATTAGAGGCGACGCGAAGCATTATCTCTAAATCTATGCCATAGTGATCGCCAGATTTCTATCATCAGGATGACTACATTGATAACGGTTTCATGACAACATCTATGTAGTCACGCCGTATTCCCTGAGCATTTGAATGAAATCTCCTGACCGTTTACTAGTTGTTGATGATGTACCAGACAATCTATTCCTTATTCGCACAATCCTTGAAGAAGAGAGGTACGAAATTATCACATCATCAAATGGTCATGGCGCTCTAAAAATCATTGAATCAGAGCCAATCGACTTGGTTTTACTGGATGTGATGATGCCTGTGATGGATGGTTATGAGGTGACGCGCCGCATCAGGGCGATGCAAGATTTGCCGTTTATTCCGATTTTGTTAATCACGGCTTACGATCGCGCTAATGCAGTTAAAGGGCTTGACCTCGGCGCAGATGAATTTATTCGCAAGCCAATCGAAGCTGATGAGCTATTGGCAAGAGTGCGATCGCTGTTGCGTTTAAAACATAGTATTGCTGAACGCGATCGCATTGATCGCCAAAGACAGGATTTTGTATCGCGCCTAACCCATGACTTGCGGACACCATTAGTGGCGGCGGATCGGATGTTGGGGCTTTTGCAAGACGGAGTATTAGGAGAAATTTCGCCACAAATTTGCGAAGCGCTAACAATCATGGGACGCAGCAATCGCAATTTACTGGAAATGGTGAATAAGCTTTTAGATGTTTATCGCTATGAATCGGGTAGTAAAACTATTAACTTGCAGCCGCTAGACTTGAAGGAATTGCTCGATCAGGTGGTGCAAGAACTTAAGCCGATCGCTATTTCTAAAAACTTAGAACTCAGCGCCGATCTTGATGATACTTCTGGAAAAATCACTCAAGGCGATCGCTTAGAACTATTGCGAGTATTTAATAATTTAATTGGTAACGCTCTTAAATTCACCGAATCTGGCAGCGTTCATGTTAGCCTAAAATTGAATGAATCCGAGGCAGTTATTGCGATCGCGGATACAGGTGCGGGGGTTCCTTTAGAAGAGCAACCATTCTTGTTCCAAAGATTTAGTCAAGGCAATCATCAAAAACAAGGTAGTGGCTTAGGTCTATACCTTTCGCATTATATTATCAATGCCCACAATGGCAAAATTTTCGTACAGTCACCTAACCTGGACTCCCAAGAAGGTTCTACATTTTCTGTGCATCTGCCCATTATTAAACCATGAGTACCCTTCAACTTCAGTACGACTCACTCCTCAGTCATTACAGCAATCCGTTAGAAGCGATCGCCCTCTTGCGCGAATATCGCCCATATTTTGAGCTAATTCCCAGCTTGCGCCGACCCAGTGAAAGCTTGATTTCGATTCCATTTCCAGTCGTGCAGCTTACTAGCCCCAACTTGACGCAAACTCACATGCAATTGCAATGCGATCTTGCCTTGATCATGTGCGATCCTGACTGGAAAGTGAAAACTGGATGCGAGATTTTTGTATTTATCCATCGTCCGAATGAGGACTATTCGGCATTATTGCAACGTTGGCGACAGGTTGAAGTTACCCTTGGCGAAGAATATTATTGGCTTTTACCTTGGAAACATCGCAATATTATTAGCGATCGCGGCGAATATCATTATCCACTTTTTGTCACCCTCGACTATTCCCCAGTCCGTATCACCAAAGGCTTAGAAGGTGCATCGTTACCCTATGTTAAAGCAACAAATTTAGCGATCGAGCCTCCGCCAGATGTTGAAGAAAGTCAGGAAAATTCCATTTGTGATTCAACTCCGTAAAACCCGAAAAGCTGTGGCGCGATTGCGCCACAGCTTTTTGAGATCACAAAGCAATCCAACCCTGTTTTATGCTTATTTCAAGTTGATCGCAGGTGTTTTGCAAAGATCAATTTCATCTAGATCGGAACTTTTGCCATCAGCATATTCAGCTCTAACTTCAAACAAGCAGCCAGCCTCAGCGCCTGTATAATCTGAACGCTTCCATTCAAAATCAGCTTTCTCGCGATCGGGAAGTGGTGCATCAAGCTCATTTTTGCCCCAATCTTGTTTGGTGGGTGGAGACATATAAATTGCCTTTAACTCTTTGCCACTGTTATTAACAACGGCAACACGCACTGTGTCGGGAGACTTCTCTGTCGTAGAAGCTGTGGGAGATTCTGTAGGCTTGGCGGATGCAGTCGGTGAAGGTGTTGCAGTCGGTGAAGTTGTTGCACTGACAGTCGGCGAAGCTGATGGTGTTGTTGCCGTTACGTTAGGAGTAGTTGAAACTGTGGGCGCACTAGGAGCGCAAGAAACAGCAACAACTGAGAGACTAGCGGCGATCGCCAACTTATAGATTAGTGAATTTTTCATTAAAACTTTGTCAATCCTCAAAATACCGAAGGCTATATTATCAGCTTTCACTAACCATAAGCTGATCGGCATTTAAGATGCATATTAAAAACCAGAAGATGATTGTGCCGCGCCTCGCGCGGCACAATCATCTTGCAACTTAAAGGCACATCAGCTTAACAAGGGGCTTAAGCCCCTTGCCTGTTTGTCTAACCCAAAGCGCTGTACGATGTTTAAGGAGTGCCGCGCTTGATGCAGTACATCTTAAAATCAAAAACTCATTAATATCAGAATAATTCAATGACTTCCCAACTTCGCGTATATGTTCCGCCTCATCCCGTCATTCGTCACTGGCTGACGATCGCACGGGAAAAGCATACACCAGTCCCTTTATTTCGCACCGCGATGATCGAAATGGGTAAATGGCTTACCTATGAAGCAGTTCGCGAATTTTTGCCTGTGCAGGAAGTGAATGTCGAAACTCCATTAGGAACGATAGCAGGGCAGATAATTGATGGTTCTATCCCTTTAGCTTTTGTGCCAATTTTACGCGCAGGGCTATCGATGCTCGAAGGTTGTCAAAGTCTATTACCAACGGCAAGTGTTTATCATTTGGGCTTAGTGCGGAATGAAGAAAGTCTTGAAGCGAGTTGTTACCTCAATCGGTTGCCAGAAAGATTTGAGCCACAGACACATATTTTTATTGTCGAGCCAATGATGGCAACAGGCGGATCGATTATCACTACTTTAAAAATGTTGACTGAGCGAGGAGCCGATGCTTCTTTAATAAGGATTATTAATGCTCTCTGTGCGCCACCAGCCTTACAACTAATCAATCAACAATTTCCTGCGGTACAGATCTATTCAGGTTGCATTGATGAAGTTGTGAACGAACAAGGATGGATTATGCCTGGTTTGGGCGATGCAGGCGATCGCTCTTTTGGCACTTGAGCGTTATAAATTAGCGCTCAACGATTTGGAACTGGCGATTTAATAAGTTCATGCTTCCCGAAATTGTCAGGCTCATAGCGAGATAGACCGCCATGATAATCAAAATTACGTTTACAGGTCTTCCCGTCTGATTAATTGTCGTGGACGCAATCCGATAAATATCGGTATAGCCGATCGCGATCGCCAGACTAGAATTTTTGGCAATGTTCACATATTGACTAGTCAGTGATGGAATAATTACTCGTAAGGCTTGGGGTAAAACGATTTTTCGCATCGTTTGGAAGTCATTCAGCCCTAATGCTTTGGCTGCTTCTGCTTGACCTTTGGGAACTGATAGAATGCCGCCACGCACAATTTCGGCAATGAAGGCGCTCGAAAATAGGCTTAACCCCAAGACTAGGGCGCAAAATTCAGAACTCAAGGTCATTTTCAAAGCGGCGATCGTGATGCCATCTTTGGCAAGGGTGGCAAATCCCAGTGAAATGCGATCGCTAGCAGATGGAAGTGCCAAAAAGATCGCGGAGTACCAGAAAAACAATTGCAATAATAGCGGTGTATTCCGAAGGATTTCCACATAAACTCGCGCAAGTTGCTTGACTAACCAGTTATTTGAGAGCCGCGAAACCCCAACCGTGACTCCAATAACTGTAGCGGAGAAAATACTCAAGGCGATCGCCTTCAGCGAATTAATCAATCCGACTTGCAACGCGACTGTATAACTATCAGAAGCTTTATAAGGAAAAGGCGAATCGGCAATGTCAAAGGAAGCAGGATCGCTGAGAAAGTCAAAACTAATCGCTAATCCTGAATTTCGCATATTTCGAGCGAGGGTATTCCACGCCAAAATGCTGCAAGTAATCACGATCGCCAAAAAAGTCAACTGAGCGATCGTACGCCAATTCCAAAAATTTTGCTTGAAACTTGTTTGCAAACTTGTTGCGGACCTGCTATTACTTGCAGACATTGCTTAAATCACTCTCAATTATGGTGGGAAACAAAGTTTACGGGATCTTGATCGCGGCGATTTCTGACGGTTAGAGGTGGACTTTGGCGATCGCCGACTAAAGCCGCAGTTTTCTCTAGAGATTCTCGCAGGCGCTTAGCTGCATAGATTGACATATCGCGAGGCACATTAACGCGATCGCGCAAATATCGCAAAGCCAAATCGGAATCAGGTGGCGGCGTGCAGACCTGATCAGTGATCATATTCGTTAAAGCACAACGCAAAGCCTCATCAAATAGTTGGTTATTCGCAGGATTAACTTTAATGATATTGGCACGATGCTTGATTACTCGTTGTAGCGCCTCAGCACGGGAGTTCGTGGGTTCTGGATAAGTCACATCTGGCAATCCAAACCAAGAGCCATGATCTACTTTTTCTTTATTGATCAGCATCTGCGGTTCACCATTCTCATAGCAACCTCCCATCTGTGGCGGCAAATCATGGACATGGGTATGGAAATCGCTTTGAGTACCGCGATAGGTTGATCGGCTTTCCATTGCGTCAAACCAATCAGACATACGCGGATTTTCTTCGCGCATCGAATAGCCCTTGTAATAGTAGAGGCTGGCATTCATCCGCTCGACATAGGGCGTAAAAATCACATCCGCAGTGCCGAAATCTTCCAAAAAGTAAGGGCTAGGTGTACTTCCTAACACTTCCTCAACCTTTGACATTACTTCTTTAAATTGTTGGCGATGACGCTGCTCTTGTTGCGCTGAACTGACAGGACGACAAAGCCATTCGCACCAAGCCCTGAATAATACTCGCTCTAATCTTCTTACAGGAACTACTTCAGGATCGGTCATGCCCTTGCCAAGTACGCCAAAAGCTTTTTCTAAAGCCATCAAAATATCATCGCTTTCAGTGATTATCTTTCCATCTAAGGCGATCGCAGGCAACATTCCTGAAGGCACAATCCGTTTGTACCAACTCTCTTTGTCGCCATAGCAAAACATGGTTACTTTTTCAATGCGATAGGGAATTTGTTTTTCCTCTAACCACAGCCAAATTTTTTGACAATAGGGACACCATGCATGATGATCACGATATAACGTCACGCGCACATCAGCTTCATCATGTCCAAATAAGCGTAAACGCGCTTGTGAGTTAGTAGAACCATTAACAGTATCTATTTGGAAGTCTGTGAGAGATTCTAGTTCTGTCCAGCTTAGAGGGGAATTAGTCATAAAAGCGAATGTACTGATTAAAAATTAAGATTTCATTATGAGCCTAAAAAGCTGTGGCGCACGCGCAGCGTGCGCTACAGCTTTTTAGGCTTTGGGTTTTAGGATGCTTATCTACCTATGATAACTTCATTCTTTGTTGCTTGTGCCAATCCATACATACTCCCTAGCAAATACCACAACAAAATACTAAGGCGTGGTTCATAAAGCACTAAGTCTAGCCAACCTGTCAGCAAAAAAAGCATAACGCCGATCGCGACAACCACCATCATGCCTTCCGCTTCCTTGGCGATCGCGGATTTGAGTGAAGTCCAGATTGTCCAGCCGATAATGCTGATAAATCCTAGCAATGCAGGAATTCCCGATCCAACTGCGATCGCTAAAAATAAATTATGTTCATGGGGTAATCCACGCAGATCGTAGCCCATAGACTTGGCGATAAGCGGAAAATTTCGGAGTCCCCAGCCTTGAATTGGGTGTTGAGAGATAAGTGAGAGCGCAAGTTGCCAAGCATTTAGGCGATCGGCTGTGGATGCATAATCGGCTAATTTGGGGTCAACAGCACTAGCTAATCGATTGACAAATCCTTCTGGCAATAGCGATCGCAATGCTTCACCGCCTAAACCAAATTTATTCCCAAATACTGCCCATGCAATAAGTGACAAGACGACCCCAAATCCCGCCACTAGTTTCCATTGTCGATAATAGAGAGCGCAAGCAATACTCCCCAATATCGCCAAACCCCAAGCATTGCGCGAACCAGTCAGGATCAGCACAGCAGTTCCTAAAGCCAGTGCGATCGCGGCGATCGCCTGTTGAGATTTAGAGATACTTTTGACTTTACCAAGTGCAAAATGAAAAGCGATCGGTAATATCATCAACAAATAAGCGGCTGTTTCATTGAAATGCCCAAAAAACGACTGAATGCGGCGATCGGGACTAAATCCCATCGGAATCGGATAGCTATCAAAAATCACTTTCGGAAATATCCAATCAGGGCGATCAAGAATTGCTTGCAAAACACCAAAGCTACTCACTAGAATAGAACTAAGAACCAATAACCATAGAAAATGAATGAATTGAGCAGGGGTGCGAATGATATAGCTAGTAATGGCAGCCAAGAGAAAATAGGGCAAAAAATTAGCTAATCCTCCTGCGGCAATCGGAAAATTGAAAGCGATAATTGTGGTGAAAATCATCCATACTGACAGCCAAAAATAGGCGCGAATAACTGGTGTCGCGATCGCTTGCCAACCATGACGAAAAAGAGTAATTACAGCCAATAAGAGCATGAACAATGGCATAAAAACATTACTAACCACCATAAAAATAGCAATACTTTGCAGCCATTTCCACTCTATTTGCAACTTATTATCTTCTATCGGTTTCCAAAACATCCATATACCTCATACACCATTAGAAGTTATAGCAGTTTTAAACGACTCTATGTTGGTATGCCTCGCTACTTCAATGGTTGGGAAAAGACGATTAGAGAACAGCGTTCAGAACTTAAGGTAGAACTTGCGGATTCTCCCAGTTTAAGAAGATTCTGGGATGAGTTGTTTGATGTTGCATGGGTTCTTGCCTTAGAAAAAGTACGAGATCACTATCAATCTAAAGGTTTTTACTTTCCTGATACATGGCAGTTTAACCGCGATATTGATTCATTATTAAATGATCCGTTCTGGGAATAGCTGTAGTGTTTCAAACTTGTTGAATAAGGGAATTTGATAAAAACGGCAAAACCAAACTAGCGATTTTTTCTACCTTACAATTTTTATTTGTTTTCCAACAAGTTTGAAACAATACCAGTGATTTGTTGAGATTTTTTGTTGAGATTTGCGGCAAATCAATCTAAAGTATGGGCTATATTATTTCTTGGTAGACTCTAAGTTAGCCCAGTACTACCAAAACCGCCAATACCGCGATCGCTACTTCCTAATTCGCCTTCCACATAATTAGCTTGAAATACAGGTTTCAAGACTAATTGAGCAATCTTTTGTCCTTTTGCGAATGTATAGGATTCTGTACCAAGATTAATTACAATTATTTGAATTTCTCCACGATAACCAGCATCAACCGTACCAGGGGAATTGAGAACAGCGATACCATGTTTGAGCGCGAGTCCACTTTTTGGACGCACTTGAATTTCGTAACCAATGGGAATATCGACAGCTAATCCTGTGGGGATAGCAGCTCTAGCACTTGGTTGCAGAGTGACTTCCGTGACTGAAAATACGTCAGCACCAGCATCACCAAGGTGAGCATAACTAGGAACTTGCGCGTCTGGATGGAGCTTTTGGAATTTGATTTCTATGGTTTGCATTAACTAGAAAGAGAGATTAGGATTTGAGTTAGTTCTTGATGGCTCAGGCGCAGGCTGATTGGGAATAGGAACTGGCGAAGGGGCAGGAGATATTGGTGATTGAGTGGGCGTGGCGGTCGGAAAAGGAGTAGGCGATCGCGTTGGATCTGGAGAAGTAGGGGTTGGTGTAGGAGTAGTGGGGGTTTCTGTCGGCGTAGCCGTGGGGGTGATCGTGAGAGTTGGAGTCACAATCGGTTGTGGTTTGGCAGGAGCCTCTAATTGAACATTGAGCTTATAAGTTGTTTCATTTGTACCAGTCGTTTTGATTTTGACGTAGTACACACCATCTTTTTTCAGGCGACCTTGCCAATATCCTGACGAATTATCGATCGCTTTCCGATCTAGACCGACTTGATCGTCACTTTGGATCGTCATTTGTAAATCTGTACCCGTCAGAGAAACGGTGAGCAAATCTTCTTTATCAGCATTAAATCGCACACTTACAACTTGACCAGCCGCGATTTTTTCGCTAATAACCCCATCCAGCCCTCTATTGGTTGGCTTGAGATCAATACTGGTATTGAAATTTGTGACGAGGCTGGAGCTTGGGGTGGCGCTAGGTGAAGCGATCGCCGATTCAGTTGGATTAGTCGTAATCGGGTTACGACTAAAGAAGAACGATGTCACTGCCCAAGAGCCAACACCAGCAATAAAAACAACTAAAATTCCGATAAGCCAGTTCACACTGCCACCATTACCTGAATTATTAGGAATATTCTGTCCACTATTGCCATAGTTTACAGGGGGACGATTGCTAGCACCAGCTACCACGGTTCTTTGTGGCAATGTCGCGGCAACATTGGACGGAACTTGCCGCCCGACCGCATAGGTTTTTGCGCCCGAAAAAGAAGCTTGGGCAACTTGTAGAGCTTGCATCACTTCATCCGCCGAACGATAGCGATTGGTGGGTTTATAGCTCAACATTTGGTTGATCACCCTCGCGAAAGCAGGATTGACATTAGCAAACTGTTGCCAATTCCATGCCAGATTGATGCTGTCAAATAGTTCCGATGGCTCTTTGCCCGTGAGTAAAACAATTGAAGTCACGGCTAGCGCATAGAGATCACTGTTAGCGTAAGCATTGCCAGACTGTAATTGCTCAGGTGGGGCGTAACCTGCTTTACCTGCAACTGTTGATGCGGGGATGCCCATTTGCGAGTTGAGTTTGGCGGTGGTTTCTTGGACTACACCAAAATCAATCAGTACGGGTAAATTATCTAGCGATCGCAACATCAGATTTTCAGGCGAGATATCGCGGTGAATAATGTTGTGACTGTGCAGATAGCTCAGCACTGGCAAAAGCTGCTGCATCAGCGCCAAGATTTCATTTTCAGAAAATGTTTGGGCGACTTTGAGGCGATCGAGCAGTAAATTGCGATAATTTTTGCCTTCCACATGGTCTTGAACTAAGAGCAATCTGCCCTCAGATTCAAAGGTGGCGCGAAACTCTGGTACTTGCGGATGGCGGATTTGATAAAGCACCGAAGCTTCACGGCGAAAAAGTTCCTTCGCTTTTTCGGTTACCTCTTGCGAATCTTGAGGCGGAATAAATTCTTTGAGGACGCAAGTTTCATTAAAGCGCTCTAGGTCTTGGGCTAAGTAAGTGCGCCCCATACCGCCCTGTCCAATCGTTGAGAGAACAGCATAACGACCTTTAAGCACAAAACCTTGAGGGAATGGGGGTTGCATAGTTAGTACCGCACTGCCATCGCACTGCCGCGAATAATATATTTTGATCCTTCTATGTCAATCGAAGTGCCGACTTTGACTTTTTCATTGCCAAATACCACACCGTCATTAGTAACTCTAGCAGTTGATTCGAGGGTGATCACGAGATCGGACTGAGATGTAGATAGGGCGCGAGGATCGTCAAAATAGACCGCAGTGCCATCGGCTTTGGCAGTGACAACTTTGGGTGTGGAGATGTCAACTTTTTTGATCGTCACTTCGCCGCGTGGTTGGTTACGAATAATGATATTTACCTTGTCGCCAACTTTGATTAGACTTTGGGGATTAGTCGCACTTAGACCGCGCACATTCATCTCGACTTGAACGGTTTTGTTCTCGGCAGATAGCATTTGGGCGATCGAGCTGCCGCTATTGCCAGGAACGATGAATAAGCCAATCAGGACAATCAGGATCGTAGCGATCGCGCCGATATCGAGAATGCTAAATTTACCAAATAAACGACCCTGCCGATCTAAAAATGCCATGCGTATTTGCTGTGTGTAACGGTTTGAGGTTTTGAAAAGTGAAAATCTGCTAGAGCGACTAAACGCTGTCAGCTTTACAGTATAGAGGCAAACTGAATCTGTTAAAGACAAGCAATGTCTTGTTAGTGAAATTTCTACAAAAATTTATTTTTTCTTTGGTAATGAATTTAAAATTTCTTCAGTAATCACCTCTGTCATAATGCTAGTCATTTTTGGCAGCAAAATTTCATTGGTGCGGCTCATCGAATCGGTAACGATCTGGGGCAGTATGGCGATCGCTTTTTTACCTGTTGCTGACTTGTAAAAGCTAGTGATGTCGCGCAGTTCCGATTCTGTAAAATACTTGTCATAGACTGGATAGGACACCTGCTCAATCAATTGACCAAGATCGATTTTTGCGGCGACGCGATCGCGATATTTGATCGCCATTCGCGACACGATTTCGCTAAATTGCTTTTGGACTTCAGGGCGATCGCTATCGAGCGCAGGTATAGATTTTAAAATAGTCGATACCAGCTTCGGCAACTCAGCCCGCATCATAGATTCTATGACTTGGCTAGCATTTTTATTAGCTTCGGTAATTTCCAGTAATTCCTTGATCAAAGCTCTCTTTGTTGGCGAAATTACGGATTTAGTTTCATTTTTGCTTTCTACTTTGCTTTCTACAGGAGTTTGCGCGATCGCCGTTAGTCCACTTAACGAGGGCAGAACTGAGATAGCTATGAGGGGTATGGAAATTGCGATAGTCGAAAAAATACGCATAAATTTTTTGGTTTTTTTGATTTGATATTAATCAGAATTTTTTTCGAGATTATAAGCTAATTTGTCCGCGATCGCTGTTACCCAATTTTCATCTTGCTTGGTATAACTACGCGGAACATTTGCTCCTAACACCATGACCCCTTTTTCGCCCAGAGGTTGCACGATTACACCCTGAGTATTTTCGGGCAAATAATCAAACTCCACTCGACCAGGATAAAGCTCTAATTTGACTAAATAAATCGGCTTTTGAGTTTTGATCACCCGCTCGGCGATCTTGCCAATATTTACTTGATTGCTCTTGCCCAAAAAGCCACGTATTAGGATAGTTTTGCGATCGTAATAAATGGCGACTACCTTCGTCACCGTATTGGTTAGCAAAATATGCGTAGCCCAAGCTAATTCAGTTTTAATCGCATCGGTTAGCGTGTCATCAATTTCAAAACCTTCTTCACCAACTAAAGTTACAGCATCAGGGATCTTCGGCTGAGCCTGTTGCCATAGCAACCCAACCAAAATCAACACCGCACTTAACAAAACCCCAAGCGCGTCAGCACGGGACTGGCTAGTTGTGAGATTTGCCGTCACCATGCGATTAATTAATAAAGCAATGCCGCCCAATGTCCCCACGACAAGGGGTAAATATCGAATCATCTTTACTCCTTTATTCCGAAAATGTGGCGGCGCTTTGCACCGCCACACTTTTGGTTTTTCAAAATATTTCCTGCCATTCAAAACTAACATCAGGAAAGGCAAGCATCGCGAATGTATCACCTTGCTCGTAACGCTGCATCCTCTTGTATCCCCTAGTCGATGGCTGCGAATAGCTCTCAATTACACGCTCATTCAAATCAAATAACCACATCTCTGGAATTCCCGCCGCCGCGTACAGTGGCATCTTGATAGTGCGATCGTAGGCGATCGTGCTATCAGCAACCTCAATAATCAATAAAATATTTTCAGGTATTGGCAATGCTTCCGCATAGAAATCATCACGCAGTTTTAAAATTGCTAGATCGGGCTGTGGTTCTGAGTTGTTTTCTAAACGAATTGGATTTTGCGCCCAAACTATAGTGCGATCGCCTAACTTCAACTCAAACACTTTGGTTGAACGAGCGACACAAACTGCATGTTTTCTGCCAATTGGTGACATTTCTGTAATTTCTCCATCAATTAACTCTAAGCGATCGCCTTGCGGAAAAACACCAGCCTCATGCATCAGATGATATTGCTGTGTCGTAAATTTGTGTTTAAGTAGTTGAACTGTCATAGAATTGATGTCCCTGAACATAAATACACTGCTTTTAAATTAGCATTGCCAAGCGAGATTTATGCTACCTAGTGAAGAACTCCTCAAGGATCGGTATGAATGGCGAAAACGTTGTTCCGAAAAGATTGAAATTGGATGATAAGAATCAGGCGATCACCTTTTCCGTATCTTGCAACAATAAATCCCCAAAAGCTGTAGCGCACGCGCAGCGTGCGCTACAGCTTTTGGGGCGGTTTACCTAAATGGCATTGAGTAGAGCAAACCACCTTGCTTCCATGTGCGATTTAAACCGCGTGGAATATCTAGAGGTGTAAGATTACGGCTATAAATGTCGCTGTAACTTCCCACTTGTTTGAGAATTTGCGTAGTCCAGTCTGGGGCTAGCCCTAGCTCAATCCCTAAAGAATCTGATGTACCGAGAAATTTGGACACTTCAGGATTTTTAGTGTCTTTAAAAATTGTGTAGTTATCCATGTTGATGCCCAATTCTTCTGCATAAAAAGTGGCATAAATCACCCAAGTCACGACATCCCGCCAGCGATCATCGTTACCGACTAGCGCGGGGCTGAGTGGTTCTTTCGACAAACTCAAATCGAGAATTTTATGGTCAGCAGGACGAGGAAGTTTACTCCTCCATGCGGCAAGTTGGGTTTTTTCAGAAGAAATTGCTTCACAGTCGCCCTTAGCATAGGCATTCAAAACTCCATCAAGATCGGGCAAAATCATCGTCTCGATCGCCACATTAGCTTCTTTAGTTACCGATTCTAGATTAGCGGCACTGCTCCCTATTTCGACACAGATTTTTTTAGTTGCTAGATCTTTAATCGTCAATTCTTCACTGGTTTTCGGTGTTTGTTTATCCGACTTACTATCCTTGTCAGAGCGAGTCTCAGGGCTGCTGCTGGGACTTGGAGAAATCGTGGGGCTAGGAGAACTGCTAGGAGAAGAAGTTGGTTTTGCGCCAATTCGTACCATCACTCCTTGACCATCAAAAAAAGTTGTCGGCGCAAAGGCGATATTTGGAGTAACATCACGGGTCAAGGTGCGGGTGGTGTTCCGCATCAAGATATCAATGTCACCATTTTGAACTGCTGTAAATCGATCTTTAGGTAGCAATGGTTTGAACTCAATCGCCTTAGCATCTCCCAAGACGGCGGCGGCGATCGCCTTGCAATAATCCACATCTAAGCCACTCCAGACACCTTTTTGGTCAACATAGCTAAATCCAGCGAGCTTTCCATTTACGCCGCAGATTAGCTTCCCACGAGCTTTGACCCGTTCTAAAATTCCATCTGGATCTTTATTTTTTGTAGTTGTTGTCGTTGGTTTAGTCGTGGCGATCGGCGTAGCCGTGGGGCTTGTTGCTGTTTGTTCCTGACATCCTGATAGCATGGCGATCGGCAAGGTCGCAAATAAGCACCATTGACGCAGGGTAATTTTTTTAGAGTTCTGGTTGGGCTGACTGGTTAAGGGTGCAGCAGCAGGTATATGCTTGGGCATTAAGCTCATGGGGATTTATTTCTAGCGCGATCGCCTTGCTAAATAATAGACTCAAACAAGCAGCCATATACCCCGTCTATGTTGAAAACCGAAGTTTTCAACATAGACAAAAAGAAAAACCCAAAGCGGGGCTTCGCCCTGCGACCCTCTAGCAGAGCTAAGGGTTTCATCCTAGACGCGATATATAAGACTTATAGCGATTTTCAAAATATTTTTTGAAAATGTTAGTAAAAAGTTAACGCTATCTGCTATATTGATTGAGGTCAAGAAAACAGACCACAAAAAGGGCGCTTAGCTCAGTTGGTAGAGCGTCTCGTTTACACCGAGAATGTCGGCGGTTCGAGCCCGTCAGCGCCCATATTTTATATATCGTTTATTGCAGAAACTTTGGCAGACAAGGGGCTTAAGCCCCTTGTTAAGGCATGAGTAACTTATTTTGACAAGGCGATCGCGTCATGAAATCGTGGTGCTAACTTCGATTAAGGGAAGTAACACTCCATTTTGGAGTTGTCCATTAGTGCTGAGTTCGCTATGGCAAAGATATAGACGATCGCCTGTGCGATCGAGTAAATCTCTAAGTAATTTTTGTAAACGTTGCATATCTGCATCACGCTGATTTTCCACTGTCCATAGTCCACCATTCCAGCTTTTAAGAAACATCGGCGCACCGAACAGGGACGCGGCTCCACCTTGCAACCAAAGATCGGAACTAGCATCTAGCCAAAACTGCCAACGATGGTCAAGTCTTGCCATCCGATATTGGAAAATCGTGGCAAGGATGACGCTATCTTGAGGTGGATTAGGGGAATAAGGATTGGCAGTAACAGTACCTTGGCGAATTAGTTGAATGAAGTTTTCGAGGATGACAGGTTCTTCACGATCCAACCGATATCCTAACTGCCAATAATATTGAGCGGTTTCAATTAATGCTTGTAAGGTGGCTGTGTTTTCATAACTCAGTTTGCGGGGTTTGAAAAAATTCTGAATAGCACGATCAATAAATAGCAATGGTGCATCCTTAGGCGATTGCTTTTCTATCCATTGTTGTAATTTTTCATAGGCTTGGGTGGCTTCATAGCCGAGGCGATTCCATTGATTATAGGTTTCCTTTGCTAGTAGTTGCGGCTTGTCGGGATGCGGCGCAAAGCAATAATCAGCAAGCATCCCTGCGCGGACAGGATCGATCGCTTCGGTAAGTACCACTAACATTTCGGCAATATGATCGCGGCTAACTAATTTGCCAAGGTGGGGATAGACCAGCGCGATTAGGGTAAGTAGCGATCGCACTTGAGCAGAATGGGATAGCGGTCTTTGATCGTTGAGGGGAATGATATTAATATTTTTTTTGCGAAGAATTTCGGCGATCGCGTAGTTGGCAATATTATCTAACCCGGGGGCAATGATCGCGATTTCGTTGGCTTTGACTGCGCCAGAGGCGATCGCCTCAGTAATTGTTTCGGCAACATTGCGGAATAATTTGGCACGAGAAACAGATTCAATGGAATGAACTGTGGCGTAGGGTTCGATGAATTGTAAAATCGGTTCGCTGACGACTTGCAGAACTGATGTGGCGATTTGAAAACCTAATGTGTGATTGGCATGAGGCAAGTTAACAATTTCGCAATCAGATTTGAGTTGTTGCCAATAGACAGGATCGGCTCCTAATCCTAATCTTGCCGATCCATCAGGATTAAAGGTAAATATCCCTTGAGCGCCATTTTTGAGCAGGAATTTGCCTAAATCACAGGCGATCGCGGGCATCTCATCAGCGCGATCGACGATGACATAGTGGAATCTCTGTTTAAGTTGGCGCTGATATTGAGGATTTGGCAGTAAATGATGCACGAATAAATCTGTGATAATTCCATAAGTGAGTAACCCATGCTCCCAGCAATATTTACGCCATTCTTGCAAAGCTTCGCCGATTTCTTGCCATTGCTCTGCTGCATTAGCCTCGACATCTTCAGAACCTTCGAGAATGCTAGTCTCGATGCCAGCATCTAAAATTGCAGGAACTTCGGTAATCTCGCGTCCACCGTAAGCGGCTAATAAAAACAAGTCTAATAATCGTCGCACAAGGCGATCGCGTCCAATGCCTTCCATTCGCAGAGTTCCCGTTTCGATGCGATCCTTCCAGATTTTATCGGCGAGTTCCTGCTCATTTTCAACCCTGAGTAATAAAGGGAACTGGGCTTTGAAATCGAGCTTTTTGACTAATAATGTCCAAAATAAGCGAACTTCATCGCGAAAAAAACTTAATGGTGTAACTGCGGTGACGGGATAGCGCCCGTGGGTGGCGATCGTCAGGCGATCGCTAAGGCTGCGACGTTGTTGGGAATCGACGGCTAAAACTAAAACTTTTTGAGAGGCTGCTTGAGGATTAGCTTGGTTTGCAAAATCTGTTTCCGCCCATTCACAAAACTGCTGCACCAATCGCTCAGTTTTGCCACTGCAACTACCACCTTCGATCCACAAATTTGTCATAACACCATCTACAATAGACTCGTGCTTTAGCACAGCCCTATTCTAAATGTTTTTTATGTGGCGATCGCATCTAGCTCAAAGTTTACATCAGCACCGCAATCAACCCGAAGCAAGGTTTTTACAACTTGCTACGATTGGCTTGGATCAGCGCCCTCGCAATCGGACAGTCGTATTTCGTGGTTTTTTAGAAAATAGCGATCGCCACCAAGATTGTCTAAAAATCGTGACCGATCACCGTAGTCAAAAAGCTGAGCAAATTAATGCTAATCCTTGGGGGGAGATAAGTTGGTATTTCACAAGGACGCGATCGCAGTTTCGGATTCTTGGCAAATTGATTTTAATCGATCATGAATACTCAGATTTTGAGTTGCAAAAAGCGCGATCGGATGCATGGCTAGCTCTCTCTGAACCTGCAAGAGTACAGTTTGCATGGGCGCATCCACGGGAAGAAAGGGTTGATTTTCCTGATGTAGCGCCGCCGACTCCTGAGCAGCCTCTTGATTCTTTTTGTTTACTATTACTCGAACCAACTGAAGTCGATCGCCTTGAGTTACGCGGCACTCCCCAAAATCGTTGGTTATATCTACGCGATGAGCAAGGAAATTGGACGGATCGGGAAGTTAATCCATAAAGCCGAAACAGCGCAAAGCGCTGTAACTGGTAATAAGAATCGTAAATCGTCGGTTAAATGGCTGTATTATGGTAGTGCGATGCGTGGAGCTTGAAGGTGAGTTAAAAATGAGTCAAAGATGAGGGTTTTTGGTCTGGTTAGTGATGTTATTGGTTAGGATAGAAAAAATATTTTATGAGTGAAATTTTTTATTGTGGGTTGGGTAGAATCCGATTAGAACTATAGCAAGTCTTAAAATAAATCTGTGGATGTTAAAGATCATAACCGCGATATTTAGCGGGGCGGAAAACTCTAGCCATCTAGATAAGCATCGCTTTGTGTGATGCTTTAGATAACGAATACTGAATAAGCAATGGATCTGCTGGTTTTACTTGTGTAAGGCCAGATTAATAAATTATTACTAAATCACGGGAAGGTAAGTGTATGTCTAGGAATAGGTCGAAAAGATGGGGAAGGGGGAATCAATTATTGAGTTGGTTCAAGAGGTATTTCACTATTTACTCTTCTCGTCGTAAGTATCGAACTCAGCGTGGTATTGCGCTTCCGTTGGTGATTGGGATTGGGTTGTTGATGATGTTGTTGTCAGTTACGATCATTGCGCGATCGCAGTCTTCGCAGGTTAGTACTTCAAATCTTAAGCAAGCTGTGCAAGCGAGTGAAGTTGCTGAGTCAGGCTTGTCGAGAGTGCAAGAACTGTTCACCCAAAAACCGTTTATCGCTACAGTTAATTTATCTGAATGGGTAACAAAAGATGCCTCAACCCCCACTACTGCTTGTCCACCAGGAGGTAGTATCAGCACTATTCCTCTCACGGATCTAATTAACAAAAACTGGATCACTATTGCAACAGACACAACAGCTACAAGACAATTTCGTGTCGTTGATTATACTTTCGCTCAAACTGCTAGTAACACTGGCATTGGTAAGCTGCAACTAGAGGGACGTATTACTAATTCAAGCCAAGTGCTTTCGACTAGTGGTTTACAAGTACAGATTCCCGTCAACCCTGGCAATATTAATAATATCCCTATCCCTGGGCTATGGGCTGCTAGTCAATGGGATAGCGGAAAGGGCAACGGTTTGATTGAAGGAAATGTTATAGTGCCTTGCAACGTAGCAACAAGCTTAGCAAATGTAGCTTCAGGCTATAAAGCACGACAGTCAAATCTCAAATTACCTGCTTTACCAGCTATTCCAACTTCGCCTGCACCTATAAACTTGGGTAGTATCACTAGTACAATGACGTTGCCTCGAATACCAGGCGATATAACCCTCGCTGACGACACTATCGGCATTACTAAGACTTGGGGTTCTAGTCCTAAAACCTATGAATATCAAGTTGATGAAATTAGAGGTCGTCTCACGATTAATCCTAACTACAAGGTCACGATCTACTTGACAGGTAATGTTGATAAAACGAGCGACATTTTTCACGACAACGGTGGTCAATTTGAAGCAACAAGTAATAACGATACTTTTTCGATAACTAGTGATACTGGTGCTACTGGGTTTATTGCTGGTAATCCTATTGTCTTCTCTGGCTCCTCGCTGCCTACGGAGATTACTGTAGGCACAAACTTACTATATGGGTGACATAAACACTGGTAGTAACACTTTTAAAGTTTATACTACGAGCGAAAGAGCGATCGCAGCAGCTAACAATACCCGAATCAACATTACCACTGATGGTTCTGGATCTTTTGGTCCTACCCCCCCCTGTAATGCACAATGTCAAGCGGTTTATAAACCAACTGACTTTAGAATTTTTGGCTATGGAACAACTTCTAATCCTTCTCAAATGTGCGTCAACGGTAATCGCGTTATTGAAGCATTTATCTTAGCTCCTAAATACGCTATTGGTCGTACAGGCACTGCTCGTTTTACAGGCTCAGTTTGGGTGGACGGGTTTATGAATGCCACTTCCTGTGGCGTAGGTAATACCAATTTAGTTGTGACCCAAAATGGTACTTGGAGTGATTTTGGTTTAACCCCATCCAATCTACCCCCACAAATTTCTCCACCACAAACTTGGACTAAGCTTGAGGCAAGGTAAAGCAATGGATAACAAACTAGTTCTTTTATTGTTGTCTTCTCTTGGTCAGAAAAAAATCAAGAGAAACAAACCAGATCGCGGCTTTACTCTCATTGAAGTAATTGTCGCGATCGTAATTCTATCTATCTTTATCTTGACAGCTCTAACAGCTTTAGTCGCTGGACTAAACCTCAAGCTCAGAGCAAAGCTCAATAATGAAGCCACTCTCTTAATTCAGCAAGACTTGGAAACAGTTCGCTACCAAGCATCTTTCTATGGAGACATGAAAACAATTACTGGTCTGCCAACTTCTCCAGCAACTGGACTCGCAATAGTCACTGGCACTAATCTAAACTTGACAATTCCCATTGATAATAATGGATCAAATGTTTCCTATGCCTTAGGAGAAAAACTATCTATTAGTGGGGAACCTAGCGCTTACATTGCCACTACTGCCCAAATAAATCCAACTACTTCACTAGCAGTAACAGTGGACTTGAGTAAGTTGAATACAATCAAGCAAACCACCCTAGCTTCATCTTTAACATTAACTACCACAGCTATATCCAGTATTACCGTCACAGATGCTAGTAATATTCTAGTAGGCGATCGCCTCGTCATTGGACCAGCTACTTTAGCTACAAGTGTATTGGTGATCACAGTTACTGGAATATCAGTCAATACAGTTTCCTTTGCTCCATTCACTCCCTCCACTTCCACCAACCTTGGTACTCTTGTTTCAATTTTACCAAGAATTAATGATGTTATCTCCAAAACTAGTACTCTTACAGCCTTTAAGGACTGTACATTCGATAGCACTAGCACAAGTAGTATTGCTAGTAAATTCATCACCGACACACCCGCAGTCCAAAGCTCAACTACTTCTCCTAACTTTAACGGTAGAACATACCAACTTATTCGTACAACTACAGCGTCTTCTGACAGGAGAGTAGAACTATTTTATAGAGTTGCAGAAGCAACTAACCCAACCTCATGTTCAGCAGATCTGACTGGCTCTGCATGTTTGGCAACACTAAAAACGGAGGTAATACCAAGTGTTACATTTCAATGCTCGAAATAACTCCAAAGGATTTACCCTAATTGAGCTATTAGTTATCATGGTCATCATTGGCATCCTCAGCGCGATCGCCGCACCATCATTTCTAGGACTACTCAATCGCAATCGAGTCAGTAATGCCACTATCCGCCTAAAGTCTGCCCTAGAAGAAGCTCGAGCCAATACCATCCGCATTGGCAAGTCCTGTAGTTTGACGATTAACCGAGGTACAGGATCTGCAATTACTCTCGTTGATAATGTCACAACGGCTACCCCTCAATGCTGGAGAACTGGTGCAGAATCTTTTGCCGATACAAATGTAAGTTTTAAATTTGTTAATGAAGACACTGTTGCAACTACTCTCACTACATTACCGATCGCCATTGACTTTAAAGGCAGAATCACTGAGACAAGTGCTTCAAAAGGCGGCTCTGACAAAAGAGCGATCATTATTTCTCTAGCAAACACAACATATCAACGATGCGTAATGATTTCCTATCCTTTGGGAATAGTTCGCACAGGCACATACGAAACCGTCACTTCAGGTGGTAAATACGAAAGTGGAACTAGGAATTGCACAATTGATCCTTAGAAGCTAAGCATCAATTGTAGTGGGGAAATCAAAACAATTTGAAAAAGGCAAATACAAGGAAAATACTATGTCATTAAGTAAGTATTCAAATTCATTCAGTTCTGACAAAATATTCCATAAAAAGTTGTTATTTAACATTTTGCAGAAGCGCCAAAATAAGGAGCAAGGTTTTACTCTGATCGAGCTTCTTGTGGCTATGGTGATCTTGACTATAGTTGTGGGAATGACAGGCGCAGGACTCGTATTTGTTATTAGTACCAATACAAAATCAGATATACAAATAACTCAACAATCAAATCTGCGCCGAGCAGCAGATTTTATCTCCGATGAAATCAAAGCTGCTAGCGTAGTAGCATTAGTATCAACAGCAACAGCAACAACCGATCCAACATGGAAACTAAATCTAAATCCTCAGCCTACATATACTAGTACAGGAACAGCGTTATATCTAGAAATTCCAGCACCAGCAACTACAACTCCAGTACTACCAGCTACTTCGACTACAACGATAACTCTAAATAATCATGGATTGGCTTCGGGAAATGCAATCAAGTTCTCAGGCACTAATTTACCTACTGGTATTAATACAACAACAACTTACTACGTGACATCAGATCCAGATCCCACAAAAATAACAACAAACACCTTTGAAGTAATTAATGGCGGCACTTCCATCTCATTTACTGCAACCCCTCAAAACTTTGCAGTTCGCCGTCTAGTTATGTATTATGCAGCCTTGTCTATTACAACTAACTGGAAAGGATTTACATCTTTATATCGTTCTACAGGTAGTTGTCCTGCTACTGGAGTTGCTGACACCAATACTTCAAAAGCCAACAATTGCTTGGTTATGGTTGATTCATTGGTTGCACTTCCCACTACCCCATCAGCTACAGTCTCTCCAGTGTCTCCATTTTTCCCCAGTCTCACGACTGATAATAAGCAAGTTACCCTGTTTTTGAACGGAAGACTCTGTACACCAGCTACAATGCTAAACAACTGTGCATCACCAGAAACAACCAATCAAACAATGCAAGCAGTCTCAAGAGCAACCCTAAGGTAAAAACAAATCAGCACCAAACAGAGACGCTCTCAGTAACTCATTTATAGTGGTTTAGCATTTGCGCCCCTCCCCCCAAATTATCACCCCCCATTTTCATTCGCCAATGCCAAACCCCTAACCCCACCCAGCAACTTAAAAGGAAAGCAAAGTCGCACATCAAGCCGCGATCGCCAAGTTAGGCAGCGACTTGTCACGCGATCGCGCAATTTCTGAGCGCACATAGCTGATAATGGACAGGATTGGGTAGCAAAAACATCCCTATCTATGTAGCTCAAAACACCTGCACAGATAACACTATGGTTCAAAACGCCGCAAAAACCAGCTTTATTGCCTTAGAAGATCTCGGTAAGTCTTACTTACAACCAAATGGGCAGACTATTTCGATTATTGAAAATATTAATTGCCAATTGCAAGTAGGTGAAATTATAGCCCTGTTAGGTCCTTCAGGTTCTGGCAAATCAACACTAATGCGAATGATTGCAGGATTGATACCACCTTCTAGCGGCAAGGTGTTGTACTACAATCGTCAATTGATGGGGTTAAATCCAGGCGTAGCGATCGTCTTTCAAAACTTTGCGCTTTATCCTTGGCTCACAGTTCTCGAAAATGTAGAACTAGGCTTAAAAGCAAAAGGCGAGGCAAAAGATACTCGATTGCAAAAAGCCCTACGCATGATCGATGTGATTGGCTTAGATGGATTTGAGAACGCTTATCCCAAAGAACTATCGGGCGGGATGCGCCAACGGGTTGGTTTTGCAAGAGCTTTGGCAGTTGAACCAGAACTTTTATGCATGGACGAGCCATTTTCAGCACTAGATGTATTAACAGCCGAAAACCTCCGCTTTGAACTGCTTGACCTGTGGTTAGAAAAACGCATTCCCACCAAATCAATTTTGATCGTAACTCATGGGATCGAAGAAGCCGTGACATTAGCCGATCGCGTGATTGTGTTAGGTCGTAACCCCGGTCGAATTCGTGCAGACTTAGCGATCAAATTGCCCCATTATCGCGATCGTAAAAGCCCCGAATTTCAAGCCCTAGTCGATCAGGTTTATAAGATTTTAACTAATCCCGATCTGCCTGATATGCCTCAACCGACAACCACCACTTCAACATCAGTCCCAAAACCACCATCTCAACCAAAATATCAATCCTTACCCCATGTGCGAATTGGTTCAGTAGCGGGTTTATTAGAACTCCTCGAAGGTCGTCAAGACAAGGATTTATATCGGATTGCTCAAGAACTTTTATTGGAAGTTGATGACATCTTGCCAATTGTGGAAGCTAGTAAACTGCTAGAGCTAGTAGCAGTCACAGAAGGTGATATCCAACTATCAGCGATCGGGGAGAAGTTCATTAATCGGAATATTGATGAGCGCAAAGCGATTATTCGTGATCTATTACAAACGCATATTCGTCTAGTCCAGCAGATTTGCCAGCTTTTGCAAGCCAAGCGCAACCATCGCATTTCTGAAGAACTAGTTCTTGATATTTTAGAGAACTACTTCACTAGCAAAGAAGCACAACGTCAACTCAGAACCGCCATGGACTGGGGACGTTATGCCGAACTATATAGCTATGATGAACCTTCAGGCGAAATTTTTATCGAAGAAAGTGTTACCGAAATTGAAGAGTCTGAATAGAGATTTGCTGTCTCATTAAAATCAAATAACTTTTTTCAATAGCCTTAACAAGGGGCTTAAGCCCCTTGCCTGTTCAAGTTGATTCTTACCTATTTAAAAATTGCCATATCCGTAAATCACCTAATTTATTTTTTAGTCTAAATTGCTTATGTATCAGCCAACTATCGACCCCAAATCAGAATTTCGCTCGCGCTGGAATATTAGCGATGTTTTACTGCCTTTAGCGATCGTTTCTTTAATTTTCATCATTGTCCAGACCGCGAGTAAATTTGCAGGTACTTACGATAGCGAATATGTAATTGATCTCTCACTAGGTTTTTTGCCGACCTACGCATTGCAAACAATCGTGAGAATGCTAGCAGCCTACGGACTATCACTGGTGTTTAGCCTTTCCTATGCCTATGTTGCCTACCGCTCTAGTACATGGTCAAAGGTTCTCATTCCACTATTAGACATACTGCAATCAATTCCCGTACTTTCGTTTTTGCCTGCGGTTGTGCTAGCACTGGTCGGACTATTTCCAGGGCAGAGATTAGGAATTGAAATCGCTTCAATTTTGCTGATTTTCACAGGTATGACTTGGAACATGACCTTCAGCTTTTATCAGTCCCTGACTAGTATTCCTAAAGAACTGATTGAAGCAAGTCAAGTCTATCGGCTTAGTGCATGGCAACGCTTTTGGACGCTAGAATTACCATCGGGAGTAGTCGGCTTAGTCTGGAATAGTGTGATGTCGGTAGCTGGGGGCTGGTTCTTTTTGATGCAAACAGAATCCTTTACACTTTCTAATCGCGACTTTACATTACCAGGATTGGGTTCATTTCTAAAAGCGGCAGCAGACAAAGGCGACAATTTCGCGATTTTGTGGGGGATTGTCGTTCTGATTGGGATTATTACGATCATTGATTATTTTGTTTGGCGACCTCTGATTGCTTGGGCAGAGAAGTTTAAACATGAGACCGTCGAAGCAACTCAAGTACCAGAATCGCGAGTGCTGGACTTTTTTAGGCGATCGCCGACGATGCGAATTATTGGCGATCGCGTATTTATGCCCATATCTGAGACTTTTAATCGCGGCTTTAGTAGCAAACCTCAAAGCTCTCCCATCAATCAATATAGAGCTTCTAAATGGATGAGTTGGTTTAACTGGATACTGCTTGGAGGTGTTGGATTTCTAGTTTTAGGTGGAACCTTAGAAGCGGTAATTATGCTCAGTAAGCTGCCATTGAGTTCTTGGCAACAGGTGATGACAGGAGCGCTATTTACTTCGATTCGGGTATTTATTGTCCTGATTATTTCTCTACTAATTACGGTTCCAATTGGGGTAACGATTGGGCGCAACCCCAAATTAGCGCAGTTTCTGCAACCGATTGTGCAAATCGCCGCTTCAGTTCCTGCGACCGCGCTATTTCCAATTCTGTTATTGGGCTTAGCAAATATTGGTGGAGGATTGGATATTGGCGCTGTGATTTTGATGACATTGGGAAGTATGTGGTACATCCTTTTTAATGTGATTGCAGGAGCGCAAGCGATTCCTTCTGAGCTTTTTGAAGCGGCCCGAGTTTATAAACTTTCACCCTTAGAGCGTTGGCGAACACTCATACTGCCCGGAATCTTTCCTTATTTAGTGACAGGAATTATTACAGCAGTTGGTGGCGCTTGGAATGCCAGCATCGCGGGAGAATACATCAAATTTCAAGGGAAGGTACTCACAGCAACGGGGCTAGGTTCAACAATTACCCAAGCCTCAGATGTTGGTGATTTCTCGCTTTTATTAGCTTCTACGATCGTGATGTCATTACTAGTTGTGACGACTAATCGCTTAGTGTGGCGACCACTTTATCGATTGGCTCAGGTCAAGTATCAATTGATCGTCTGATGGAAAATGCACCACATCCCCCAACCCCTTCTCCTTGCAAGGAGAAGGGGAGCCAGAGTTGTTTCTTGTTCCCCTCTCCTTTGCAAGGAGAAGTGGAGCCAGAGTTATTTCTTGTTCCCCTCTCCTTTGCAAGGAGAGGCAGGGTGGTTTCATTTTCGGAAAGGGTTAGAGGGTAAAGATTGTAGAAAAAGGCAAGAGATAAATATTGGGAGAGAAAATAAGATTGAACTAAGGAGCAAAGATCAGGAAAAATGGTCTGATTAAAGCAAAAGCAA
>JBDNJN010000017.1:0-50194 GCA_041687725.1 Pseudanabaena sp.
AACTGTTGGCTTTCACCCGAAGAATTTGTTGTTCTCGTTCTGCTATGCTCATGCGACACTGCCTTTAAATCTTGTTCCTCCTTAACTTTAGGCTTATATTTTTCTCTCCTGCTAGTGGCGAAAAATTAAAGACACTAACCTGATTAAAAGTCAATATTGCGGCAAATTTAATCGATGTTGCCACACTCGAAGTGCCAAGCGATCGCCTAAGACTATAATTGCAATAGAAACTTTGCCCTAAAAGAGGTTTTCTATGTCGATAGTAGTTACCCTTAATCCCGAATTAGAAGCATTGCTATATAGCAGAGCCGCCCAACAAGGACAAGATGTTAACTTTGTTGCCACTGAACTATTGGCTAGCATCTTGAATTGGGAAGAAAAAGACTCAGAAGAAGCTATTAAAGGTATTCAACAAGGTTTAGATGATTTTGAGACAGGTAGATATCGCTCTTTCCAAGATTTTGCTGACGAACAACGTAACAAATACAACTTGTCAGCCAATTCATGAGTTACCGCATAGAAATCTCAAGTATTGCGGAATCTGAAGCCGATCACGCATTTCTCCAACTATCTCAAATATCCTCTCCCGCAAAGGCTAGCCAATGGTATTCGGGGCTATTAGATGCGATCGCCTCTTTGGCTGAAATGCCCAATCGATGCTCATTAGCACGAGAAAACAATAATTTTAGCCAAGAAATTCGCCAATTAATCTACGGTAAAGGACGTAACTTATATCGAGTAATTTTCACTATTTTAGAGACACAAGATACAGCAACAGTTCGTATTCTCCACATCCGTCATGGATCACAGCAAACAATTGGCGAAGATCCAGATTAGTTGGACGTTTTATTAGTAACGGACGCTATCTCATCATCACAGTTTATGAAATCACTGAACTTGAGGTCTAATCTTATGTATGGATATCAATGCGAGTATTGTGCTGGAACAGTTCAACCTCGAACCGTTAAACAGCAAGTATTCAAACATAGAGATGGATTTGTCATCCTTGAAGACGTAACAATTGGGGTCTGTGACAATTGCCGTAATCGCTACTATTCAGCCGATATCCTTTATGCTGTCCATGCGGTTGCCACTGGACAAAGCTCTTCTGAGAGAAGTGAGCAAATTCCAGTCACACACCTAAAATCGGCTTGAATAATAGAGCGATCGCATTAGACTATTTAAATCATGAAGCTATCACCCGAAGCCATTATTGCCAAACCAAAGCTAACTGGCTATTTGCTCAAACTTTTACCCCAAGATGATAAATCTCAATATTTGCAACAGGCAGGATTTACACTTGAGAATTGGCAAGATCTAGAGAAAGCTTTGAGAGAGCAAATTTTACCTTTAGATGCCACACCAACAGAAAGCGATCACTATGGTGACAAGTATGCAATCTGCGGTCAGATCACTGGAATTAAAGGTCAATCTCTCAATGTAGTTACAATTTGGATGATTGAACACGAAACCAAGATAACTAAGTTCATTACCCTATTTCCCAATAAATCCTAAGCAATCCTAATCAATAAAGAGGTTTAGCTATGAAATTTGAACTATTTACTAGAGTTGTATTAAATGCAGATTTTCCTGCTCATGGATTGAGTAAAGGTGATGTCGCAACAGTAGTTGATGAGCATCCTGTTGCCATTGGTGAATGCGGCTACAGCTTAGAAGTGTTTAATGCTGTGGGCGAAACTATTGCCGTACTAACCGTTGCTGAGTCACAAATTAAACCTTTAAGCTCTAATCAAGTGCTTCATGTCAGACAGTTAGAGGCTGCATAAAAAATTAGTTTTTTGTAATACTGCGATCAAAAGTCAAGATCGCGATAAATTTCAGTGATCGCCACCAAAATTGGAGTGCCACGCGATCGCCTTATCTATAAATCTCGTTTAACAATAATTTTAATTTCAACATCGGACTGATCGCTGCAAGTAGGCTCTCACCTTTTGGCTGACAAGAAAATTATGTAGTATAGACTTAGACTTTTTTAAGTTATTAAAAGCAAAAAATTATGACTGCAACACTTGTCAAACCATCCCTGCTAATCCATGAGATCCGTGTTGAGAAATTTGGAAATTTTAGTCTATTCAAATTCAGCGAACATTTACAAAATCGGATGGAATTGCTCTTAGAGAAAAAAAAGGTAGAGCAGCTTTCTCTTGAAGAAATTCCTGAGTTAGAAACGATTGGGGAGCTAGATCGTATTTTCACACATATGAATGCAATGCTTGCTGCCCAAAATGTCAATCTCTGATTCAACAAGACAAATTGTCCGAGAACGTGCCAATTTTATTTGTGAATACTGTCATTCGCCAGAGCGTCTGAGTGCCTCTCGATTCACACTCGATCATATTATTCCTGTATCACTGGGCGGTTCAGATGATGTAGATAATCTTGCTCTGGCTTGTCGTCGTTGTAATGAAAGGCGATACAACTTTGTTAAGGCGATTGATCGACAAACCCAAGAAGTTGTCTCTATTTTTGATCCACGTAGGGAATTATGGGCAGAACATTTTGTTTGGATAAATAACGCAACTGAAATTAAAGGAGTGACTTCAATCGGTAGGGCGACCTGCGATCGCTTCGATCTAAACGATTTGAGATATCCACAAGAAGACTCGATTCGAGCGACAAGACTTTTTTGGCTTCAAACAGGTTTACATCCCCCAGTTAGCGATCCATGCGAAGTCTAAACTGATACTTTTAGATTGGTAATCTCGAAACAAGGCGATCGCGAACCAAAAAATCGTACTTTTAATCAAAAGTCAAGATCGCGATAAATTTCAGCGATCGCCAAAATCTAATTGCCACGCGATTAGATCGAGTTGGTATAAATTTAAAAGAGCGAAATAGGTCATAAAAGAGCAGACAAACCCTATGCAATTTATTTGTTTTTCTCAAGGTGGGATTGATTTACAAATTAATGGGGCCTTGGGGATTCCCTTTAACGATTTGAATAGCGATCGCGCCAGCCATCTGCCAGAAATTTGTCGTTTTCTATATCAACAGGGGATCGATGGATTTTTGCCCACTCTTGTTACTGCGTCTGTCGAACAATTTCAGCGATCGCTATTTTTCTTAGCCGAAGCAATCGCCGATCAAAAACAAAATCCCGATCCTCTACAAGCCAAAATCCTAGGCATACATCTCGAAGGCTCCTTCTTACATCCTGACAAGCGCGGCGCACATCCTCAACAACACCTACTACCTCTCAATCTCGATACCTTAAAAAATTTATTAGGTGACTACACCGATATTATTAAAATCATTACCCTCGCCCCCGAACTCGATCCTTCGGGGGAAACTATCAAATATCTTTGCGATCACCAAATTATTGTTAGCCTCGGTCATTCCACTGCTAATGCTGAACAGGCGAGAATAGCGATCGCCCAAGGTGCGACGATGGTTACTCATGCCTTTAATGCAATGCCAACTTTGCACCATCGCGATGTTGGCTTATTGGGAGAAGCAATTTTAAGCGATCGGGTTTGGTGTGGCTTAATTGCCGATGGTGTTCATGTTTCGCCGCAAATGGTGAAATTGTTGCATCGGATCACAAACAAGATTTTCTTAGTTAGTGATGCCCTTGCCCCATTAGGTTTACCCGATGGGATTTATCCTTGGGACGATCGCCTGATTGCAGTCACCAATGGCACAGCCCGACTGCCTGACGGCACATTATCAGGTACTACTGTTGCTTTGCTCGATAGCGTTAATAATCTCGTCAAGTGGAATATTTGCGAACCAGAACAGGCGATCGCCTTAGCGATCGCCGCGCCACGCCATGCAATAAATATGCCAATTGACTCTACAACTCAGAGACTAGCTTGGTATCAGACAGACTCGGGACAACTGATTTGGCAGCACCGTTAGCATGGCGATCTCTAGAAATCTTCGTACTCGAATCGTGCATTTTCAAAATCATCGCCAGATTTTTCTTTAGCTTCGTTCTCGGCACGATCATATCCACAAATCCATGATCCAATAAATATTCCGAAGATTGAAAACCATCAGGAATTTTTTGCTTCAGAGTCTGCTCGATCACACGCCGCCCTGTAAACCCGATCATTGCTTTTGGCTCAGCCAAAATAATATCGCCGAGCATTGCAAAACTAGCAGTTACGCCGCCCGTCGTGGGGTTTGTCAAGATGGGGATGTATAACAAATTAGCCTGACGATGACGCTCCAAGGCTGCTGAAGTTTTCGCCATTTGCATCAAACTCAAGATCCCTTCTTGCATCCGCGCCCCACCTGAAGCACAAAAAATTAGGGCAGGAAAGCGTTTTGCTGTAGCAGTTTCCAGCATACGCGTGATTTTTTCACCCACAACCGATCCCATGCTGCCACCCATAAAGCGAAAATCCATCACCGCGATCGCCACATCACAGGCATCAATTTTGCCCGTACCAGTGATCACCCCATCGCTCAAGCCAGTTTTTTGCTTATATTCTTTGATGCGATCAATATAAGGCTTGCGATCTTTAAAACCTAATGGATCGCAGGAAGTTAAATCTGCGTCCATTTCTTTCCATGTACCAGCATCAATTAACTGGGCAATACGCTCATAGGCATTAACTTGATTGTGATGTCCACATTCAGGACAAACCATCAAATTCGTTTTTAAATCCTTCACATAGGTCAAAGCCCCACAACTAGAACATTTGTGCCATAAACCATCAGGAATTTCGCGTTCCTGAGAGTCTTGATTGAGATTAGGAGTTTTGCGGTGATAGGCTTCACCCGCGCGGGAGCGAGTTTCAGCAAACCAATCAAACAGTGACATAGCGGCTCACGGTTTACAGAACAAGCTTTCAATTGCTAATAGGCAACAACTGTAGCTAAAAATACAGGTATAACTTTGTTATCATACAGCGCTTTGCGCTCTGAGTTTTACTGAGAGCGCAAAGCACTTTCCTCAGTTTCACTCCAAGGTGTCTTTAGGCTTTTGCTTAACTCGCTCAACTTGAGAGTATTTCTCAACCGTTTGAGTCACTTCAAACAATGATTGCTGTAGAGGTTTAATGGCAATTTGAAGATCTTCATAGGTTGCCTCCTCAGATTCATATAAATTTCTGAGAGCTTCCATATTTTTGAGTGTGGGTTCGCGCAAACTTTGGGTAATAACTGAAGGACCATTATCTCTAAGAACTTCTTCGACAGTGCGGATCAGATTGGATGCTTGGTTCCGCATATTCGCCAATTCGCGACGGGCCTCATCTTCTTCAGAATAGACCTCAGCTTCCATCCGCATTCTTTCAATTTCACTAGGACTCAATCCGCCAGTGTTAGTGATACTAATGCTTTGTTCAACTCCAGTATCAATATCTCGTGCTGAAACTTTAAGAATACCGTTAGCATCAATATCAAAGGAAACTTCGATCTGCGGAATGCCGCGTGGGGCGGGACGAATCCCCTCTAGCTCAAATTTGCCGAGGCTCTTGTTATCCTTAGCCATTGCGCGTTCGCCCTGTAGGACATGGATCTCTACTGCTGACTGGTTATCAACTGCGGTGGAAAAAATCTGCGACTTACTGGTGGGAATCGTAGTATTGCGTTCTAAGTTTTTAGTGAATACCGCGCCTTGCGTCTCTAATCCGATCGAAAGCGGGATTACATCTAGTAATAATAAATCCTTAACTTCACCCCCTAAGATCCCCGCTTGCACGGCTGCCCCGATCGCCACAGCTTCATCGGGGTTAACCGACTGGTCGGGCTTTTTACCATCAAAAAATCTCGATATAGCGTCTTGTACCGAAGGAATACGAGTTGAACCACCAACTAAAATAATCCGATTAATTTCTTTTGGTAATAGTCCTGCATCTTTCAAGGCTTGGGCGGTGGGTTCAAGGGTTGCTTTAACCAAAGAGGAAGTAATCTCGTCAAACTTAGAACGGGTAAAATCTAGCTCAATGGTTTTTGGCCCTGACTCATTTGCCGCGATAAATGGCAAGCTGATCAAGGTTGAAGGAGCACTGGACAGATCGATTTTGGCTTTTTCGGCAGCTTCTTTGAGTCTTTGTAAGGCAGTTTTATCAGTAATTAAGTCAATTCCTTCTTTTTCTTTAAAGTCCGCAACTAGCCAATCAACGATCAGCGCATCAAAATCATCACCACCAAGATGATTATTACCTGAAGTTGCCTTAACCTCAAAAATTCCGTCGCCAAGTTGGAGTACGGACACGTCAAACGTACCGCCACCAAGGTCAAATACTAAAACAATCTGCTCTTGATCTTGCTTGTCCAAACCATAGGCAAGCGCCGCCGCCGTTGGTTCATTGACAATTCGCAGCACTTCCATGCCCGAAATTGCACCAGCATCTTTTGTTGCTTGACGCTGTGTATCGGTGAAATAAGCGGGTACAGTAATTACCGCTTGAGTAACTTCTTCGCCCAAATAGTTTTCAGCATCCTGTTTTAGTTTTTGTAAGATCATCGCCGAAATTTCTTGAGGCGTATAGGTCTTGTCACCGATCTGCACATCGACAGTATCGTCTTTGCCTTTGACCGCCGTGAAAGGGACGCGACTACGCTCCGTTTCGGTTTCGCTCCAACTACGACCAATAAACCGCTTAATACTGTAAACCGTATTTACTGAGTTGGTAACAGATTGACGCTTGGCAACCTGCCCCACAATCCGCTCGCTGCTATCTTTGACAAAGGCAACAATACTCGGCGTGGTGCGCCCCCCTTCTGCACTAGAGATGACAACAGGTTTGCCACCCTCCAGAACTGAAACACAACTATTTGTCGTACCAAGGTCGATCCCAATTACTTTCGACATAATCGCCAGTTCCGTTAAAAGCTTTTTTAAAGTTTAGCTTGATGAATTTTTGAATAATGTACCCTAAGAATGCATCTCAAGATGCAATTGCGATCGCATCTATTTAAGATTTAGCTTAAAGCTTAAATAGATGCAGCCTTAAGTAGATGCACTAGACGTGTTTTCATTTGCATCAGAAACACTATCATCGCCGTCAATTTTGCCTGATGACACTTTGACCAATGAGTGACGCAAAACGCGATCGTCGCTGACAAGGTAGCCTGGACGCAGCTCTTCCGTAATTATGCCTTCATCATGTTCGGGTGAAGGTTCTTGCATAATGGCTTCATGGAAATTGGGATCGAATTCTTGACCGACGCATTCCATCCTTGCTACGCCTGTTTCTTTGAGGCACTTGAGCAATTGTTTGTATACCGATTGATAACTTCTATGAATTGAAGCTTCACCGTCGGTTTTGGGCGAGATTTGCAATTGCGCCCGCTCAAAGTCATCAACTACAGGCAAGATTTTTTTAAGAATCTTGCCTGTGATTGTGCCTTCCTGCTCTTCTTTATCGCGCTCTGTGCGTTTGCGAAAATTCTCGAAGTCGGCATATAGGCGCAAGTATTGTTGCTTGCGCTCATCTAACTGCTCTCTCAGAGATGTTGACTCAGCGATCAAACCATTAATTTTTTCGAGGGTTGCCGCCGCCGCCGTGTTTGCTTTGCCTGCGTTAGACTCGTTTGCAGAGGTTTGAGTCCCATCTGCTTTTGTTTCTTCTGGGTTGGAGCTTTGATTTAATTCTTCGGTAGCAAGTTGTTGCAGCCGTGACTCAAGAACCTCATCATCTTCATCAATGAGGTCTTCAGAATTTGGTAGGTTTTCTTCTTCGATCATTACGTTAATACTCTTTTCGCGCTTTTTAGCCTAACAGTAAATTGCTAAGAGTTGAAATTTAACTGTTAGTTTTGACGAGTTTTGCTAGCCACATCAATTTTACTCTTTATCCGAGCAAGCGTATAGCGATCTCCAAGTATATTAGGCAACAAACCCGAAAAGATGGAAGGCAGCGCTCCGCGCTGCCTTCCATCTTTTCGGGTTTTGTTTAGTCTTAAAATACAGGTGGCGATCGCTATAAAACAATTATGGCAGACAGTTGAGAGTTGATTTTGTGGGGGAGCCAATCTCAGCAACGTTGCCAGAAGCTAAGGAGCAGAAATATTTACGCACATTAGGATCAAGATTTAGAGCGTTAGTAAAATTCGCTGCTTCGATGCTGCCAATATTTTCGACGATCGCATTGCGAAAATTTACGCCGTTAAGGTTCGTGCCTGCAAACTCGATCAAAATTAGCTTTGCGGCGGTTAGGTTCGCGAAACTGAGATTGGCATTAGTGAGGGTGGTTAGGTGTAATTCTGCCGATCGCAAATCTGCGGCAGATAAATCGGCTCCTTCTAAGACCGCGTCACTAAGATTTGCTGCTGACAAATTACTCTCACTTAAATTTGCCTTAACTAGATTAGCTTTGCGAAGATTAGCTAAGACTAAATTTGCACCTTTGAGATTTGCCGAACTGAGATCGGCTTCACTGAGATTTGATTTCATTAACTCCGTTTTTTGTAAAATCGCGGAACCTAACTTTGCTTGAAATAAATTGACCCGCAATAAATTCGCTTGAGATAAATTTGCTTCTGAAAAATTAGAAAATGCTAAGTTTGCATCAATGAGACTAGAATTACTCAAATCTGCGCCTCGAAGATCGACTTTAACGATTTTAATCGCGTTCAAATTTGCATTCTTAAAAATTACTTGACGTAAATCGACACGCTCTAACACAGAACCACTGAGATTAATATTGCTAAAGTCTTGACCTTGTAGGCGATCGCCTTGAGCGCCTGTCAACTGCACATTACGAAAATCGCGCTGACCTTCGGCGTATTTGGCGATTAAGCTAGCAGCCGTAATTGGAGTTAATTTTGGCGGCAGTGAAGTTGTAGGTGTATTACTTGGAATGGGAGAGCTTGACGGTAAAATTTCAGGATTTTTTGTAACTGGAGTTTGATTTTTTCTAAAAATCAAGAACATGCCAACAACAACCAATATAGCCATGCCGACTAATAAGAATGGTTTGGATTGTGTAACTGCAAATTTAAATAGCAAAGACTTTGATTTAGGTTCATCGAAATCTTCGCCATGACATTGACGAATTAGGCGATCGCATAGCTCGCGAGTTTCATCATCAGGAATATTAGCAATCGACTGAAATACAGGTGATAACTCTGGCTCTTGAAAATCATTTTGCCGAAAGATCAAATTTTTATTATCTTCATGAAAAGTTGCCCAAAGATTGGGCTGACTTGCCAGAGCGCGAAGCGATAGAGATATTACTGCAAAAGAAAATTCATCAAGCTGGTCACCAAAGTCATTCAGCGATCGCATCGGTGGCTGATAGTTAGGATGCCCCACCTCAAGGGGCGGCGTGCCTCGCAATGCGGGAACGTACATTCCGTCATAGTCAACCAGCTTTAATTCGCCCTGATCGTCCACCATGATATTTCCATGCTGCAAATCACCATGGGCGATCCCCACCTGTTGCAAATCTGTTTGCAGTTGCTTTAACTGCCGATCTAAGCGCAGTAATACTTGCGAATCGTCAATATATTCACCAATATAGCGATCGAGTTCTACCCCTTCTACCCAATCCATTTTCAGAATCGGATACCATTCCCCTTTCACGAGAATTCCCTGTGTGAGAAACTCAAAATCAACTAAGTAAGGAATATGGTGTTGGCTGAGATATTCACTAATTAACTTATATCGCTGCTGCACATCCGATTGAGGTGTGCGCGTAAAGCACCGCACTGCCCAAGAGCGATCGCCTTTAGTTAACTTGTAAACGGTGGCGAAGTTGCCTGACCATAGCAAAACTCTGCCACGCGAATTTTTAGAAGTGCTGGCTTGCTTAAGGTCAGGATCGGCAAAACAAAGTTGGGGATTTTGCACCGCGATCGTGAAGTCAATATTTAACGGCCAAGTTTGAATATTGGTCATGGCTCACAACTTTGACGCATGAGAATTTTGATTGCCTGAATTTCTAGACATAGCAAGGTTGTGTCGTCGTTGGCGATTTCGTGGCGATCGCGCAATTCTGTCACCCATTCTGCAAATAAATCTTGCGAACTGAGCCGATCTAATTTTAGCCAAGGATCTTGATTTGCTTCTAGTTGCTGAAAAATCCAACAAGCGATCGCATCGGTAGTCAGGTAGAAGCGATCGCCTAATTTTGCATCCCCATAAATTTGTAAAACATGAATATTTGTCGCCTTAATATTAGTGCCGATCAGCTTCGGACGATTATTAAATTCATGACTATTTTGTAAAGGGAAACTTTTTTGCAAACAGCGATCGCGTACCACAAACAAACAAGAATCACCGACAGCAATTGACTTCCAGCTTAAATCCGTAAAAATTTCTAAGCTCACAAAAGTTGCAAAAGCGCCATTTTCTGCCTTGCGCTTAGCAAACCAAGACAAATTCTGATCTGCTAACCATTTTTGCCAATTCGTTTGCAATGGCAATAGCCAATTTTGTGACGCACAAGCATATACATCTTGCCAAGGTAACTCTCGATTCACAAAAGCCGTAACTAGCTCCTTAGCCCATTCTCGCGTAAATGAAGACTCGGTTGCGCCATCAGACAGGGCGATCGACACCATCGGATTACGTTTTGCGTAATCCCAAATGTCTTCACATTCAGCGATCGCGTTGCCTGCTTTTTGGACGGAAAAACTTTGGATCAGATCAAAACAAAGTTTTTGTTTTGATTTCTGTGGCTGATTATATAAAGTGCGATCGCCATATTTTCGCGCATTCGTGGCGATCGCTTTAAAGCCAAAATTTACATGCCCATATGGGGAATGCAAGCCAGAAAAAGAACTAATGCGAAAAAATTTAGACACAATTAAGTTTATGGCGATCGGCGATCTTAATTTTCAATAAAAAAATTTGAGAACAAGGGGCTTAAGCCCCTTGCCTGTTTTGATTGTCAGGCGATCGCTAAGGATGCTAAAGGCTCTGGGATCGAGGCACTAGGCGCGGTAAATTCGCCAGTCACGACAAACTCAAGCCTTAACTTCAACCACCGCATCGTATTTGGATCGGTTGTGATCACCGCCGCCGCAGGTTGAGGAATTTGCTTTTTAATGCTTGCCATTTCAGGCGCTTCCAAAAAAGCAGGCTGCTCAATCAACCAAAAATTAATTTCCTTGTTGCGAGCCTTAAAATTGCGCCCACGCTCCGATAACGTCTCACTCAAAGGTTTCCCTTCGTCTTCACACAAATACTTACGGCTAGCTGCTACGAAATAATATTGCTGGGACTCTGACATAAAGCTTGATTTTAAAATTCTTAACAAAGTAATAGCTTGTGAAGCCAAATCTATGTTAACGCGAATTTAAGCTACCGAACTTTGTAATAAATTAAGCTGTGGAGTTAACTCTAGAACATTATTCAAAACTAGATCTGCACCATTTTCTTTGAGTAGAGATGAGTAGCGATCGCGCAAATCTTCAGCCACATGGGGCGGGATTACCCCTACAGCAATGTATTTGTAGCTAGGATCATAATCTCGCGCCCTCACCACCGTCAGCATATCCGCCACCGTGTCACCGACATATACAACTACTAAAGATTTTTCTTCTTTATTTTTTTCAAGTTGCTTCACTGCCAATAAAAGCCCAATCGGATCGGGTTTACCTGCGGCATCTTCCATCGCGATCAATACAGGATCATTAATTTCTAGCCGCCGTAACACATAACCAGCCGAAGCTCTTGTTGCCCCACTAAAAAAGCCCCAGCCAATTCCTGCTGATGTCAAATCCTGAAAATATTCCTTAGTCGCAATCAAAGGCTCAGAAGCAATATAGCCATCTGACCAATCAGGATTAACACCTCGATAACGCCCCTGAAAAAAAGCCACGATCGCTTCATAAGATACTTGGCGATCTCTCCCGAACTTGTGAAAATAACGCTTAATTAGCTCTTGTGAAGCCTCCCAGTCATTATTCCAAATCCCTTCAGCCTTTAATTCATCAATTTCTTCAGAAGTTGGGCGGTAAACATGATCAGTAAAATGCTCAACCGTATCTGCTAAGGCTCGGCGATAAGAACCCGACACATCACGAATCACACCATCAATGTCAAATACAAAAATACTGCTAAAAATATTATTGTTCAATTCTTTCGAGTTAACTTTAGAGGTTTCAATCATGTTATATTGCAAGATCGCTACTTTAATATGTAACTTAATTTTTGTTGGAGGTAGGTAGCATTGTCTCAGTTTATCCTAAAAATCTTATGGTTAGAGAATAACGTAGCTCTTGCCGTCGATCAAGTCGTTGGCAAGGGTTTCAGCCCTCTCACCAAGTATTTCTTCTGGCCACGCGATGACGCTTGGGATCAACTTAAATCAGAAATGGAAAGCAAGCCTTGGATTGCCGATCAAGATCGGATCGAGATTTTAAATAAGGCAACCGAAGTAATTAATTACTGGCAACAAGAGGGCAAAAACCGCCCGATGACAGAAGCTCAAGGTAAGTTTCCTGATGTCATATTTACTGGTAGTAACTAGTAATTATCGCGATCGAATAAAAAAGGCAGTGCTAAGCACTGCCTTTTTTATTTCAAACAGGAGGCGCTCAGCGCCCCTTGTTTTTTAAGCATCAAGATCAGGCATGGAGAGTACAGCCTCAGTCTTGCGATCAATACCCTTTTCAAAGCCAGCAACAGCCGCGCGTGCGCGACCAGCGTGCCATAGGTGACCAACTAAGAACATGAAGGACAATACAAAGTGAGAAGTAGACAACCAAGAACGAGGAGAAACAAAGTTTACCGCGTTGATTTCCGTGATAACACCACCAACTGAGTTCAAAGAACCCAAAGGAGCGTGTGTCATGTACTCAGCAGCGCGACGTACTTGCCAAGGTTGCACGTCATTCTTAAGTTTGTCAATATCTAGACCATTAGGACCACGAAGAGGCTCTAACCAAGGACCACGGAAATCCCAAAAACGCATGGTTTCACCACCAAAGATGACTTCGCCCGAAGGAGAACGCATTAGGTATTTACCAAGTCCAGTCGGACCTTGAGAAGTTGCAATGTTTGCACCTAACTTTTGGTCACGGACAAGGTATGTGAAAGCTTGAGACTGAGAAGCTTCAGCAGCAGTAGGGCCAAAGAATTCGCTAGGGTAGACAGTGTTGTTAAACCACACGAAGCAGGTAGCGATAAACGCCATGAAGCTTAATGCGCCCAAACTGTAAGACAAGTATGCTTCACCAGACCAAACGAGAGCGCGTCGCGCCCAACCGAAAGGCTTGGTGACAATATGCCAAATACCGCCAGCGATACAGATAAAGCCAATCCAAATATGTCCGCCCACTACATCTTCGAGGTTGTCAACACCAACGATGTTGCCTTCACCACCAAAAGGTGAGTTGAAAACATAGCCGAAGATGACAACAGGGTTGATCGTAGGATTGGTGATTACACGCACATCGCCACCACCTGGGGCCCATGTGTCATATAGTCCGCCAAAGAACATCGCTTTGAATACGAGCAAAAGCGCACCGCAGCCCAATAAAATCAGGTGATACCCGATGATATTGGTCATTTGGTTTTTGTCTTTCCAGTCGTAACCAAAGAAAGAAGAATAGTTTTCTAAAACTTCAGGTCCGCGCAAAGCATGGTAAATACCACCAAAGCCAAGTACAGCCGAAGAAATAAGGTGCAGAACACCAACTACGAAGTAAGGGAATATATCCACAACTTCACCGCCAGCCCCAACACCCCAACCTTGGGTTGCAAGGTGAGGAAGCAGGATGAAGCCTTGTTCATACATGGGCTTTTCGGGAACAAAGTGCGCGACTTCAAATAAAGTCATCGCGCCAGCCCAGAATACGATCAAGCCAGCGTGAGCAACGTGAGCGCCCAGCAGTTTGCCAGAAAGGTTAATTAAGCGTGCGTTACCAGACCACCAAGCGAAGCCAGATGTATCTTGTGTGCGCCCACCCACTCCTAGGGAGTTTAAGTTAATAGTCGTCGTCACGAGAGGTTATCTCCAGAAAACTTTATATAGGTTTAAATTGCAAATAATTTTTTAGCTATCAGAAATCAGCTTGTTAGCTGCTAACGTCTAAATGTTTGATGAAACTCATCATAATCTAAAAACTAGTCTAACTTTACTGATATCTAATAGCTAATTAATCAGAAGATTTATACGGCGCAATGCGCCGTATAAATCTTCTGGAAAGGATTTTAAAGTGCGTTACCGCGAGGTAATACTTCTTCAGGGAAGATAAAGTTTTCGCCTGGTTGGTCTTGAGGAGCCATCCATGCGCGGATACCTTCGTTCAAGAGCAAGTTCTTGGTGTAGAAGGTTTCAAATTCTGGATCTTCTGCGGCGCGGACTTCTTGAGATACGAAGTCATAAGCACGCAAGTTTAATGCTAATCCGACGATACCGACGCTGCTGAACCATAGTCCAGTTACGGGTACGAATAGCATGAAGAAGTGCAACCAACGCTTGTTGGAGAAAGCGATACCGAAGATTTGGCTCCAGAAGCGGTTAGCTGTAACCATGGAGTAGGTTTCTTCAGCTTGGGTGGGGTTGAAAGCTTTGAATGTGTTGGAGCTAGTGCCTTCGCCATCTTCAAACAAAGTGTTTTCAACGGTAGCACCGTGAATTGCACAGAGCAATGCGCCACCGAGGATACCTGCTACGCCCATCATGTGGAAGGGGTTCAGAGTCCAGTTGTGGAAGCCTTGTAGAAATAGGATAAAGCGGAAAATACCAGCTACGCCAAAGGTTGGTCCGAAGAACCAGCCAGATTGACCCAAGGGATAAATCAAAAATACGGATACGAATACGGCGATTGGACCAGAGAAGGCGATCGCGTTATAAGGACGGATACCGACTAGACGGGCAATCTCGAATTGACGCAACATGAAGCCGATCAGTGCAAATGCGCCGTGGAGTGCGAGGAATGTCCACAAGCCGCCAATCTGACACCAGCGAGTAAAGTCGCCTTGTGCTTCAGGGCCCCAAAGCAATAGTAGGGAGTGACCAACGCTCAATGGAGGCGAAGATACAGCTACAGTCAGAATATTGCAGCCTTCGATGAAGCTGGAAGCTAAACCGTGACTGTACCAAGAAGATACAAATGTGATGCCTGTGAACCAGCCACCAATAGATAAAAATGCGGTGGGGAATAGCAATAAGCCACTCCAGCCAATGAATACAAATCTGTCGCGCTTTAGCCAGTCGTCGATGATGTCAAACGACCCTCTTTCGACTTCTTGCGACCTGCCCATTGCAATGGTCATAATATTAAATCCTGCTTTAACTAGGGGTATTTATATGGATTTGAAATTAGCTTAACACATCTTTACGTTTGACTTCTTATAAAATATTTAAAAGCCTAAGATGGCTTGCAAGTAAAGGTTTGGACTAGCTTTGCAAAGTATATATACTTAGCGATAAATCTTAAAAAATTATTAAGAAGGTTGGCAACTATGCCTTTGGAGATAGCTGCTAACATATTAATATGTTAGCTAATAATATAGCAGTGCCAAATCCAGTCATAGAGATATACGATACGTGGGAAACTCAGCTCTTTAGGGCTGAGAGGTAAACGAACGAGGGAATTTATTCCCTTTAATCTTTTTCTTTGCTATGCTTTAACTGTACCGCAGGGCTTGCGGGAAGGTAAAACCTTAAGTCTGTAGAGCGAACATAAGACCGAAAAGCGCTTCGTGCGTGGAGGCAGTTGCGAAATCCCAGTAATGGAAAGAAGCAGAAACCTAAGTTGTGAGTCTTAGGAATCTCAGTCGCTTCAGCGCTGAGAGGATGTCAATACAATTAGAAGATCGCGACACAATCCAATCTCCACCTGTGGATTTTATTGAGGTCGATCCTGAAATTATGCCGATTGCTGAGTTGATTCAAGAAGATGTTGCAATACAAAAAAGGCAAAAACCAAAGCGATCGCTTCTGCTCTGGTCAATTTATAGCCTCCTAGGTTTCGGACTACTGGCAATAATCGTACCGATTTTTTTGACCCAAATTTACGGTTGCGGTGTCGTTAAAGTTAGAAGTTCTGAGGGGAGAACCTATGTTGGTAGTATGAATAAAATACAGCAGTCTCTTTGGTTAGATAATGGGGCTTTTGGTAAGTCGATTTCTGATTTATCGGAAATAGGGATAAAAGAGGTGACAGATAGCTATAAGTATGAAATACAAAGTTTTCAGCTTGTTTCCTATCAATATGCGATTTCCCAGAATGACAAGGCAAAAAGCTTTGTTGGTGCAGTATTTGTTTTGCCTGAAAATCCCCAAGTATTTCAAGGACTTAACCAGCAGGTAGAATACCCGAAAGATTCAACTAAAGCTGTAAAAAAAGATTTAACTACCTTCGCGATTCTCTGTGAATCACCAGAAGGGGTAAAAACAAAGTTGTCCAAGCCTTTTTTAGACAATGGGAAGCCGACATGTCCCGAAGGAACTATTAATTCTTATATAAACTAAGTTACAACGTCTTACGCTTCCATAAAACCCAGACAATTGTTTAAAAGTCCCACAAAGCGGCACTTTTAAACAATTATCTATATTACTTAAAACCTCAATAGACTGTATCTTGAACGATGTTAGAAATACCCGATGTAATCAAAGGAATACTAATCCTGATTTGTGTATTTATGCCATTTGAAAAAATATTGACAATGCACAAACAAAATTTATGGCGCGAAGGGTGGTTTACAGATATTTGTTATTATTTTTCAGGTTATTTTATTGGTCATGGCACAACAAATTTACTAATCATATTTGCGCTACTGAGTCAAAACTCGATCCCGAAGTTATCTGGCTTTGTCGGTCAACAATCTCTTGTTTTACAGGTAGTCGTTGCTATATTTATTGGCGATCTTTGCTTTTATATTGTGCATCGCCTGTTACATACTGTGCCTTGGTTATGGCATTTTCATGCAATTCATCATAGCTCCACGCATATTGATTGGCTAGCAACTGTGCGTGTGCATCCTTTCGAGCAGATTTTAACGAAAGCTTGTCAAATAATTCCACTTTATTGGTTAGGCTTTTCGACTGAGGCTTTAGCCATTTATGCAATTTTTTCGAGCGCGATCGCCTTTTTTATCCATGCCAATGTTCGAGTTAGGTTTCCCATTTTAAAATGGATTATTGCTACGCCAGAGTTTCATCATTGGCATCACGATCGCCATCCAAAGCTACAGGCTCAAAATCTGGCTGTACAGTTGCCAATTTTCGATTATATATTTGGTACTTACTATATGCCTGACAACGAATTTCCAAAGAAATATGGAACAGAACTAAATACTAATATCAATTATTTTAAACACCTAATTTATCCATTTAATAAAAACAGGGTAAACTGATGGATTTAAAATCAGATCAAGTATCAATAAATGATTTGAAAAAATCTATATTAAGCAACAAATATCTAATTCCTTTAGCTATATTTGCGGCTGTACTAGTATCTGGGGTTGGAACTTTGAGCATTATTGCTTATCAGCATCAAATGAGTTTGCCAGTTTATTGGCAAAGTTTTAGTACGCCGCAGATTTCGGCGGAAGCGTTAGCTAGCGGTAAGTTTAAATCTGTAATTTTGATCGATGTGCGATCGCCTGATGAATATCAAGAGGATCACATCAGTAATAGTGAGCTTGTGCCATTACCCGAAATTGAAAGTATGGTGGGTGTTGAACAGGTCAAAAACATTGTGGAAAGATATCAACAAAAGCATCAATCTATGCCGACAGTAGTTTTGTACTGTACTTCAGGGATGCGATCAATTAAAGCAAATAAATATCTTCGCGATCGCGGCTATCAGACTTTGACGCTGACTGGTGGGATTACCGCATGGCGCAAACAGTTTACGCGATCGCAGGATTTGCAAATTTTGTCAGCCAAATAAAAAAGCGCCGTATGTGGCGCTTTTTTATTTGGCTTTTTTATTTTTAAGTCGGGATGATAGGATTCGAACCTACGACATCCTGCTCCCAAAGCAGGCGCGCTACCAAGCTGCGCTACATCCCGTTGCGAATACTTATGATACTACATAAAGTGCTAAAAACGCCAAAATTATTTTTTTATGCCAAAGTTTTAATTTGCAAGGATTACGAGAGAGTGATTGTAGGGAATTTAGAGCAAATAAAACTTAACTTTCTTCCCAAAAATCAATGGTCAAAAGAGCATCGACATCACGACTAAACTGCCATGCCTCAGGGAAATAAATAGACTTATAACCTTGATTGCGTCTGACTATGCGTAATGCATCATCGAAGGCTTTTTGAAACAATTCAGGACTACTTGCATAATTTCTTAAGCTAGGAGATTGACTGAGAATATCTCTGATAGTGTTACGAGTTCTGTCGATGGTTTCCACCCACCCTGCATAGTCGTAATCACTTTTTACATAACATCTTTTTAGCAGATGCTCGATGAGCGTAGTCAATCTCTGCTTCAGTTCGCGCTTATCCCTGCCTGCCAATCCCTCAAGCTCCTCTATTAAGTTTTCGATGTCTAGGTTATGCAAATCGCCAATTTTTAATTGCGCGATCGCCTGCTCTAACCAGAGATTAAGATCGCGCTCATAAAGTGAAGTTTTAGAGGGAGAGGTTGCCTGAGTCATTAGCTTAAGAAATTAGTTAGCGGATGTACTCTTTCAAAACGCTGTTGCGGTTGGGATGGCGCAACTTGCGTAAAGCTTTAGCTTCAATTTGACGAATGCGCTCGCGAGTGACATTGAAAATCTGTCCAATTTCTTCGAGGGTTTTCATGCGTCCATCATCAAGCCCGTAACGCAGACGCAAAACATCGCGCTCTCTAGGGCTGAGGGTTCCCAGCACACTTTCAAGATCTTCACGCAAAAGGCTCTTAGCAACTTGGTCGTCAGGAGTCTCACCATCGGACTCAATAAAGTCGCCGAGGCGAGAGTCTTCTTCTTTACCAATTGGAGTTTCTAAAGAGATCGGCAACTGAGCAGATTTGGCAATAAAGCGCAATTTTTCGATCGTCATCTCCATCCGAGTGGCGATTTCCTCCTCAGTTGGCTTGCGCCCCATTTCTTGGGAAAGTAACTTAGTAGTCTTCTTGATTCGCGAAATGGTTTCGTAGAGATGGACTGGTAAACGGATTGTCCGTGATTGATCGGCGATCGCCCTTGTGATTGCTTGGCGAATCCACCATGTCGCATAGGTCGAAAATTTATAACCCTTTTCATGGTCAAATTTTTCGGCGGCACGGATTAAGCCTAAGCTCCCCTCTTGGATCAAATCTTGGAAAGATAAGCCACGATTCATGTACTTTTTGGCGATCGATACGACTAGGCGTAGGTTAGATTGCACCATTTTGTCTTTGGCACGGCGACCAGAGTGGAGACGTTTGCGAAACTCTCCTAAGGGCATTTCCATTTTGACTGCCCAGTCTGACTCCTTCACGTCGTCAGCATGACAATCAGCTTCCGTCGCAATCTCTTCACGCTTTAGTTCTAGTTCAAGAAGATCGGCAATTTTTCGAGCTAGCTCAATTTCTTCATCAGCTCTGAGTAAGCGGATACGTCCGATTTCTTGGAGGTAAAGACGAATTGAGTCTTCAGTAAAATGCTTTTTCTTGGTCTGGGCAGCTCTTTTTTTAGTTCCTTTGGCTTTACCAGACTTGTCAGGATCGTCGTCACTTTCGGGATCTTCGTCTGAGTCATCAACGTCATCCTTGTCGAGATCATCATCTAATTCGTCAAGGTCTTCGACTTCAATTTCTTCAATATTTCCGCCAAGTTTGCCAACTGGCAGCTTGGTTTCAATAGGTAGGTCGATGGCTGCTTTGCTCATGCCAGATTCCTCAGATCCATACTGTCTAAAAACTTTTTCTAGTGGGAATTACACCTAGACGATTGTAGCTTGCCAAATATAAAAATGGTGGTTTAGGCTACTTAGAATCATAAAAAAACTGTCTAAAGACTAATTTACAATTCTTGAATTCAGTCGTTGCGATGTAATTCCTACTTATACATTTATAGTCTAACGAGCGATCGCTGAAAATACATCCAAATATATTCAAAAGATATTTCAGAATATAGATACGCTTAACGGATACATTTATTAAGTATTATTAATTTTTTTAACTATGCCTAAATCAAAAAAAATATCTCTAGCTTCAGTTGGGTTATATATCGGTGGAATTCTTTTTGCATTAGGTTTTTGGGCTTATGGCAAAGGCAATTCTACGCTGAATTTGATTGGATTTTTCTATGGTTTCCCCATCTTACTGGGAGCATTTGCCTTCAAGTCGTCAGAAGTGACACCAATACCTGTGATTGTTCCTGAATCTGAGGCTGTGCTGGCTTTGCGTAAGTTACAAGAAACGCCAACACAACAGCAGTTACGCAAGGATGTAACCCGCTATCGCTATGGAATTAAGGCTCATTTAGATGAAATTTTAGAAAAGCTCGGTATGAGTCCTACGGATGAAGAGCGTCCTGTCTTGATTGGCATCTATGAAGAAATTTCTCAAGCAGAAGAAACGAATGGTGCTTACAGTTTAGTTTTGCGTTTCCGATCGCCTTTGATGGATTTTGACGCTTGGCAACAAAAACAAGATAAGTTAACCCGTTTTTTTGGACCTGGCATCGCGGGTGTTGTCGCTGAGTTGGAAAATAAAGAAGTTGATCTGCGGTTGATTTCGCAAACTTCAGCTAGCAGTTAAAACATTTAGGAATAAGTAGAAATAGTGGCTTTGGTTTCTTTGTCGGCTTTGGTCGCGGGTGCAAGATCTGGGAAATTGGTTAGCTTTCCGACCGATACTGTGCCTGCTTTGGCAGTGCGTCCCGATCGCAGTGGCGATATTTTTACGCTCAAGCAGCGATCGCCTGATAAGCCATTAATTTTGATGGCGGCGCGTTGGCAAGAGTTTTTACCATTTTTAGATATAAACCATCCTGCGTTAGAAAGTTGGCAACAGGTGGCTGAGAAATATTTCGCAGGAGCAGTAACTTTAGTTTTGCCTGCTAGCGATCGCGGCTGTGACTTAAATCAAGGTTTTACAACTTTGGGCGTGAGAATTCCTGATAGTAAAATCGCGATCGCGATTTTGCAACAAACGGGGTCAATGCTGACCACGAGTGCAAATAAAAGCAATCAGCCACCATTACGGGAGATGATCGAAATTAGTAATGCTTTTCCTTCAGTAATGACTTTAGGTGATGGAATTAGGATTACTGAGCGATCGGGGAGTGGGTTGCCTTCAACTGTAGTGGAGTGGACAGCGAATGGTTGGCTAGTGCGCCGACAAGGTGCTGTAGATTTTGATCGCGCTTTGCGCTAAAAGAAAACAAAAAAGGGCGCTTAGCGCCCTTTTTTGTTTTTAAATTGTTTGCCAATCTCGCGAAAATTGTTCTAGGTTAGCTGTAGTTAGCTCTTTTTCTAGCCATTGTAAGGCGATTATTTGATTAGGAAATTTCTGGCTATCGTAGTCTTGAAATACATCAAGTAAAGAAATGGCGATCGCATTTTGCTCTGAAGCAAGAGACCAACGTTGGAAAAACTGTTGCACCGTCTGTGCTGGTAATGAATCTTGGAGCTTTTCTAAAGCTATAACCTGATTAGCAGAGCGTGTATAAACTTTTACGCCATCAGTAAGGTTGATCAGTTGCAACTGAGGAATACTGGTGATCGCCTCAATAGGTTGAGGCGGCGTAAATGGGGTAGTTGTAGTCGTACCGAGGCCTGCATTGAGATTTGACCAATCTTGGCGAAATTGAGCGATCGCCTGTGGCAATAGTTCACCTTGCAACCACTGCAAAGCGAGGTTTTGATTGAGCATTTGGGCGCTGTTGTAACCACTAAGAGCTTCTTGTAGAGATGTGGCGTTGTTTGCTTGCCCAGAAGCAACTTGCCAGCGTTGTAAGAATTGCTGCAATACTTCTGATGAGATACTTGTTTGTAAATTATTGAGCGCGGCGGTTTGATTGGTCAATCTAGCGCGGCTATAACTATTAGCCGCATCGACTAGGCTAATCTGACTTGCTGTAGGAACTGGTTCTGGAATGCTAACAACTGGAATGCTGGCAACTGGAATGCTGGCAACTGGAATGCTGGCAATTGGTGTGCTGGCAACTGGTGCTGCTGTGGGAACAAATATCGAAACTGGAGTTGTTGGTGTAACGGCAGGAGTTGGCGTTGCAGTCGATGATGGGCGCACAATATCGATAACCATGACTGGTATTTCTGGTGTGGAATTGGCGATCGCAGGTGCTTGCAATTTTTGCCATGTTTTTTCGCCCACTTTGCCATCAACAGTCAAACCATTAGCGCTTTGAAAAGCCGCGATCGCATCCCGTGTTCCCATGCCAAAATCGCCATCAATACGACCTTGGTAATAGCCCTTATCTTTGAGTAATTGTTGTGCTTGAGCAACTGCCGTGCCTTTGGAACCTGGCAATAAAGTTGGCAATGCTTGCAACGTTGGAACTGCACGGAGTTTAGACCAGCTAGAGCTGCCAACGATACCATCGGCTAACAATCCATTAGCTTGTTGGAATTTCAGAACCGCATTTGTCGTACCAGCACCAAAATCACCGTCAATTTTGCCAGTATAAAACCCTTTGCTTTGGAGGATTTGCTGTAAATCAGCTACAGCACTACCTTTACTACCTTGTCTTAATACCGAATCCATAATTAGCCTCAATTACCAAATTAAAGTTAAAAATAGAGTACACGAGCATCTAACCCTTGCGATCGCAAAAAATGTTTTAAAGATTCAGCAGCATCGCGATTTGCATATCCTCCAGCATATACATAGTCGCCGCGACTTGACTTCGCTACAAATACACTAGGGATTAACTGTCTCACCTGCGCTAAAGTTGCCACAGATCTGACGGGAACTGCTGCAACATAACGATATTGTGCCGAGTTTGCAATACTATTTGTGGCGGGTAGATAACTTGGCAATGTTACATAGGGTGAAGTGTTAGCGGGTTGAGAAGTCTGAGAAGTTTGATAGCCCTGTTGCGCGGCGACACCGCGCCGTTGTAGTTCTCTTGTCACAAAATCTGCTGTTTGAGCATTGAATGACCCAGCCACGATGGAGGTCTTGCCATTGACTGAGGCAACCACAGGATTAGTGACAACTTGCCTTGCGATATTTAGGGTTACAGGATTATTTCCTGCTACATAAACAACAACATTACCTAATTGGGCGTTAGCACTAGCGATCGCCACATTCCAAAACCCAAAATTAGCGACAAAACTGGCGATCGCCAAGCCGATAAATTTATTTGCCCAGCTAGATATTCTCATCGTTTTCAGACCTTTAACGCTAAAGCGACTTAAATTGCTCGTAAACCCAATTCCATTCTATCGCAAGTAAGTAGGTAGGCATAATAAAGCCCAAAAAGCTGTAGCGCACGCGCAGCGTGCGCTACAGCTTTTTGGGCTTTAAAGGCTGAACTACTTAATTAGATACATCAGCATCACGCCCTTCTGGACTATAAATTCCATTTTTTAGCTAATAAATTTGTCGAGATTGACTCATGCCATTGCTCTAGTAGTACACCAAATTCGGGTTTATTTAGACCTTTGCACCATAACATCAGCGCATCTTCGCCCGTCACTTCATAATATTTAGGTCTTCGCCCAATTTCTTTAAAGCCAAAACTTTCATATAAGGCGATCGCCACATGATTAGATGCGCGTACTTCGAGGGTCGCCCATTCTAAATTGCGATCGCGTGCTTTTTTAAGTAATCCCCAGACAATGGCTTTACCAAAACCCTGCCCTTGGTATTCGGGACGCACTGCTAAAACTGTAATATGTGCTTCTTCGAGAACTGACCACAAACAACCAAAACCTAATAATTCATAATTTTCGTTTGTTAAGCCCAAAACCAGACTGCTTGGATTATCAATTTCACGCTGATAGGCTTCTAGACTCCAGAAATTGCCTAAACAAGCACAATCGATCGCCCGTAGTTGTGATAAAAAGTCCTGATTGATTTCACTTAAATAAATTCGGGTCGATGGATGCATGTGCTGTAATTATTTGAAGACTTTAGAAGTGGATTAGCGATCGTCAATGTCAGAATTCTTGCCAATTGTATATCTCAGTGTGGTTAGCTTTTTTGCTTGGATTATGAGCACGCTAGCGGGCGGCGGCAGTCCTTTCATTTTAATTCCGTTAGTCACCCTACTCATGGGAGCCGCCGCCGTACCGCCCATAATCACGATCGGGATGTTTTTTGGTAATGCCCATCGCGTGTTGCTATTTTGGCAGGATATCGATTGGGAGTTAACGGCTTGGTATGCACCTGGGGCAATCGTTGGGGCAGTTTTGGGTGCATATACCTTTACCCAAATCCATCTTGATTGGCTGCAAATTATTATTGCGATTTTCTTAATTGTGAGTGCATTTTTATTTGAAATAGAGAAAAGTCCAGAAAAAGCCGTTGCAGACAAACATCTTAATAATTTACAGCTACTTAATAAACCTGATGAGCTAGAAGAACTGGAGGAGCTAATCGAGCTAAATCAGTTAGGTGAATTAAGCGAGTTAAGTGAGTTAGAGCAGTCAGAATTAATTCCTGAAGAAATCCCTGAATCTTCTAAATCTGGCTTTCAATTGCAAGCTTGGCATATTATGCCTGCGGGTTTTCTCAAAGCTTATGTATCTGGCTTGATTGGCACAACGGGGCCTGTGTTAAATCCTTTCTATTTACGCTATGGTTTGGTAAAGGAAAAAATGGTCGCCACCAAGGCAACCCATATGACGGTTATTCATTTATTTAAACTGATTACCTATGGTTTATTCGCGGCGATATCGAAGGATCAGTTAATTGCAGGTTTAGCGATCGGTTTAGCGGCGATACCTGCCAATCTTGTCGGTAAGGCCCTGCTCAAGAAGATTAGTCACAACCAATCTCGCCAAATTGTGCTTGCATTTATGGTGATCGGTGGATTTTGGATGCTTTGGGGACAAAAAGGTATATTTCTTAACTGGCTTTAAGAAAAGTAGGCACTGGTCAGCTAATTCGGGATATAAATCTATAAACCAGACTCCATAAAGTTTTTAGTCATTTATAGCGATTGATCTTCAAAGCCATACAAATCAACACTTTACAGCTTTATCACGAATTAGCTGACCTGTACCGATCAGAATTACAAACAAGCGATCGCTTACCAATCCTCAGTGGGATTGATATAGAATTAACAGCCCAACAGGTATTTAGCTGGCTGAGTTTGTAAGATCAAGAACATCGCTCAAAATTTTTTGGAGATATATTTGTGTGAGAGAGGTTCAGAATGACAATAATTCCAAATCGAAAGGGAAGAAGTATTTTAATTACTTGTCGGCAATACCATCGGTTTTCATGATCGCTTTCACCTCAATCACCCTATCTAGTTTAGAAAATTATCTAGCCCCTCAGTCACAAAACAAGGCGATCGCCTCACAAATAAGCACTCAAAAACGAGACAAGTTAGTTATCGGGATAAAAGATAATTTGCCGCCCCTAGGGTTTCGCGATCGCAATGGCAACTTATCAGGTTTAGAAATTGATATTGCGCGTGAATTAGCGAAAGAGCTAGATATTCCCCTTGAGTTGAGGCCCTTAAAAAATCGCGATCGCCTATCAGCATTACAAAGCAATCAAATTGATCTGGCGATCGCCCAAATCACCGTTACTACTAATCGATCGCGCCTAGTTGATTTTTCTTTGCCCTATTACACCGACAGCACAATTGCGATCGCCAAGCGTGGCACAACTTATCAAGAACTCAAACAACCCGCAGCGATCGGCGTTCTCAAAAATTCGGCGGCGATCGCCGTGATTCAATCGCAATTTCCCAAAGCCGCAATTATTGGTGCGAATACTTATGCAGATGGTTTAGGCGCTTTGGAATCTGGCAAAGTTAAAGCTTTTGTCGGCGATCGCACTAGCCTCGCGCAATGGCTCAAAGATCATCCTGATTATGAAATTATTGGACAACCTCTAGCAGTTCATAGTCTAGCGATCGCCTTACCGCGTGGTTTGCAACATTTAGATTTACGCGATCGGGTATTTGCTGTTGTCGAGAAATGGCGCAAAAATGGCTGGCTGAAGGAAAGAGCAAATTATTGGGGTTTGTCATAAAAGACAAGGGGCATAAGCCCCTTGTCTTTTAGCTGCGATCGCCTATATAACCAGAGGCAGTTGCTAATTCATCTAAACTGCGTTCACCAGAAAGCATTTTGCCATTAATCTCCCAAGTCGGAAATCCTGTGATTCCTTTTTTCTGACATAGCTCAGTTTGCGGGTTTACACCCTTAGAATCGCATTCAATATAAGGGACTAACTTCTGCGCTTCACCAAATTGTTTTTTCTGATCTATACAATGAGGACACCAATAAGCGCCATACATCTTGGCATTAGTTGTCGTCAAATGCTGCGCTAAGCGCCCAGCAAAAGAATTGCTCTGTGCCGCGATTTTACCTTGGCTAGCGTAAACTCCTAGCGTTCCCGTGATCGTGACGATCGCCACGATCGCACCTGTAAAGAATAACTGACCAACATCTTTCCAAGAAGTCCCAAATACTGTGAGAGTCCAAATGGTCGCCATAGCGACTGCCGAAAAAATGCAATAGAGACAAACCTGCGGCTGTCCGCCAATACTGCCTGATGCGAGGAGATACATCAGGTATCCACTAAAGACAAAGGTTGACGAAGACACCATAAACATCAAGAAATTGGCTAACTCCTTGATTTGTGATTGGGCTTTAGGATTATCCCGTTTTAGTAACAATGGCAAACCTGCTAAAAGCCCCAGTGTGAGATAGCCCAAGGCTCCAAAAATGGTTAATGGGATACCAAAAACTTTGGCATACTCACTACTCAGGACTAAATCACAGCCACTACCTTCGATATTACAAAGGGCGACTTTTTGTCCAAAGAAATGAGTGACGGTCAAATAAGTTACCAAAGAAAAGCCAAATAGTGACAAAGCAACGATCGCAGGGCGCGACCACCGATGCAACCAAGGCTCAGTTTTTTTTCGCATAGCTGTTCCTGACAATTTGTACCTACCTGATCAAAAAAATTTAGGGTTTATGACAGTGCTTCGCACTGTCATAAATATTTATAGATTTTAGCTAATTGGTATAGACGGCGATCGCAATATTTGCTCTTCAGCAAGATGCTTGTTTTTTTTATTGGCAATATCTAAGCGCACCGCATCGACAAAACGACTAACCCGAATCGGATCGATCGCTTGTTGAATTTGACCATTACGCTTGAGTGAACTAGAGACGATTACGCCGTCAGCATATTCCATCAACTGCGGCACGTTCTCCCATGTTGCACCAGAACCAACAAACAGAGGCGTATCACCACAAGCAAGTTTTGCTTCCTTGAGATCCTCTGATGTCGGCGGATGACCAGTCGCCCATCCCGATAAAATCACCGCATCGGCAAGCCCGCGATGAATCGTATCGTGAACTGCGGCGGAAATTTGCGGCACTGACATTGGCTGAGCATGTTTCACCAAAACATCAGCAAAGATTTTTACATCTGAGTCTAGTTCACGGCGATAGCGCAAAAGCTTGTAGGCATCACCTTCGATAATGCCCTGATCAGTAGCCATTACGCCCATGAGGACATTGACCCGAATAAACTTAGCACCGACACAGGCGGCGATCGCTAGCGCACTATGTCCATCATTTCTCAAGACATTTATGCCAACGGGAACACCAACCATCTGCTTGACACGATGCACAACTAGACTCATGGCACTCACCACCGCAGGATCGACGCGATCCTTGGTAAATGGAGCATCAAAAAAATTCTCTACCATGATTCCATGCACTCCACCTGCGGCGAGTGCGGTCGCTTCCTGTTCTGCCCGATCAATGACTTCTTTGAGGCTGCTCCCCCAACGCGGCGAAGTCGGTAACGGCAAAAGATGGATGACCCCAATTACGGGTTTTGGTGTATCAAATAAACTATTTAAATCCACATGCGTGACGTTTATAAAAATTTGGGTAAAAAGCTAAGTGACTAGCTTTTAATTTAACTTGATTATGAGTGCATAATCTTATCGTGAATTCGATCGTGTCACTATCTATTTTCTGGCGATAAGCTCATAAAGTAGAGAGGGCGCAAATTTCTCTGTCTACTTTATGGGTTTATTCACTATGGCTCACCCCCCTCATCCCACCGATATTTCTCCAGATATTTCTCCAGATATTTTAATTTTATCGAATGGACCTGGTGAGTTAACGACATGGGTGTACCCTTTCCTTACGGCTTTAGCAATAGTCCAAAAATCGCAAACAGAAATATCGCAAACAGAGAAAGCGAAACCACAATTTCGGATCTCGATCGCCTTATCACCTTGTCGAAATGGCAGTGGGCAGGAAGCGCAACTGGCGAAAAGTTTTCCGAATGTTGATCGGGTCTTGCATCAGGATCAATTTTTTGATTTTTTATTGTGGGGCAAAACACCTAACTGGGAATGGGCGAAACAGGGGATCGTAATTTTTTTGGGCGGGGATCAATTTTTTGCCGTGGCGATCGCCAAGCGACTGGGTTACAAAACTTTAATTTATGCGGAATGGGAAGCAAGATGGTATCGCTGGGCGGATCTTTTTGCTGTCCGCAATCAAGCGATCGCTAATAAAATTCCTGTCAAATTTAGATCAAAGGCAACGGCGATCGGCGATTTAATGGTTGATCGCGCAGAGTCAGATTTACCGATTGGAGCTGACTCTAAGCTGCGAGTTTGTTTTATGCCAGGTTCCAAAGGACATAAATTGCAAATCGGTGTGCCTTTAGTTGTGGCGATCGCCGATATTCTCCAGCAAAAGCGTCCCGATCTTGATTTAGTGATCGCCCTTGCACCAACGACTACCCCCGAAGTCCTAGCTCAGTATGGACAAATTAGCTTTCCTACGCCCGATAGTGATGGATCGACAGCAACTTTGGTAGATGGCAACTTGCTCACCGCTAAAGGCACGGTTATCAAGATTCATCAGGAATTTCCTGCCCATGAAATGCTCAAAAGCAGTCAAATCTGCATTACAACCACTGGCGCAAATACTGCCGAGCTTGCCTCTCTAAATTTGCCCATGATCGTCCTATCACCCACTAATTTTATTGACATCCAAGTGGGATGGGACGGAGTATTAGGTTTAATTGCCGATTCGCCATTATTGGGCAAAATTTTCTCGAAATTAATTAATTCTATTCTGCTCTCACAAATTCAAAAAAGAGGTCAGTTGCTAGCTTGGCCAAACATCTGGGCAGGTGAGGCGATCGTGCCAGAGATTTTAGGAGAAATTATGCCGACTGAAATTGTTAACCAGATTTTGTTTTATCTCGACCGCCCTGATGAACTCGCAAAAATGCGCGATCGCCTAAAAAAAGTATGCGGGAAAGTAGGCGCAGCCACTAAACTCGCCGAAATAGTAATCAACGCAATTTAAACCGAACCTAAAAAAAGCCTGGCGATGCGAGGCTTTTTTTTTAGGCAACTGCTGCCGCAGGATAACAAACGTTAGTACCGCCTAAGCCGCAATATCCATTTGGGTTTTTCGCGAGATATTGCTGATGGTAGCCCTCAGCATAATAAAACTCACCAGTATCACAAATCTCCGTCGTAATGCCCTGTTTCATCCCTGAAGCCTTCAGTGCATCCTCATAGACTTGGCGTGAGTCCTCAGCCAGTTTTCTTTGGGCCTCATTGTAGACATAAATACCCGAACGATACTGTGTACCCTTGTCATTGCCCTGTTGCATTCCTTGAGTCGGATTATGTGATTCCCAAAAAACTTTGAGCAAATCTGCATAGCTAATCACTTGGGGATCGTAGACAACCAGCACAACCTCATTATGTCCCGTCTTGCCCGAACAAACCTCTTCGTAAGTCGGGTTAGGCGTTAAACCTGCGGCATAACCAACAGCCGTGATATAAACTCCTTTCTGTTGCCAAAACTTACGTTCAGCGCCCCAAAAACATCCCAAACCAAAAACGGCTGTTTCCATACCTTCAGGAAAAGGTGGTTTTAGCGCATTACCATTTATAAAATGATGCGATGCTGTCGGAATTATTGAAGATCTTCCAGCAAGAGCATCTGCCGCAGTAGGCAGTGTTAACTTTTTTCCCAGTCCAAATAACATATGCTCACTCTAAAAATCTATAAACGTTTATATATATTTATTATGCATTTATCTCAAAAAAAACAGGGGCTAAAGCCCCTTGATTAATCCATCAGTTTTGTGATTACAGAGTCTGACCGCCAAATGCAGGAAAGCGGTCAAACTTAAAATCCAGCGAATCATCATAAATAGTTAGGCTCTCAGGTTTGCATCGCTTAACCATTACAGCAAGCCCTTTAGAACCTTCTGCCTCTAAATCTTCGATATAACCGATTTTGGCAATATTAGCTTCAGCCTCGCTGACAAAGGGACCAAAGTAATAGGTACAACGTGGTGAATCGGTAACAATTTCGATCCACACAGCCAAACCGAAGGTTTCGAGAATTGATGTAAAAATGTTCTTAAGCAAGTTACCACCTATGGTTTTACATAGCTAAAGTGAATACTTTTAGGTAAATGATGGAGTTTTCAACTCAAATCATTTACCTATCCTTATATAAATTAAAACACGACTTCAAGACAAATTGTTCAGGTTTAACGTATTCACCCAACGCTGTCTAAAAATCTCGTACAGAGCCATTCCTGTGGCAACTGACGCATTCAAGCTTTCCACTTTTCCTTCTAAAGGTATAGATACAAGGAAATCACAGTTTTTCTGAACTGAGAGGCTTAAACCTTCACCTTCTGCGCCAATGACTAGGGCGATCGCCCCAGAAAACTTGGTTTTGTGAATGGCACTACCAGAATCGGTCATGGCTCCATAAACCCAGAAACCCGCTTCTTTGATTTTCTCAAGGGCGCGGTTAAGGTTGATCACACGGGCTACAGGCAAGGTTTCTAATGTACCTGCGGCGACTTTGGCGACGGTGGAGGTAATTCCCACAGCCCGACGTTGAGGAATGACAAGGGCTTGCGCTCCGAGGGCGGCGGCGGTGCGGATGATCGCTCCTAAGTTCTGGGGATCGGTAATTCCGTCAGCGATGACGATGACTGGCTGAGTAGATTTTTCTTTAGCACTGGCGATCAACTCATCAAGGTCAGCATAGACATAAGCGGAAACCTGAATGGCAATGCCTTGGTGTCTAGCGTTGTCGGTGATGTGGTCGAGGCGCGTGCTATCAACTTCATCGACGACGGCTCCTGCGAGTTTGGCGGCATTAATCAAGGGCAGGAAGTCGGGTGCATAACGGAGTCGGGCAGTTACCCAAACACGGTTAACGCTGCGATCGCTATTTAGGGCCGCTTCAACTGCATGACGACCATAGACAATATCGGGATTTTCGGGATTATGAACTGGTGGAACAATCCCTAATTCACCATCGGGATCAATGCTGTGATCGACGTTATGCGAGACGGGCGGTAAGGAGCGACGCTCAAAGTTTGGAACTGATGCGCGATCAAATTTACGATCGCCAAAATTGCGATCAGATCCACGATCGGGGCGATCGCTTCGTTCAAATTTTTTATCGCCGAACTTCTTGTCGCCGAACTTCTTGTCGCCGAACTTCTTGTCACCGAATTTTTTATCACCAAACTTCTTGTCGCCAAACTTTTTCGCGATCGGCTTTTCAAAATTGCGATCGGGTCTCGGCTCAGAGTAAGAATCAGTACGCTTTTCAAAGCTCCTTTCAGGACGGCGATCGCCATACTTGGCATCAGAGCGATTGTCAGAACGGCTATCAGAGCGCTTGTCCGAATATTTGTCTGATTTTCCTGCATATCGATCTGACCGATTATCTGATCGATTATCAGGACGCTTATCAAAACTTCTCTCAGAAGATTTATAAGGCTTTGGTTTGTCAAAGGACTTTTCAGCACCACGTTCTGGGCGACTGTCAGAGCGGTTATCAGAACGTTTGTCTGAATATTTATCGAAAGACTTGTCGGAGCGTTTCTCGAAATTTCTGTCTGTCTCGGAATTTCTATCGGATTTGGGTTTCAGTCTGGGTTGCGTTGTCATAGCGGCGCTGGGGTGTCGATGTGGCTAAGTAGCTGAGTAAAAATTTGGTCAAGGCGATCGCGATCGGTTAAGTAAAGATAACCAATCAATGCTTCAAATCCTGTGGCACTTTGATAAATCTTGGGATCGACTTTACGTGGTGAAGATCCTGCAGCATTGCGTCCGCGCCTTACCAAGTCGGACTCAAAATCTGTGAGATCGAGTTTTTCGAGAAGTTTTGCTTGTTGCACGGCTCTAACTTGGCTAACTACAGCTTGGTGATACTGTTTGGCGGTGCGTGGCGGTAGTAGATAGTGCAACCGCATCTGCATTTCATAAACAGCATCACCGATATAGGCTAGAGCCGAGGCTGGGATCTCAGCGATGTTTTCAACTATTGGGCTAAGAGACATTACGAGATAATGCCATTTACAGAATAATTTGCTTACTTACGTTAGGTTTGGACAAAATGTTTAAATATTTTTCAGACATTGAAGGGCAAGCGCAGCTTGCCCTTCAATGTCTATAAATTTTTGTCTTAGTGAATATCATAGCAGCAGTTCTGATAATAGATTTGAAATCTCAAAACAAGCCCTTTAACCATAGATATACAAATCAAACCCAGAAAATTTGCCCCCTTAACTTTCTTTATCTCTAATGCAAAATTTGAGTAGGTTTAATTTGAGTGTCTACATTTTTTGAGCTTGATTTGGACATCAGTTTTTTATTCGCTTTTAATAAAGTAAATAAAAATTTTGCTTGGTTGCCTAGCTTTTTTTGGTTTGGGCAAGCTTTGCTAAAGCTGCATCAATCGATGGCTGAAGTGACAAGAACTGATCTAATCGAACCAATTTAACGGTTTGCGTGACTCTAGCATTGGTAATAATCTGGAGAGTACCACTCAAAGTTTGAGTTTTTTTAGCCATTTGCACTAAAACCCCAAGTCCAGAGCTATCGATAAAATCAATAGTTGACAGATCTAAAATCACATTTAGGGGGCCATCTTCGACGCACTTGCCAATCACCTTTTTAAAGGCTGGCTCAGAGAAAGCATCTAGAAGCCCTGTGAGGCGGATCAATTGATAGGTATCCTTGACCTCGCGGCTGCCTCGTAAACTCACAGTCAGGGTTAGCGGTTCAGGAATAATGACCTCCAAAGGGGTGCGAACGTACCTTAATTTGCGGATATATTCTATTTGCTTTCTACGCACTTGTCTACAAAATTTAAAAAATAAAGGGTGACAAGCACTCTTTATTTTTTAATCGCGCTATACACTGAGTAAATCTGACCACTAGCGCGATAGATTTTCTATGCTTTTGATCGCCCAAGTCTAAATCTTTAACACTGCAAAAAGCACATGGTACAAGCCGCTGTCAAGTCTTTTTCACTAGAAGACTTTCTGGCAATTCCTGAGACGGAGCCAGAAAGTGAGTATTTTGATTGTGAAATAATTCAGAAACCAATGCCCAAAGGAAAACATAGCGCAATCCAAACAGAGTTTGCTACCACAATTAATTCTGTTTTAAGACCTAAGCGCATGGCTAGAGCTTGCTCAGAATTACGATGCACTTTTGGTGGGCTATCCATCGTGCCAGATATATCGGTCTTTCGGTGGGATCGGATCGTGCGCGATTCCAGTGGCGAAATCGCTAATGTTTTTAACCTTCCTCCCGATTGGATGATTGAAATTTTGTCACTAGATCAACGGCAAACTAAATTAGTCAAGAAAATATTGTTCGCCCTTGCAAATGGAACTGAAGTGGCATGGTTGCTCGATCCTGATGATAAGGTAATCTTTATTTATCGCGCCAATCAAGCCCTGCAAATATACGATCGCCCTAAACAAGTTTTACCAATGCCAGACTTTGCAAGTGATTTGCAATTAACCGTAGAAACTATTTTTAGCTGGCTTAGCGAATGAACTCGTCAAATCGCTAGCATTGGCTAGTTTGGTTTTATAATTGGGATTCTGCCCAATAACCCATCAGATTGTTTATGCTTTCGATCGCCCAAATTCGCCAGACCTTACTAAATAAAGAGCGATCAGCAACTGAGATTGCTCAAGAGTTTTTGGATCGTATCGATCGCCTTGAGCCGAAATTACATAGTTTTGTAACAGTCACGCCTGAAGTGGCGATCGCCCAAGCAAAAGCCATCGATGCCGCGATCGCTGCGGGTGAAGATTTACCGATGCTTGCAGGTGTGCCAATAGGTATCAAAGATAATATGTGTGTCAAGGGGATGCCCACCACCTGCGGCTCCAAGATGTTGCGAAATTTCGTACCACCCTACGAAGCGACGATTACGGCGAAACTGCGATCGGCTGGATCGGTGATGGTTGGCAAAACTAACCTTGATGAGTTTGCGATGGGTAGCTCTACTGAAAATTCTGCGATCGCTGTCACCGCAAATCCTTGGAATATAGAATATGTGCCTGGTGGCTCATCGGGTGGCTCAGCCGCCGCCGTATCGGGTGGTGAATGTGTAATTGCGACTGGCTCGGATACAGGCGGCTCAATCCGTCAGCCTGCTTCATATTGTGGCGTGGTTGGTTTAAAACCAACTTACGGATTAGTTTCGCGTTTTGGACTAGTAGCTTTTGCGTCATCGCTCGATCAAATTGGTCCCTTTGCAAATACCGTTGAAGATGCAGCCATATTTTTAGGTGCGATCGCGGGTTACGATCCCAAGGACTCGACCAGCATTAACGTCCCTGTTCCTGACTACGCATCTTTATTAACACCAGACTTAACTCAGTCCCTCAAGGGCAAAAAAGTTGGGGTAATTACGGAAACCTTCGGCGAAGGTTTGGATAGTGAAGTGGAAACAGTCGTACGAAGAGCGATCGCGCATTTCGAGAGCATGGGCGCAGAAGTCTATGAAATTTCTTGCCCTCGATTCCGTTATGGATTGCCCACTTATTACATCATTGCTCCCTCAGAAGCATCCGCTAACCTCGCTCGCTATGACGGCGTGAAATATGGCTTCCGTGATCAGAATGCTGAGACCTTGCTGAGCATGTATGAGAACACTCGCGAACAAGGCTTTGGTGCAGAAGTAAAACGACGAATCATGATTGGGACATATGTTCTATCGGCTGGCTACTACGATGCCTACTACATCAAAGCTCAAAAAGTTAGAACTCTAATCGTTCAAGACTTCCAAAAAGCTTTTGAGAAGGTCGATGTTTTAGTTTGTCCGACTGCACCGACTACTGCATTCAAAGCAGGTAGCAAAACCGAAGATCCGCTTGGTATGTATCTATCAGATTTGATGACTATTCCTGTCAACCTTGCGGGTTTACCAGGAATTAGTATTCCCTGTGGATTTGACTCAAAGGGAATGCCGATTGGTTTGCAAATGATTTCTAATGTTTTGCGAGAAGATATATTGCTGCAAGTTGCCTATGGCTATGAGCAGTCAACAGAATGGCACAAGCAGCAACCTTCTCTATAAAAAGATTGTGAGAGTGCGCCCAAAAGGGGCGCACTCTCACAATCTTTTTTAGAACTGTTAGTTATATATGTTGAAAAGATTTTTATGAATCAACATCAGAAATTATCAAAACTTGTGGCAGCGATCGCCTTAATCGCGTTTACCTGTATTCCTAACTCCGCAAAAGCCGAAACCTACATCAATCAGCGCATCTGCCCTGCGGACTTTCCTAGCTTGGCTAAAGCTTTAGCCAAAGATTTGCCTGATTATCTCAATCGGGTCTATAGCCGTTTGCGGATTAAACGGGAGATTGTGACTACTAGCCAGCCAGAGCTTGAGCCTCTGCCCCTTGCGCCCGATCAAGCAAGCGATCGCCTAACTCAGCAAATATTTCTGTCAACGCTAGAGCGACCAACGGGTCAAGTGGAAACCACGCAACGAGCTTACTGGCTATTTGTGGTTCCGACATCTAATGGTTGGCGGCTAGCAATGGCATTTATGCGAATCGGGCAAGCGCCGCCTGTAGATGTTAGTGAGGCGGCGATCGCTGATGCAGCGAACAAATGGCTGCGAGATTATTGCGATCCCCGATATAAACTCTAGAATAGTGAAGGTTAGTTTCGCTGACTTTCACTATTCTCTAAAAACTATGTCCTTATTTGAAACTGTGCGATCGCAAATGCCTGCGGAAATCCCATTGCAATTGGAGCGGATGGATGCATTTTGGACAAGCTATCGTCAAGGCGATCAGGCGATCGCGAAAGTAGTCGAGACGACACAAGATCAATTAGGAGATAAAGATTTTGATGCGATCGTCTGCGGTGGAACATTGGGCATATTCATCGCCTGTGCATTGCAGATCCAAGGCTGGCGCGTGGCGATTATCGAACAGGGAATATTGCGGGGTAGAGAGCAAGAATGGAATATTTCACGTCAAGAATTAAATGCTTTTTTAGAATTAGGTTTGCTCACAGAAGCACAACTAGAAACGGCGATCGCCACCATCTACAATCCTGCGAGAGTCGGCTTTCAAGGTGGTAAAGACTTATGGGTACGCAATATTCTGAATATTGGTGTTGATCCTGTTTATTTATTGGAAGTTCTCAAACAGAAATTTTTAGATGCAGGTGGAACATTATGGGAACAAGCTAAATTCAAACAGGCGATCTCCTATGCTGATGGCATATCTGTGGAAGTTGTTCGTGAAACAAATCAAGGGAATGAAAGAATTACAGGGCGATTATTGTTAGATGTGATGGGGCATTTCTCGCCGATTGCCAAACAAGCGCGATCGCAAATACAGGGAAATATTAAACCCGATGGAGTCTGTATGGTTGTGGGTAGTTGTGCTAAGGGCATACCAGAAAAGTCCTATGGCGACTTGATTTATAGCTTTACGCCGATTCAAAATCAATGTCAATATTTTTGGGAAGCTTTTCCTGCTAGAGATGGCAGAACCACTTATATGTTTACCTATGTCGATGCCGATCCGCAGCGTCCGAGCTTTGCTCAATTGATGGAAGACTATTTATTTTGGTTGCCAAAGTATCAAGAGATAGAACTCACTCAAATTGAATTTAAACGAGTTCTCTTTGGCTTCTTTCCTTCCTACAAACAAAATCCCTTACAAACGCCTTGGAGTCGAATTTTGCAAGTGGGTGATAGCTCTGGAATGCAGTCGCCTCTGAGTTTTGGAGGCTTTGGGGCGATGGTGCGACATTTGCCGCGTTTGACGCATGGGATTGATGCGGCTTTGCGGAGAGATTTATTAACCAAAGAAAATTTGCGATCGCTACAGCCCTACCAGCCAAATTTATCCGTAACTTGGCTATTTCAAAAATCGATGAGTGTCGCAATTAATCAGCAAATTGACAGCGATCGCATTAACTATTTGCTAAATGTGACTTTTGCGGCGATGGAGAAGCTAGGCGATCGGGTTCTCTATCCATTTTTGCAAGATGTGGTGCAGTTTGTGCCGCTTGCTCAAACTATGTTGGCGATGTCTATCGCTGATCCTGTGTTAGTTCTAAAAATTATGCAACAGGTGGGAATTCCGACTTTATTCGATTGGATGAAACATTATTTTGGCTTGGGTGCATATAGCTTTTTTAATCAAATTAGCCAACAAGTTGAGCCAGCGATCGGCAACCTCTTACCCGAACAACAATATCAATGGCAGCGTCAGCTCGACGCATGGCATTACGGTTCAGGTGGTGACTATCAAAAGCTTGAGTGATTTTTGGCTTTCACGCGAGATTGTAACGATCTGAAAACCACCTATACTGAATTATAGTAAATTGCGAACAAACGAACCATAATATTTTTGCAAAAGCCCCGCTTCGCGGGGCTTTTACAAAAAATTCGGGTTTTGTTTCATCGCAATTTGCTGTAAGCAGATATAAGGAGCAGAACTCATGTTGCAAATTCGACTTGGATTAATGGCTACAATGGCAAGCCTTACATTGCTTGGATGCACCGATCAGGAAGCGCCGAAATCGTTACCGTCACCGAATAGTTCATCGACAACAACAACGACAATAACCACAACTTCTAAAACTATATCTCCGTCTCCTGATGCGAAAGCTCCTAACAAGTCAATCGGTAAGACTGCAAATGCTCCGACAAAAGGAATCTCCATCGGGAATATCAAGGATCTTGCCGATAGTCAGACCTGTAGCAATTCCAAAGTTATTTATGCCTATGGTGAAACTTCTAATTATCGAATTTATATTTGTGCTGATAACAAGGAACCCGATCGCCCGCGCTATTACATCAGTCGTAACAAAGATGGTAGCGGTGGTTTGGAGATAGAAGCAATGAATTACAATCCTCAAAGAACTGATGTGATTGAGTTTAAAAATGATGCTTACTTATATACGCTCGAAGCCCCGACCACGCAAAATCCTGAGCCTGTCTTGCGTGTCACTTTCCCAAATGGCATGTTAACTGAAGAGCAGTTACTTCGATATCTTGGGCGGACTAATATTGCTAATTCATCAAATTCATCAACCGAGCCTCTGCAATATGTATTACAAAATCGTGAAAGTTTAGGAGTTTGTAAAGATAACTTTCGTGTTGAAGATGGACAAAAAGGAATGGGTTCTAAAGCTTTCCAAATTACTGACAAAAAGTATTTGGTACAAATTCAATGTTTTCTCGCCGCTTATCAAGGTGCGTTTGAATATGTCCTCTGGATTGATGAATCTCCAAAGCCGCGTGTTATCCCTCTCGAATTTGATAGCTTTCAAGAGGGTAAAGATGGCGCAAAGCCAACTCGGATCACTGACAGGGTGATCGCTGGTATGCCGAGATTTAATCTGCGATCGCAAACTATGACCAACTTCACCAAGTTTCGTGGCTTAGGTGATTGCGGTTCATCGGCTGTTTATAAATTAGAAGGCGATCGCATGGTCTTACAAGAATATCGGGCTAAATATGCCTGTGATGGCAAATATATTCAAGATTTCCCGATCATCTATCCATAAAAAGAAAAGGCGGTGCTTTGCACCGCCTTTTCTTTTTATAACTACAGAAAGAGAATGCAGCGCATCGCGCTGCATTCTCTTTTTACGGGAAGTCATATTTAGCGGTCACAAGACGATATTTGCCACTTGTAGGATCTTCAATCGGTTTAAATTTATAGTCCTTAACCGTCTCTCTAGCAATATCATCTAAATCCTTGATCCCACTAGACTTAACAAATCTAGTTTGGACTTCACCACTAGGATCGACGAGCCACATAAATATTACAGAACCCTTTTTTCCAGAAACATTGGCAGCCTTGGGTGGAATCCATGCCACCCCTTTTTCTCTATTGAGGTCAGGATAAGGTATTAATGCATCTGCTGGGGCAATTTGGGTAGTCCTGATTAAATTTCTGGAGACTAAATCGATAATTTGCTTGTCGGTTGCATAAAGAGATGACATGTTATCAATCTCTTTTTCATTGCGATCGGCGTTAGCCGCATTAGCTGAAACCGTGCCTTGTAAATTTTTGGCAATCTTATCAGGGCTTTTACCAGTATTAGTATCTTTAGTTGCAACAGATGTAGAAGTCATATCCTGCTTTAGTCCATCATTTTGAAACTCAGGCTTAATGTTACTACTGCTATTATCTGCTGTCTTTAAGGGAGCCGTGTTGTCAATTTTTCCAGACGGTGTAAAGCGGGAGTCTGATGGAGGTGGAGATATGGATACAGGAGTTTGCGGCTTCACAAACTGTGACGGATCGACCTGTCTGGGGCTATTTGACAATGGAGGAACCGAGAACGAAAAGTCATTAAGTGGTGGTAAATCTTCTAAACTATCAAAGGTGCTTAAATCGAAGCTGCTTTGCGGTGTAGTAGATAGAATACTAGGAAATTTATTTGGGGCTGCATTGAGGGATGAGTCAATTTTGCTAGTAGGCGGTTTGACAAATAAGTTGTCAAAAAGTGATTTTGGCTTGGTAGGTAATGATCGGGGCGGCAACTTAACAACAGGAAGAGTTGAAACTAAAACTTCACGGGGAGGTTCTGTCTTTTTGAATAAATTTGGTGTGATAAACGCAAAAGCAGTATGAATTCCGACAGAACTAATTACAAGTACCCAAAATGGGTACTTCAAGATCAGGCTACCTGTTTTGCCAGCAAATTCAGACATAGAATTACGTGTAGAGTTCAACATAGGTTTATCAGCTTGGCTTACAGTTAGGTCGCTCTTCGGTTCTGTTGGCAACATTATTTTGTGTAAGGAAAAGTTACTAATTAAGTATTCTAATTAAGAACGCGACGTGGCGATCGCTACTCGATCACCTGCGATCGCCCTTAATTCTGACAGACGACCAATCACAATTTGATAAGAAACATTTGAGTCATCTGCACTAAGTACAACCATACCTTTTACTGAGGTTGCTAAGAATTTACTGATATCCTGCGCTAACTGTTGAGAAGGAACAGATTTTCCATCCCTTAACATTTGTCCTGAAGGATCGAGGGTAATTACGAAGACATCTTCTGGCTGAAGATTTTCCGAACTTAAGTTGTCCTTATTATTGCGATCGCTAATTGGTAAATCAACACCAATCCGACTTGGCAAGGTTAGTGCGGCTGACAACAGAATAAAAAACGCCAGAATGGAAAACACCACATCTAACAAAGCCGTTAGATTAATTTCAGCATTAGCCGATACTTGGTGTTTTTTGCGAATTTTCATAAATCAATACTCATATCAGTGTGACGAATCTATGGCTAGATTGTTTCTTCAGGTTTAACGTAATTTACTTCCACAACTGTGTGGACATTACCACGAGGGGTAAAGTCGCCCTTGACGTTGATTCTGAGCGGATCGCCTGCTTTTACAAAATCATCCATAATTTGATTGACCGATTCTTCGTGGGAAATAGAGCGATCGCGATAGCTATTGATATAAAGCTTAATCGCCTTTAGCTCTACTAGTAATTTGTTTGGGGTATAGGTAATATAAATTGTGGCAAAGTCGGGATAGCCTGAAAATGGGCATTTGCTGGTGTATTCAGGTAATGTGATTTGCACACTATAGTCTCGCCCAACTCTAGGATTAGGAAAAGTGGTGAGGGTTGCTTCTGCGATCGCTTGTTCGCCGTACTTAACAGTCATATCTGCCCTGAATTAAAAAAATGAATCGCAAAATAAATAGTAAAAATAAATCCTGTGAGATTTGCTTTATCGTTCTAGCGTAGCAAATTTAAACCCAAAAAAGAAAGGGCGCTTTGCGCCCTTTCTTTTTTGATAAGCGCAAAGCGCTATCCCCTACAATTCGGGTTTAATGTTTTTTGACATCATGGGGCTGAATTACGCCATAACCGCCATGATTGCGTTCGTAGACAACGTTGATTTCCCCCGTATCGGCGTTACGAAAAACATAGAAGTCATGATCGATCAACTCCAACCGTTCCAGAGCTTCATCGACAGACAGCGCAGGCATCGCAAAGTATTTGTTACGCACGACCTGAGTTGGCAATTCAACCACACGATTGTCGTTTGGCAAAGGTATAGCAGGTTGCTCAACCACAGCCACACTGGTTTTTGCAGCAGCGTGATCGTTCTTGCGTTCCTTAAACTTACGCAACTTGCGCGAAATCTTGTCAGCAACTAGGTCAATACTTGCATACAAATTCTCGCTCTTTTCCTCAGCGCGGATTACAGATCCATTCGCGTACACTGTGACTTCTGCCGATTGGCTAGAGGCAATGCGAGGGTTTCGAGCCACTGATAGATGGACATCAACCTCGGTAGTTAATGCTTGGAAATGGCTCACCGCTTTGTCGATCTTTTGTTCGACATATTCGCGGATGGCTTCCGTGACTTCCATATTCTTGCCTTGAATTACAAGTTTCATCTCTATGACCTCGCTTCTGAGTCCCAAATCAGTTAAAGAAATTGACACGCGCAATCTTGCTTTTTAATCACCCCATTGCGCCGAATAGCTGATTTGGCTATGGGATCACCATAGCACTTTGGGGGTGTCATGAATCAATTTTTGATGCACTTCTTAATGTAGTTTTAAAACAAATTCTGGGTTTTTGTGGGCTATAGTGCCAAAAATATCAAATCCTAAAATTAGCGGGGATCGCAATCTGTACAATTAATATCAAACAAGGTTACTCCTTATAACCTAGGATTGGCATCGTAAGTTAAATGTGCAGCGCCTTATACTTATACACATTTAAGTTATGCATGTTTAAGCTATTCAAATTTAAGCTATTCAGAAGTAAAGTGAGGTTCGTATGAGTTCGGCTGTGGAACTGTGGCAACGTTATCAAGACTGGCTGTACTACCATGCAGAGTTAGGGCTTTACGTCGATATCAGTCGGATCAAGTTTACGCCAGACTTTGTGACACAGATACAACCCCAGTTTGTCAAGGCTTTTGCGGATATGAAAGCTTTGGAATTAGGCGCGATCGCTAATCCTGATGAGCATCGGATGGTCGGGCATTACTGGCTGCGATCGCCTGAAATTGCGCCCACTGAAGAATTGCGTAAAGATATTACGGAGACTCTTGATCGCATTGAAGACTTCACCAAAAAAATTCATACAGGAGTCATTCATCCTCCTGCCGCTTCACGGTTTACCGATATTCTCTCAATTGGGATCGGTGGATCGGCGCTAGGTCCTCAATTTGTGGCGCAGTGTTTGGCTAAAGCCGACGTACCAATCAAAATCAGCTTTATTGATAATACCGATCCCGATGGGATCGACTTAGTGCTTGATCTATTAGGCGATCGCCTCAGCACCACCTTAGTGTTAGTGATTTCCAAGTCTGGCGGTACTCCTGAAGCGTCTAATGGCATGAAAGAAGTTGAGTTTGCTTTTGAGAAAGCAGGTTTAGACTTTGCTAAACAGGCGATCGCGATTACAGGTGTTGGCAGTACGTTAGAGAAATATGCGATCGCTAGTGGCTGGCTCGATCAGTTTCCGATGTACGACTGGATCGGCGGTAGAACCTCAGAACTATCAGCAGTTGGTTTATTACCTGCGGCATTACAAGGTATCAACATCCGCGAAATGTTGCGCGGTGCGAGTTTAATGGATACCGCCACCCGCAACGAAGATATTCGCCAAAACCCTGCTGCCCTCCTCGCCATGTCATGGTACTTTGCAGGCAATGGCAAAGGCGAAAAAGATATGGTAGTCCTGCCCTATAAAGATCGACTGCTCTTGTTTAGTCGCTATCTGCAACAATTGGTCATGGAATCTCTCGGTAAAGAGAAAGATCTTGATGGCAATGTCGTTCATCAAGGAATCGCTGTTTACGGTAATAAGGGTTCTACCGATCAACATGCCTATGTGCAGCAACTACGCGATGGTGTCCCCAACTTTTTTGCAACTTTTATCGAGGTTTTACAGGACTCTGCAAAGCATCACCCTGAAGTCGAAGATGGCGTTGTCAGTGGCGATTATTTGTTCGGCTTTTTGCAAGGTACTCGTAATGCTCTGTATGAAAATGGTAGAGACTCAATTACGGTCACAATCCCCATTGTTTCTGAACTTACTGTTGGCGCATTAATTGCTCTGTATGAGCGTGCTGTGAGTTTCTACGCTTCACTGGTGAATATCAATGCTTACCATCAACCAGGTGTTGAGGCAGGTAAAAAAGCTGGCGCGAAAGTATTAGCATTGCAAAAGAAACTTGTTGACGCATTAAAATTATCAAATGTATCGCTTTCGCTAGAAGAAATTGCGATCAAAGCTGATGCTCTCGACGAGATCGAGTCGCTTTACCACATCGCTCGCCATCTTCATGCAAATTGCAAAATTCTATTTGAAGGTGATTTATCTGAACCCGCAGCTCTAAAAATGATGCTTCTTTTATAAATTATTAAATATAAAGCTGCGCCAAGCGCAGCTTTATATAGTAATCCTAAATCATTTGTAGATAAACAAGGGGCTTAAGCCCCTTGTTATGGGCTTTAACTTCCACGGTTCATTTGGAATTGCTATATTTAGAGCTAAGTAATTATCGCGATCGCTATAAATATTTGAAAATAAGTATTTCTTAAAATTTTTAATATTTTTATAAAAAAATCTGCAAGAATATGGCTTCTTAAGTTTTATTTACTTATTTATTTAATAGAGGTTGAATGTGAAGAAAATTTTACTTTTTTTTAGCGAACTGAATAATAATGACCTTGATTGGTTTGTTCAAAAAGGCAAAAGAGAGATAATTTCAACCGATCGCCTATTGATTCGTGAAGGGCAAGTCAGCGAAGCTTTATACATTGTTGTGAGTGGTTCTTTCAGCGTCGCGATTGAGTCACAAGATCAAAAAGAACTTGCCAGAATCTCTGAAGGAGAAATTGTCGGCGAAGTATCTTTTATCGATACTCGACCTCCCCTCGCTAGTGTGCGATCGCTCGAAGAAAGCGTTGTATTGTCAATCCCTAGAGTGCAACTTTTATCAAAACTGCAACAGGATACAAATTTTTCGTCACGATTTTATCGTGCGATCTGCCTTTGTCTTTCCGATCGCCTACGCGGTACTGTTAGCCGCCTCGGATATGGCTATGATTTAGACTCAGATCTGGGAGGATTTGGTCAGTCGATGATCACCGACTTAGAACTAGCCGAAGCAAAGTTTAACTGGTTAATCAAAAATGTACGCAGAGCCTAGCTGCTGTTAGCTTTTTAATACAGCTGTCGCCACTTGTATTAAGACAAATCAAAACCCAAAAAGTAGATGCGGAGCGCCGCATCTACTTTTTGGGTTTTGGTTCCTGACATACTTAGCGACAGCTATTTTTTTAGATTTTAAATTTTTAATTTGCTTCAATTCGCATTAAAACTTGACCATACTCAACTGGTTGAGAGCTTTCCACCAAAATTTCTACAATTTTGCCAGAGGCTTCTGACTCAATCTCATTCATTAGCTTCATGGCTTCAATGATGCAGACGGCATTGCCTTTTTTGATCGTATCGCCAATTTCCACAAAGGGCGCATCGTCAGGTGAGGGGGATCGATAAAATGTGCCAACCATGGGCGATGTAATTTCGATTAGCTTTTTGGCAGGCAGAGAATCCGCGATCGTGTTGGTATGATGAGCTATAGGACTAGTAGTCTGCTCGATCGCTACTGGTGATGGCGCTGCATAAGTAACAGGAAGAGATGGCGGAGCCACAGATGCAACTCTAGTTTCGCTCTTACGGATACTCAAACGGACATCGCCTGATTCTAAAGTCAGTTCGGTAATATCCGTCTGATTTAAAATCATAACGAGTTCGCGTACTTGCTCTAAGCTAAATTCCACCTAATTTTCACGCCCCAAATACGTGTCTTCACGGGTATCAATTTTGACGCGATCGCCAATACTTACAAATAAAGGAACCATGATGGATGCGCCAGTTTCAAGCTTGGCAACTTTACTGCCACCTGTGGCTGTATCGCCTTTCAAACCAGGATCGGTTTCGACTACTTCGAGGACAACTGCGTTAGGCAGTTCTACATCAATAACTCTTTCACGCCAGCGCACGACGTTTACTTCCATACCTTCTTTGATGTACTTAACGCGGCTACCGATTTGCGCTGCTGTCAAAGTCGCTTCGTCATAGCTCTGCATATCCATAAAGATATAGTCATCACCATCTTTATAGGTATGTTGCATTGAGCTTTTCTCTAGAACGGCTTGAGGCATTGTCTCACCAGCCCTAAAGGTTCTGTCTAAATTTTTGCCTGTCATGGCGCTTTTTAGCGTGGTGCGAACAAAAGCCGAACCTTTGCCAGGTTTTACGTGTAAAGATTCAACTACACGCCAGACTTCGCCATCAAGTTCAATTGTTACGCCGGGTCGAAAATCGTTACTAGAGATCATTGCAGGTTGAGTAATAGCCAGTGACAATTTTAGCCTAGCGATGTAACCTTTACGACAAAAAGATTTAAAACGCAGAAAAGTAGGAGGAGCATAAAGCTTTCCGCCTACTTTTTTGGTAATTGCTATAGAATTAAATTTTTAACGGAGCGATCGCCCCTATGTCAGTAAAAAAGCAGTTTGGTAGTTTTGACGAGTTGTTAGAAGGTTCGGAATTGCCTGTCCTTGTTGACTTCTATGCGCCTTGGTGTGGTCCTTGTCAACTTATGACAGGGATCTTGGACAAGGTTAGCGAAAGAATGAAAGACAAGGTGCAGATTGTGAAGATCAATACTGATAATTATCCCGATCTCGCTTCGCAGTATAAGGTTTTTGCTTTGCCCACATTGGTGCTGTTTAAAGATGGAGCGCCTGTTGATCGCGTTGAGGGGGTGATTCAAGCCGATCAACTTTGCGATCGCCTTGCAGTTCACGCTTAGTAACAAAAAAAGCACCCATAACTTGAACAGGCAAGGGGCTTAAGCCCCTTGTTAAGGCTTGTAATTGTGAGTAATTCATTTTTACAAGCACCCCAAGGGTGCTTTTTTTGTTTAAGCGAGGCAATCTGTAAGTTTTGTTAATAGATCTTCACGATCTAAATTCCGACCGATGATCACTATCTGATTATTTAAAGATTTGTTGCGATCGTCGGTCTTGAGTTCGTAGCGTTTGCCACTGAGTTGAAAGACATAGCGATTGTCGATATTGGCAAAATTCAAAATTCCTTTGGCGCGAAAAACATCGATGGGTAATTGCTTGTCCAGAAAATTTTGGAACTTGTCGAGATTAAAGGCGCGATCGCTTTGAAATGAAATCGAAATAAAACCGTCGTTTTCGAGATGATCGGAATGATGGTGGTGATGATCGTCATGGTCGTGATTATGACCACAGTTAGCATCATGGACATGTTCAGGCTCATGAGCATGTGCATCATGTTCAGCCTCTGGTGCAGGAGCGATCGCGGATTGGTCAATCTCGATATCGAGAATTAGTGGCAGTGGCACAACACCCATCTGCGATTTTAAAATTCTCGCTTTAGTCTTGGTTTTATTAATGTATGTTTCCAATTCTTGCAGCTTTTCTTCGGCAACTAGATCGGTTTTATTGAGAATAATAATGTCGCCGTACATGATTTGGGCATAAGCCGCCTCACTATTAAAATGCTCAGATGTAAAGGCTTCGGAATCAACTACGGTCAAAATCGAATCGAGTCGGGTTAAATGCTGTAGCTCAGTGCCTAAGAAAGTTAAGGCGATCGGTAATGGGTCAGCAACGCCTGTCGTTTCCACGATCATGTAGTCAATGCGATCGCCGCGTTCGAGAACACTATAAACAGCATCAACCAAGCCATCATTGATCGTGCAGCAAATACAGCCATTGCTCAGTTCCATCATATTTTCATCGACGGAAACTAATAACTGGCTATCGATGTTGATGTCACCAAATTCATTTACTAAAACCGCAACTTTTAGATCTTGCTGATTTTGTAAAATGTGATTGAGCAAAGTGGTTTTGCCACTACCTAAAAAACCTGTGATGATCGTGACGGGCATTCCCCGTTTGGGGACATCCATGATGTCCTGTGTCATAACTTCTGTAGCGTTGCGATCGGAAGTGAGCATGAACTTTTTATGCCAAAATCAATTTAATATCCATTTTACACAGTCGCGATCTGCGGATCATCATGTCATTCCCAGAATCTTGCACTGCTCCTACTCTTAAAGACATTCTCGCGATGTTGGCAATGCGCCTAGATTTAGAAGAGGCGATCGCTAAGTTGCCATTAACGCAAGCATTAGAGCAATGTTTGTTACTTAAAGAGATTGATGGCTCACCGCATCTGGCTGAGTTTGTCAAACAAGAACTTACTGGCTATAGCAGTCAACCACCTAGCTATCGATATGTGCAGTTGAGTTACTTCGATGCTGGTGGACAGTTTATCAATGGATTAACTCAATACAGCAGTTACCCTGTAGTTACAGGAGTTCGCAAACTAGAACTACGTCTTAAAAATGGTTTGACTTTGATGTTACCGAAGCAGATTTTAGCTTTTTTATCACAAGTTTCAGAGCGCGAAGTCGATAATGGTCATATCTCGCCAACCGAAACCCAAAATCTTTTAGAAACTATTCAGCATGAAGTTATCCATAAAGTCACCATGAATCTCGTCAAATAGGGACGCGGCGCAACCTGCCAATTTATTGATAGTCGCCATGAGGCGCTACTATAATACGGGACTACATTTTGTGGGAATTTTTACGTCATGATATCCGTTTCCGCTCGATTTGAAGAACTGCGGGCTAAAGGGCAAGCTGCTCTGATTCCATTTATTACGGCTGGCGATCCTAACTTAGAGGCGACAGCAAAAGCTTTGCGGGTCTTGGATCAAAACGGCGCGGATTTTATTGAACTGGGTGTGCCTTACTCAGACCCGTTGGCAGATGGCCCCGTGATTCAGGCGGCGGCGACAAGGGCGTTGCAAAATGGTACAACTCTCCAAAAAGTATTAGATGTTGTCCGAACCGTTGCTCCTGAATTGCGATCGCCGATCATCCTCTTCACCTACTACAACCCAATTTTAAATATGGGTGTAGAAAAGTTTTTACAAACAATCTATGCGGCAGGGGTGCGCGGTCTAGTCGTTCCTGACCTACCTCTCGAAGAATCCCATGTATTGCTAGAGCCTGCTGAGAAAGCGGGCATTGAAGTAATTTTGTTGATTGCACCGACTAGTCCTCCCGATCGCGTAAGTGCGATCGCCGAAAAGTCACAGGGCTTTATCTATGTGGTCAGTGCTACGGGCGTTACGGGTGTACGAACTGAAGTTGCTAAAGGCGTAAAAACGATGATCGAGCAACTGCGCGTAATTACCGATAAACCGATCGCAGTTGGGTTCGGGATCTCGCAGCCTGAACATGCTAAGCAAGTAATTGATTGGAATGCCGATGGGGCGATCGTGGGTAGTGCCATGGTGCGAAAACTCGCTGAGCCTGCGGGTGGATTGCACGCGATCGCTGAGTTTTGCAAAACTCTCAAGCAAGCTATTAGTAGGGATTAAGGATTAGAGGATTAAGGCGAGGATTAAGGCGAGATTATGAATATTTTGATTGGTGTGGCGATCGCGATCGCGGTTTTGGGTGGTCTAGTTTTGCTGCTGTGGTTGTTGTTTGAGTGGCAATACAAAACTCGTCAAGGCAACTTACTCGAATTTGATAACGGCGCTTGGCAATTTTTGACCTACGAGCCAGATCACTATCGTTTGGAATTATTGCTAACAGCCACAAACAAAACTCGTAATCTTGATGTTTTCTTAGTCGAAGTAGATCCTGTAATTTCGCTTTTATCTAATGATTCTTTAGAAGGAATTAATAGCCAAGTCCAGTTGCGATCGCGCCACCCTAATACTGCTAGCCGTAGTGATAATTATTGGGAGTCATATATCGTCACACCTCGTCACAGTACTGGTGTCGAGATTCAGATTGACCTAAGTGGCAAAAATCTCGAAGAACTGAAAACCCTGTGGGTGCGCGTCCATTACACAATTTATGGTCCCGCAGGACGTGAAGAAAAAGTTAAGCATTGCATTATTCCCTTACAGTTTCCTGATGCCAATCAAAGAGAACGTTGGCGACCCACCCCTGACGCGGATGTGCTACCAATCCGCACGCATATATTATCCGCAGGTGATAACCCTGTAGAAGTGATGCAGCGCTATGTGGTGAGTCATGCTCAGGCTGGTGATATTGTCACGATCGCCGAAACACCGATCGCGATCATGCAAGGCAATTTCTATCATCCCAGTGACATTAAACCTAAGTGGCTAGCCAAACGCCTCTGCTACTACTTCAAAAGCACTTCCAGCCTCGCAACCGCCTGTGGTTTGCAATCCCTAATTAATGAGTCTGGCGCGTGGCGTGTTGCCTATGCGTTTGTTGTCGGTGCTTTAGCCAAAGCATTTTTGCGCGTACCCGGGGTGTTTTATATGCTAGCTGGCGATCAGGCAAGACTGATCGATGATGTGACTGGCACTTTGCCGCCCTATGACCAATTTATTGTTTTAGGCCCTAAAAATCCTCAAGCAGTCGTTGATGAAATTAAGGCAGGTACAGGACTAGAAGCAGCGATCGTGGATGTGAACGATTTGCGCCGCGTCAAGGTCTTAGCCGCCACTTCAGGCGTATCTGAAAAACTCCTGAACCAAGCTCTATTAATGAATCCTGCGGGTAACGCCGCCGAACAAACACCGATTGTGTTAATTCGCCCCAACACTCGCGTATAAAAAACAAACGCGTATAAAAAACAAAGGCGGCGCAGTGCGCCGCCTTTGTTTCGGAAATGAAACAAGGGGCTTAAGCTAGGCTGTTGACTTTGTGAGTTTTGAAGTGATTTTTATCATACAATAACTACGTTGTCTTTTAGGATAAAAGTTAATGGAATTTAAAAGCCCAACTAGCAGGTTAGTTCGTTTGTTTCGTGCAG
>JBDNJN010000130.1:0-5553 GCA_041687725.1 Pseudanabaena sp.
AAAATATCTTTGTAAAATCTTGATCAAGAATTTTAAATGGCTTGTTTTCTCTTGTCTGTCTCTCTAGCTGAAACTCTTGTCTAGCAAGCATTTAGGGGTTAGCGGCTAAAATGTTAAGAAACGTGTGCGGTTGCCCTATTCTAGTAAAGACTTCATGGCAAGGAAATATTAGTCAAAGCCTAGTCTTATAGTTCCTAAGCAAACAGCCATAAACCAATAACGATAAAGTAATGAGTAAACTCTCCAAAGAATCAGTGGTAGTCATTTCCGCTTTAGATATGATTAATGGTATCCGCCATTCACCTCAAAAGTTACAAGAATTCCTGATAGAAATTATCAAATATCACTAACAATGAATTTACAATCATTTACCAATAGTTATCATGAGTTTGGCAATTGGTATTTATTGGGCATATCACTACATAGCATAGAAAAAGCTGATTTTATTTATATTTCTGAAAATAAAGACATGAAATTAGGATGAACCCATCCTACTTACTATAGCTAAGAGTTCCCCGATCGCCATCAATTTCAGCAATACAACCAACGGGTAAGGGAGCATTTTCGCCATCATGTCCGAAGGGTAAGTTGATCACGATGGGAATTCCTAAATCGCATAGCCGATCGCGCCATACTTCTGCCATTGTGAAACTGGGAGTAGACACTTCGGCTTGACTGAAACGCCCGATCGCAATTCCTTTTAATTTTTGCAAATGTCCTGACCAACGCCAATGGGTTAACATGCGATCGACCCGATAGGGTGCTTCGGATACATCTTCGATCGCCAGAATTACATTTTCTAGATCAGGACAGATACTCGTGCCGATGATGTGGGTCGCGAGGGTGAGATTTGCGGGTAAGAGAACACCTGTGGCTTTACCAGTTCTCAATCCTTCGCCTGATAATGTAATCGAATTAATTTTTCCTTCTAACCAATCAAATAACTGCTGTTGCGATCGCGCTGGCTCATTGCCTAAAGTGGTAATTACGGGCGCATGTAAGCCGCCAATGCCTTTGTGTTTGGCAAGTCCCCAAAGTAAAGCGGTAATATCCGAAAATCCAATTAACCATTTAGGGCGATCGCTAAGTTGTTGCCAATCGAGTTTTTCGAGTAGACGCATCGAGCCATAACCACCTCGCGCACAGGCGATCGCTACGCAGTCGGGATCGTTCCATGCTTCGATAAATTGCTGGCAGCGCTGCTCATCGGTTCCTGCCAAATAACCCCAAGGCTGACTCAGATTTTCAGGAATTGTCAATTCATAACCGCGATCGCGCCATATTTTTAGCCCTTGCTCAAAGCGTTCCCATTCACGTAAGGCTCCGCTCGGTGCAATCACGCGGACTTTTTGCGATTGTAAAATAATTGAAGGGAATTTTGTCGGCTGCATAATGCATAGATTATATTGCTAGAGCGCAGATTACAGCGCTTTGCGCTGTTATAAAACCCAGAATTTTTTGAAATTGCCGCGAAGCGGCAATTTCAAAAAATTCTGGACTACTCAAAGCCTCAACAGGCTGTACTTTAGCAATAAGCAAATTAATTAACTCTATGCTGACAAACATTCCTCCAGTTTTAAGCGATTTTGGTGCGTATTTGAAGGCTAGTGGCAAGCGATTTCAATGGATTGCGCCTAAAAAAGATACTAAATTTCGGGCGATCGCATGGTCAAGTGGAACGATGATACTTTTGCGGGTGCTACTACCTAATCGCAGATATGCAGTGGCAAGAATATATTGTGCAACGCAGGAGATTTTACAAAAAACTCGTCAGTATCTGCACAATGGCGATCTCCTATCGGTAAAACTGGGCTTTCAGTTGACGCGATCGATGTGGTGCGCGATTCCTCAGGTGTAATAATTTAAAAGCCTTGCTAAGCAAGGCTTTTAAATTATTATTTGGTTTTGGCGATCGCGCAAACCGCTATACACTAAAGAATACGTAATAAAAACAAGCAATTTATTGCTGCATTTTAAGTCAACACTGGTATATGAGAAAGCTACTAAAGGGTTTACACAAGTTTCAGTCGTCCTACTTTCCTGAAAACCAAGGAATTTTTGAGCAACTCGCAGAAGGGCAAAAACCGCGTGTATTGTTTATTACTTGCTCAGATTCACGAATAGTGCCGCATCTCATTACTCAGTCAGGTGTTGGCGAACTATTTGTGATTCGTAATGCAGGAAACTTAGTACCGCCCTTTGGTGCTGCTAATGGTGGTGAAGGTGCAGCGATCGAATATGCGATTCATGTCCTTGGCATTGAGCAAGTAATTATTTGCGGACATTCTAACTGTGGCGCGATGAAAGGTTTACTCAATTTAGAGAAGCTGAGAACTGAGATGCCGCTTGTATATGAATGGTTGCAACATGCGGAATCAACGCGCCGCTTGATTCATGAAAATTATGCTGACAAAAAAGGTGACGAACTTTTGGCGATTACGATGGCGGAGAATGTCGTCACTCAGATCGAGAACCTGAAAACCTATCCCGTGATTCGCTCGAAGTTGCATCAAAATAAGATGTCAATTTATGGCTGGATCTATGACATTGAGACAGGTGAAGTGCTGGCTTACGATGCTGTAACTGATGATTTTGAAGTTCCGCAAACTTTGCTAGCGAGTCCCACCAATGAGCATTTTGTGCAGACAGATGCGCCACCCGTCCCATCTGAATATCAGAATACGAAACAAAATGTAAACCAAAAAGCTCGGCCAAAAAATTCTGGTGATTTACCTTCGTGGATACCCTTTGAACAAGCCGAACGTATCTATCGTGGTTCAGTAAAATAGATTGAATCAATTTAATCTTGCCTATCTCCATTTGGTTGCGCCTAGAGTTGAAGGGTTCGGCACAGCCGAAGATCAACCCGATCTCAACGCGGACTTCTTCCGTCCGATTTATAATGGAACAATTATGACTGCGGGTGGTTATAGCTTTGAGACTGGTAATGCAGCGATCGCTTCAGGCTCGGCTGATCTGGTCGCCTTTGGTCGTCTCTACATCGCTAATCCCGATCTAGTAGAACGTTTTGCGGCGAATGCTCTACTGAATACGCCCGATCGCGATACTTTCTACGGTGGTGATGAGAAGGGCTATACCGATTATCCCAGCTTGTAATTAAAACTGATGTTACGTGGAAAGAAAAATTTACCTCGTCCCCCAACCCCTTCTCCTTGCAAAGGAGAAGGGGAGCCAGAATTTTTTCTTGTTCCCCTCTCCTTTGCAAGGAGAGGGGCTAGGGGTGAGGTTTTTAGACTGGTTGAAAGTAAAATGCGAAGCCCAAAATCGCGTAAGTCGATACTAGTAAAGCTCCTTCTAGCCAATTTGATCGCCCATCAGAGCTAATCGAATTCGCAATTAGCACTGCAACTGCAACCGCAACTAACTCAAAGGGATTGAAGTTTAAATCCATCGGTTTACCCATAAACCAGCCGACAATCACTAGCAAAGGCGCAACAAATAGAGCGATTTGCATACTTGAACCCATCGCCACCGATACCGAAAGTTCCATTTTGTTTTTCATCGCCACCGTAATTGCCGTTGTATGCTCGGCCGCATTACCAATAATCGGTAATACAATCACCCCAGTGAATAATTCTGTTAAACCTAGTTGGGCGGTCGCCTCTTCCAAAGTTTCAACTAAAAGCTCAGATTCTAATGCAACTAGCAGGGTCACACCAAATAAAACCGCAATCCATAAACCGAGATTAACTTCTTGAGGATGACCTTCTCTGGCTTCCGCATCATCAGCTTCAGACTTACCGACATCGTAGAGATAGGCATGGGTTTTCATCGAAAATAAGAGCGTCAGACAATAGACAATAATCAGCACGATCGCCACGGCGATCGATAACTTTTGCAAGATTTCTTCACTTATCCCTACAGATGTAAAATTGGCAGCCGTCGGCAACAATATCGCAACTACCCCCAAATTCATTACTGAAGCATTTAATCGTGCCATTGTCGGCTGAAATTCTTGCTCCTTATAGCGCAGTCCGCCCAAAAGCATCGACAGCCCCATCACCAGCAACAGGTTGCCAATAATCGAACCTGTGATGCTAGCTTTCACGACACTGGTAAAACCTGCATTCAATGCGACGATCGCAATAATTAGTTCTGTCGCATTACCAAAAGTCGCATTTAATAAACCGCCCCACGATGGCCCCAAAACTACAGAGATTTCTTCAGTTGCCGTGCTTAGCCAACCTGCTAAGGGCAAAATCGCGATCGCTGAAGTCACAAATACGAGCGTAGAATTCCATCCTAGTAAGTGACCGATTACTGAAATCGGGACAAACACAAGCAAACCAAAGGAGAAAATTTTCTTAAACATAATCAGCCGTTGTAGCATCAAGGCTAAATATACCCTAATGTTTAGATTTTAAAATTGGTTTTGGTCTTGCCTAAACAAGATCGCACTTTTTAAATTGATGAGAGAGTGCCTAAAAAATTAATATCATCAAGCATTGCGCCTGTTGTGTTCGCATCTCGCAAATCAGTACCACGCAGATCTGCACCGCGCAAATCTGCCCATTGCAGATCTGCAAACTGGAAGTTTGCGCCGCGCAGATCTGCACCGCGTAGATTTGCAGATTGAAAATTGGCATGGCTGCAATTACTACCATTGAGCGCAGCACCGCTAAAATCTGCTTGCTGTAAATCAGCCTCGACAAAATAAGCACCGCGCAAATTCAATCCTGCAAAATTGCGCTGACCAATTTGGTATTGATTGAGCAGTGTATTGGCATTGATGGTTACAAAATTAGCGATCGCTTCTGTTCCAGCGTGAACCAGTGATGAACTATGGGATTGCTGGAGAACCTGACTACTACCTGTGAAATTAGAACTGCGATCGCCTAATTCGTCAATAATCCGTAACACACCCATGATTTTGCCATTCAGATCATGAACGAGGACAGTTGACATACTCACTTGAGTCCAACTGTCATGGATTTGAAAAGACATTTGGACAGCCTCAAGAGGTCTCCCCGCTAACGTATCCAGAATTGCTGACTGTAATTCCAACGCTTGAGATTCGGGAATATTCGGGGCAGGATGACCAACAATTGCAGAATTATTCCAATCAAATAGTTTTTCGGAGGCAGCGTTCCATAACAAAGCCTTTCCCTCAGGGCTAACAATATCGATCGCCACAGGAACCGACTTAATCACGGCGCGTAATAGCTCATTAGCATGTTGCAGACTAGATTCAGCTTCTCCTTTTTCACTAATGTCGATACATACGCCATCGGCAAGCACTGTTCCCAAATCTGTACGGTAATAACGGGTAATATTCTGTACCCATTTAACTTCACCCGCGATCGTAATAATCCGAAATTCGTGGCGGAAGGTGGCAAGTTTATCAAAGCCAGCTTTGATTAGAGCCTTAAATTGATCCAAGTCTTCAGGATGGAGTGAACTACCAGACACTGACCGCTTAGGCGGTACAGTGCTGGCTTCTTGTCTCAACGGGAACAGCGTCTAGCAAGACCGAAATCTTACCAGAGCGACTTACATCCCCTCCACAAGCAGAAGCGCTAGTTCCTAACGCCA
>JBDNJN010000131.1:0-14102 GCA_041687725.1 Pseudanabaena sp.
AAAATATCTTTGTAAAATCTTGATCAAGAATTTTAAATGGCTTGTTTTCTCTTGTCTGTCTCTCTAGCTGAAACTCTTGTCTAGCAAGCATTTAGGGGTTAGCGGCTAAAATGTTAAGAAACGTGTGCGGTTGCCCTATCGCGAAAAATTAACGCTTCCAGACTATTAGTCGCACATCGTATAATGATCAAGGTTTGATCATTACTTATTTTTTATTGATTATTTTTTAGGATTCAACGTTTAAATATGGGTAGTACATTCGGGCATTTATTTCGCGTCACGACATTTGGGGAATCTCACGGCGGGGGCGTGGGGGCGATCGTCGATGGATGCCCACCACAACTAGAGCTTAGTGAAGCGGATATTCAGGTCGATCTCGATCGCCGCAAACCGGGGCAAAGCAAAATCGTGACTCCGCGCCGCGAAGACGATCGCGCTCAAATATTGTCAGGCGTATTTCAAGGTAAAACCATCGGCACACCGATCATGATTTTGGTGCAGAACAAAGATGCTCGCAGCCAAGACTATTCGGAAATGTCCGAAAAATTCCGTCCCTCCCATGCTGATGCAACCTATCAAGCAAAATATGGGATTCGCAATTGGCAAGGCGGCGGCAGATCTTCGGCGCGAGAAACGATCGGGCGGGTGGCGGCTGGGGCGATCGCCAAAAAAATTCTCAAAGAAGCCGCAGGTGTAGAAATTATCGCCTATGTCAGACAGGTTAAAGATTTTGTTGCGCCTGATATTGATCCGAATACAGTCACGATGGAACAAGTGGAAAGCAATATTTTGCGCTGTCCCGATCCTGTGATGGCGGAAAAAATGATCGATTTTATCGATAAAATCCGTCGTGATGGCAACTCAGTTGGCGGCGTAATCGAATGTGTGGCGCGAAATGTGCCTGTCGGTTTGGGCGATCCTGTATTCGACAAATTGGAAGCGGATCTCGCTAAAGCGGTGATGTCTTTACCAGCCAGTAAGGGTTTTGAAATTGGCTCAGGTTTTGATGGCGTTCATTTAACTGGTCGTGAACATAACGATGAGTTTTACATGGAAGGCGATCGCCTTCGCACGCGCACCAATCGCTCTGGCGGCATTCAAGGCGGCATTTCTAACGGTGAAAATATTATTTTGCGAGTTGCCTTTAAACCGACTGCCACGATTTTGCTAGAACAAAAAACGGTGTCTATCACAGGTGAAGATACTACGCTCACGGGGCGCGGTCGTCATGATCCATGCGTGTTACCTCGTGCCGTGCCGATGGTGGAGGCGATGGTGGCTCTGGTATTGTGCGATCGCTATCTCACTCAAAAATCTATAACCCAAAATCTCCCGAATTAGGCTCTACGAAAGATGTAAACTTATATTAACTATTGCTAGTCATTACCCTCGATCGCCCTGTAACCAAAGCCAATGCAACCAACCGATCCGAAAAAATTTACTGAAAAAGCATGGGAAGCGATCGTCAAGTCGCAGGAGGTCGCAAGGCGATCGCAACACCAGAACCTTGAGGTTGAGCATTTAGTCATGGCACTCTTAGAGCAGGAAGAGGGCTTGACCGCGAATATATTTGCGGCGATGTCAGTGCCGATGGCAAGGGCGCGGCGACAGGTAGAAGAGTTTTTGCGGAGACAGCCGCGTGTGGCTAGTTCAGAACAATTATTCTTGGCGCGTAATTTGGAGATATGGCTGGATCGCGCTGAAGAAAGCCGCAAGGTTTTTGGCGATGACTTTATGGCGATCGAGCATATGCTGATCGGCTTGGCGGATGACGATCGCCTTGGTAAGCGGCTATATCGCGATCTGAGTATTGATCGCAAGAAACTAGAAGAAACGATTAAATCTTTTCGCGGTAGCCAGACTGTCACTGATCAAAATCCTGAAGCCAAGTATGCGGCTTTGGAGAAATATGGGCGAGATCTCACGGAACAGGCGAAGGAAGGAAAACTCGATCCTGTGATTGGGCGCGATGATGAAATTCGTCGTGTGGTACAGGTTCTGTCGCGACGGACTAAGAATAATCCTGTGTTGATTGGTGAGCCGGGGGTGGGTAAAACGGCGATCGCGGAAGGATTGGCGCAGAGAATTATTCGTGGCGATGTGCCAGAATCTCTCAAAGATCGCACGATTATTAGCCTTGATATGGGTTCGCTAATTGCAGGCGCAAAATATCGCGGTGAATTTGAAGATCGGCTGAAAGCAGTACTTAAGGAAGTTCTCAACTCTGATGGAAAGATTGTGCTGTTTATTGATGAATTGCATACGGTCGTTGGGGCTGGGGCAACGCAGCAGGGCGCAATGGATGCAGGGAACATTCTCAAACCAATGTTAGCGCGGGGTGAATTGCGTTGTATTGGCGCGACAACTCTGGATGAATATCGTCAATACATTGAGAAAGATGCAGCCCTAGAGCGTAGATTTCAGCAAGTGCTAGTCGAGCAGCCGACTGTAGAAGATACAATTTCGATTTTGCGCGGTTTAAAGGTACGCTATGAAACGCATCATGGTGTGACTATTTCTGACTCGGCATTAGTAGCGGCGGCGACTCTTTCTAATCGCTATATCACCGATCGCTTTTTACCAGATAAGGCGATCGATCTTATCGATGAATCGGCGGCGAAGTTGAAAATGGAAATGGATTCTAGACCATTGGAACTAGATGAAATTGATCGTCGTTTGATGCAATTAGAAATGGAAAGAGTATCTTTGCAGCAAGAGAAAGATTCTGTACCCATCGAACGGGTAGAAGAGGATGGCAAGGTAATTTATAGAAACAAAATTGGCAAAGTTGTACAAGAACGTCTTGAGCGTCTCGATCACGAATTTAATACTTTGAGTGCTAGGTTCACAACTCTCAATGATCGTTGGCAACAAGAAAAAGACATGAGAGATAATTGGAAGTCTATCAAGGAACAAATTGCTCAGACAAATTTAGAAATCGAACAGGCTGAACGTGACTATTTCATAGATCAGGCAGCTAAACTAAAATATGGCAAATTAACTGAACTAGAGAAAAAACTTGATACTATTGAACTGCAACTAAGTCTTACAAGAGCAGATGGTTCTTTGTTTCGCGAACAAGTCACCGAAGATGACATTGCCGAAATTGTCGCCCGTTGGACAGGGATTCCCCTCAAAAAATTATTGCTATCCGATCGCCAAAAATTACTAGCTTTAGAATCCCACCTCCACGATCGCGTGATCGGTCAAGAAGAAGCTGTAACTTCGGTAGCGTCAGCAATCCGCCGCGCCCGTGCAGGGATGAACGATCCTAATCGTCCGCTTGGTTCTTTTCTGTTCTTGGGACCAACGGGAGTTGGCAAAACTGAACTTGCTCGCGCCCTTGCCGAATTTCTCTTTGATTCCGATGCGTCGATGGTTCGGATTGACATGTCGGAATACATGGAAAAGCATTCTGTATCGCGTCTCATTGGTGCGCCCCCCGGATATGTCGGCTATGAAGAAGGTGGGCAATTCTCAGAAGCAGTGCGCCGCCATCCTTACTCGGTGGTGCTATTTGATGAGGTCGAGAAAGCTCACCCCGATGTATTTAATATTCTCTTACAAGTTCTCGATGATGGCAGGATTACTGATAGCCAAGGGCGTTTAGTGGATTGCAAAAATACGGTGATCATCATGACCAGTAATATTGGTAGCGATCGCATTCTGGAAACTTCCAAAGACTTAGCCGACAACCTTGATGCTGATTCACGCTATGATGAAATGCGCGATCGCGTAATCGATGTTCTCCGCAATCATTTTCGTCCTGAGTTTCTCAACCGTATTGATGAAACAGTGATCTTCCATGCCTTGCGCCGCAACGAAATTCGTTCAATTGCAACTTTGCAAATTAAGCGGATTGAGAGTAGATTAAGCGATCGCAAGATTTCTCTCAATCTGAGCGAAGAAGCAAAAGACTATATTGCTGCTGTTGGTTACGATCCTTCCTATGGTGCGCGTCCTCTTAAACGGGCAATTCAAAGGGAAATTGAGAATCCGATCGCTAACAAAATTTTAGAAGGAACTTTTGCAGAAGGTCATCAAATTTCTATCACTGTAGAAAATGAGAAGCTCGTTTTTAGTTAGGTCATGGTGATTCAAAGGCGATCGCCTTCTAAAACGCATCAAATCATTTGAGAATATTTGTTGCTGAGTGAAATTGCGATCGCCCCTCACAAACTTGAGAAGATGATTGTTGAGGCGATCGCATTGACTTGGTAGGTGAATTTACGGTAATGTCTCATCAACAAGATAATTCGAGATCAGTTGTACAGGAATACATAACCAAGCTGCTACGGTGAATGTCCATTTTTATTTTTTAGTCAGAATTGGATATTTTGCGATTTTAGTGTCAACTTAAATTAAAGCTATGAATAGAATAGATAAAACAATAGAATCAACTAAAAAATTTGCTAGTTTAGAAAATCTGTACCTTGATCCCAATAACTTTCGTCTAATCCATGAATTAGAACAGGTTGAAGTTGATGATGACAGGATAAAAGATAAAAATGTAATGAAACGGACATTGCGTTTGTTGTCTGGTGATAAAAATATCCATATTCAAGACCTTATCGACAGTTTTAAAGCTAATGGCTATTTGCCTGTTGACCAAATTCAAGTACGTGAAATAGATTCTGTTAACTATGTAGTTATTGAAGGTAATCGTCGAATTGCCGCGTTAAAGTTTTTATCTTCAGAATATGACAGCAAAGGTATTGATTTAGGTAATCTTAATCCTAGTATTTTTAGTGAAGTCCCAATCGTCATTTATGCAGATGCTGATGAAATTCATCACCTCACTTTAATGGGATTGAAGCACGTTAGTGGTAACAAAAAATGGGGTGAATGGAATGAGGCTAAGTTACTAGAAAAATTGAACAAAACTCATAAATTAAGTGAAGATGAAATATGTAAAAGGATAGGCATTTCAAAGATTGAATTGCGCCGTAGCCTACGCGCATTATCATTAGTAGAGCAATACAAAGATTCAGATTATGGCGATCAATTTAATGAAAGTAAATTTCCCATTTTTAAAGAAACTGTTAGAAATGATGCCCTAAAAAGGTGGTTGGATTGGGATGATGCTAAATATAAAGCTAAAGATATAGTTAATCTGAATATATTCTTTTCATGGATTTCACAAGAGCCTAAAGAGGAAGAAACAGATGATGAACAAATTAGCTTTGGTAAGAGGCTAGAGCCAGCTATCATTAGGCGAGATGATGTAAGGACTTTAGGTAAATTGGTAAATGACATCAAGGCTATTGAACAACTCAAAATCAGCCGAGATCTCAATAGTGCTTATAGAGTGAGTGATCTGGTTTTTAATGAACGACAAGACGCAGCTATAAAATCCGTTACTAGAGAAATTGATACATTGGGACAAATGACGATTCAAGGTAAAAATTTACCTGAATTAGAAAATTCTCTAGGTCGTTTGCAAAGTGTCATTGATAGAACAAAAGCATCAGGTTTTTCTGGAGTTGAACAAAAAACAGTTTTCCATGATCGTATTGATCAACACTTTACCGAACTTAATTTATGTCATTACAAAAAACTTGATCGTTTAAAAATTACTAAAATAGCCCGTATCAATTTATTTACAGGCTTAAATAACTCAGGAAAAACTACGTTATTAGAAGCGATTTATTTGCTGTCTCGCCAAAATGATTTTGGTGGTTTATCAGAAGTTATTCGCCGTCGAGGTAAAGTATCAGAAGATCGCTTAAATCTAGAATGGTTTTCCCAGCAATTACCAGAATCTTATGAATTAAAAGGAACTTTTGATAATCAGGAATGTTCCGTTACCATGAATTCTTCTTTAGAAGAGAATAAAGAATTTGATAAAGCTAGTTATTTAAGAAGTGTAGAATTAACTTCGATGTTTGGTAATACCCAACAAGAATCATTAACGCGGATTTTTTTGGGGCGTAACCGTGAAACACAGGCAAGTTCAATCAAATTATTGTGTCCAGCAGCATTCAGTAGTCCATTTTTTCTGAATGAACCAGATCGTTATACATCCTTCTATCACATAAGTACGCAATCAAAAGCATTGGGTGAGATCTTTAAATTTATTCAACAGGATGTAGTACCTAGTATTAGTGATATTCGTTTAGTGAATGAATGGCAACGTTTTCTTGTTACTGATAGTGATTATAAAAATGCTTTAGATTTAATGGAATATGGTGAAGGTTTACAACGTATCTTCTTTGTTTCCTTATTATTTGCTTCAGCACAAAATGGTATTGTGCTGATTGATGAATTTGAAAATGCGATACATACAGAACTGATTGGGAAGTTTTGCCAGTTTATTCACAAGTTATCGAAATTGTTTAATGTACAAGTCTTTTTAACCAGTCACAGTAAAGAGTGTATTGATGCATTTATTGAAAATATTCCAAATGTTGATGTCGATGAATTTGCTTTTCATGCTTTGGTGTGTAAAAAAAATATTGTCAAAGCAATAGAATTTACGGGACATGAGTTTCAAAAATTACTTGAAGCTGGTGATGTAGATTTAAGGAGAGCTAGATAATGAAAGAAGTAAAAGCTCTACTTGTTTTTTGTGAAGGTTCTCATGATATTGCATTTGTTCAACAGGTGTTTAAATATTGTTTACAATTTCAAAAAATTGAATACAAATTTAGTGAGTACCCAGCACCTTTTAATTCGTTATTTAAGACAAGCGTCGAGCATCACGCCGCTAAAGATTTAAGTTTGAATATGTCTCATAAGTTTTTCCTGCCTGATAGTGTATGGGGAAAAGATGAGCATTTAGTTTTACTCTTTAACAGTGGCGGTAGCTCTCAAATAGATAAGGTAAAATTATTACTCAAATTTTTTTTGTTATTATTACCGCAAGCAAGTGTTTTTCCAAGTGGCGCAACAGCAATTGTCACAGAAGCAAAGTATTTATTTCTTTATGATGCTGACCATCTTGGAGCAACTGCATTATTCACAAGAATAAAAAAAGATTTTTCTGTCATTGAGGATGATCCAACATGGTCTTTTGCAAACTTGATTGTTTTAAAAGACAATCCATTCGGAGCTATTGCTGGAGATAAAGCCGCGTATATTTGGGGACTTGATGTACAGAATGGAACACTTGAGGATATTTTGCTACCAATGTTTGAAAAAGATCAAAAAGCAATAATTCAAAAAGCTACTGAATTTATTAACGAGTCATTTGTTTGGGACACAAATAGTCAAAAGAAAGAACGCAAAATCGCCGAAATAAGTAGGCGCAAAAAAGCAATTATTACTTGTGCAGGTCAGGGTAAAAAATCAGGTTCTTCCATGAATGTAATTATTGATCAGGCTAACTTAGTCCGTGAAAATACTTTTCTAGATAATGTCAATGTAAAATTATTTGTAGACTTTCTAAAGAAGTTTATGGAGATAATATAATGGGAATAATTATCTTGAGGTATAGTGATCACTCTCTAAAACACATCAAATCATTTGAGAATATTTGTTGTTGGGTGAGATTGCGAATTGCACAATCGCAAACTTAAGAAAATGATTGTTGAGGCGATCGCAAGCTAAAACGCATTAAATCATTAGTGAATATTTGTGGTTAGGTGAAATTACGATCGCCCTCTGCAAACTTGAGAAGATGATTGTTGAGGCGGTCGCGATGACCTTGTAGTAAAAGCTGCGGTAATATACTATTAAAACAAGAATTTAACGGCAGTTACGGGATAATATATTGTTAGTTCTCTAGATTGCTAGTTGGAAAGCTGCTCAAAGGCTAAGTTGTTCAATATTCAAGCCACCATAGAGTCATTGATAAAAGTCGAACTTTACGAGCAGCAGATTATCTCTAAGCCATCAATCACCCCTCAAGGATTTTCTCGCGGAAAGAATATGCATAAGGATATCGAGGTTTCTGAATTATTACAAAGTGCTTCTGATGTATGGAAGTTCCTTAAAAAACAAGGAGGTTTGGATACAAATTTATATGATGATGACTTAGAAGAAGAATTAAGGATTCGACTTGCAATACCAAGTCAGTCTAGTTTTGAAGATATTTTGGAAAATACAAGTACCGAGGATTTTATCGTAGCCTTCTTTCAGACTGTACAACCCTATGCAGAAATGATGACCGATCTTTTGTGCATGTTTGAAAAGGCAGGTGCGAAACAGACGAATAAAAATATAGCTATTAGCTTCGACTTTCGACAAGATATTCCAGAGCTGGAATTTGATCTATCCAATTTCAGGAAGTGGATAGAAAGTTGGAAAAAAGTATCAGGAATATATTTGGCAAATAAATGGGATAAAAATAACATCTGGAGGCTAAATGCCGTTTTAAGAGAAAATAATGAAAATATACAGAATCAAAATCTTCAAATATGGCTAAGTCAGTATTTAGAACAAAAGGTTTGGCCTGATATTCCGTTGCCTACTCCTTGCAGTGACAATCTCGAACTTAATAAAACTCTCGCTAAGGTTTGGAGAGTTTGGAATGAAGTCGTTATAGAAAGTTCTAAATATGGTAAAGAAAGAGCCATACTTAAAAAAAAGGGACTTGGGCGACGGGATAACTTATCTGAAAGTGATCAACAAATTACGCAGGAAGAGCAAGATAGGTGGTCTACAGAACTTCTCGCTTATATTGATTCAGACAATTGGTCTGCTTCTTTAGCAAAGGGAGCATATCTTAAAATAGAAAGAATCTCTAGGCTAGAACATCAAAGCCAGCTAAATGAAGCTACGAGACTACGAGAGGAATTAGAGAATGTTTTTAGCCAAATACCCAAAGTGGAAGTGGAAAGAGAAACTCTAGTTCAGCACCTTCAAGATTTTCTTCAACTCCCTTTGTGGAAATATCGATATGAACTGTATTCAATTTGGATAGCCACCCAAATATTAGATTCTTTAGAAAACCATCCAATTAGAATTCATCAAGCAGATGGTACGCTTAAATTCTCCTTCTCTGGCACACATTTTGCGACAGTAGATGATTTTGAGCCTCGATTACATATCTGGACAGAATTGCGCTCTCCTCTAAAAAACCCGATTGGAAAAGGCAGGTTAAGATCAATACAACCAGATTATTCTTTAGTCATCGATCCTATTACTAGCCCAGAATCATCCTTACTTGTAGTAGAGTGCAAGCAATATTCCAAAGCATCTGCAAAAAACTTTAGCTCTGCTTTATCTGATTACGCACGGGGGCGACCTAATGCACATGTCATCATAGTGAATTATGGCTCAGCAAATCAGAATATTTTGGATAAAGTAGATCTAGAAGTTAGAAATAGAACTCATCTGATTGGGATGATGCGCCCGAATTCGATAGCATCTCAGACCGAATTTAAGAAACTTATTAAAGGTGCTCTTCCTCAGAGTGCAACTTCTAGTAAAGACCAATCTGTTTTTAATAGTCTTATTAAAGGCGGAAGAGCAACTCTCACATGGGGAGATACTCCTCAAGATCTTGATTTACACCTCAGAGTTGAGGCTATTACGGATACTTATAGTATTTGTTATTCCAACAAGGGCAGTATCATAACTAAACCGTGGGCAACCCTTCACGAAGATATACGTTCTGGCAATGGATTTGAAATTATTAAGATTGCTAAGTGGGTCAAAGGTAAGTACTATTTTGCTGTGCATAATTACTCTGGAGATGCTTCCTTATCCACGTGTCATGCCACTTTTACAATTACTAATGGAGAACAAGAATTACAATTTAAATGCCCTAGCTGTGGTGAAGGAAAGTGGTGGTCAGTCTTAATCATAGATACGAGCATAAATCAATGGGAAGTAATTAATAAAATTGTCGAGTCTCCTTGGTAAATATGCTTTATCGTGTTGAGGGCTAACAAGTTGCTCCCTCAGAATGCTGTAATCTGATCGATTGAGTTTTCAAAGTTATCTATTTCGGCTCAACTGTGTTGTTATGCCGAACCGATCGCTCCGTTTAATTTATCTGTTTTTAGCAGAGATTAAGCAAGTAAAAATAGTTGACTTCGTTGTTAACTCTACAGAAATTATTGACGATCGCACTCTAAAACACATCAAATCATTTAGGAATATTTGTTGTTGAGTGAGATTGCGATCGCCTAATCGCAAACTTGAAAAGATGATTGGGCGATCGCATATGTTCACAATAGTTTCAAGTTTTCACAGTTGTATATCACCTAGCCAGCAAGCATTTCAGCCTAAACTTTATCACCTATTTTTTGGCGATCATTAGGAATGTATGCAACGTCAAGAATACAACCTGCTAGCATGAGCTTAATTACTGCTGGGATTGCCTTTCTCCCGATCTGATGGTGGATTGAAAGGCTTAATCTCAGGCAAATTGCGTAACGTTGATGGAATATTGGTGCTTGCGCCAAAAGGTTGTTTAGCGATCGCCTCCGTCATCTTCGTATCAGTCATTGCTAACAATGATTGAATTGCGCCTGGAATTGACTGAGGGTCCATAAATAAAACTTTGCTACTCGAACTTTCGCCGATCGCCTGTCCCATTTCCAGATATTTCTGAGCTAATAAATATTGCACCGCCTCTTTACCATTGGGATGATTGGCGATCGCATCAGCAATCCGCTCAATCGACAACGCCATTGCCTCAGTCTGTTCCAGACGCACTTGACGCTCAGATTCTGCGAGAGTGAGATTGGACATCGCCACTGCCTCAGCTTTTTTAATTTCTGAAGCTTTTTCACCCTCAGATCGCGAAATCATCGCTTTTTTCTCAATTTCGGCGGCCTTTTGCTTTTCCATCGACTGAAGCACCGAAGTTGGAATCGTAATTTCGCCCAACCTCACTCGTAAAACTTTGATCCCCCATGCGTTGGTGTCACTAGAAATACCCGCTAAAATTTCACCATTGATACGTTCTTGACCACCAACAATATTATCTAGATCACAACGCCCGATTTGGGTCTGGATCTGAGTTGAGAGAGAGACTACTAGAGATTTATCGACATTTTCAATGTTATATCTGGCTTGTTTAAGATCGCTAATTTGCCAATACATCACGCCACTGACACTGACACTAACGCTATCGGATGTTATGCAGGGCTGCGGTAAAATTTCTAGAACTTGCTCGCGGGAGCTTTTAATCAAGGCAACGCGATCGAGAAACGGTAAAACGATATTAATCCCTGGCTCCATCGTCTTTTGGTACTTACCAAATCTTTCAACCAGAGCAATTTGACCTTCTTCAATAATCCGAAAGGAGCGATAGATATAAGTGCCACTTAAAAGCGCAAAAACAATACTGAAAATTGTTGTTTGCATGGGAGAACCTCTCTTTTAACACAGATTTAAGACTCTTACCCCTAGCCCCTCTCCCGCAGGCTACCTTGTACAAACAATTAAAGAGATTTCTAAAACTTATCAATAACCCCTCCCTAGCCCTCCCCTTGCAAAGGGGAGGGAACAAGATTTCTGGTTTTCCCCCTTTGCAAGGGGGAATTAAAGGGGGTCTAGCTAGCTACTTCTATCTCGTGATCGCCTAAATGCGTTACAAACTTAGGTGCAAACCGCACCTCATAGGGATAGTTCGGACTGATTGGACGATCATGCCACTCAGTATGCACACGAACAATTTCACCTTCCAATCCTGCAATGTCAAAAGCTTTGCTTTTGTGTTCAGGATGATGGAAAACATTTAACGATGTCTTAACACGAACGCGATCGCCAACTTTCATAAATTCTGTATATATAAACGAGATTTAACAATTATCGCTTGTCTGACGTGCTATTTAACATCAAAACTAAAAAGTAGAAAAGGCGCTTGGCAGCTTGTAAAAACAAGTTACTCACAATGGCAACTTTCAACAGCCCTAACAAGGGGCTTAAGCCCCTTGCCTGTTCAAGCTATTTCTACTTTTTAGTTTTTGATATTTAAGCCGATGGCTCTAGTTCGGCAACTGGTAAAAATACTTCGAGTTTTGGTGCATGACCCCAAAAAGCCTCTAAATCATAATATTCCCGCTCATCGGTCATCATCGCATGGACGATGATATCGCCGTAGTCTAACAAAACCCATGTGCCATCTTGCTCACCTGCAATATTACGGGGCTTACGTCCAAACTTTTCCGAGAGTTCATCTTCGACCATACCCGCGATCGCGCGAACTTGCGCCTTAGAAAACCCTGATGCAATTACGAAATACTCTGCCAAACTCGACACTTCACCGATCGCGAGTAAAACGATATTCTCCCCCTTGCGATCATCAGCCGCGATCGCGGCTGCTTGTGCCATTTGATAGCTTTGGTCTTGTTGTCTCTCACTCAGTTTGAGATCTGTGGGGATAGGGATATCGGTTGCGATGGTCATAGTTGGCAAATGTACTCCTGATAAATTAGTTCAGCACAGTTACATTGTAACTCGATCCTTAATTTTGGCGTTTTTTAAAATTTTTTTTGCAACAAAAATTTTCTTGGACGACCCAACAACCAATAACTCGCAGCACCTTCTTGGATATGCAGTCGATAGCCAATGCCATCGTACAGATTACGCGCAGCCTGATTATCTTCAAGCACATGCATATACAGCCGAGAAAATCCCCATTGCTTCACTGTTTGCTCTGCTGCTAACAAAAGTTGCTTTGCCACGCCACGCCGCCGCCAATGAGGATGCACTGCTAGATTAAAAACATAGGGATATTGTTGCATGTCGCGAACCATCCAAAATTCACGATGGTTTTTGTTTGGCACATAGCGCATACAGATTTCAAGAGAGGCGATCGCTTGAAATTCGTTAGCAGGATGGGTAGCAACGAGGCAAACATAGCAGGGCGTTTTTTCGCTAAAGCGATTACTGAGATCGAGCATGATGCCGTATCGCAAAAGTGGGTATACCCACTCCGCAAAGAATCTACGCAAAAAATTACCTTGGCGATCGGCGCTACGATAAAAGCTTTCAGTCAAAACATCAGAAAGATGACTGAGATCTTTAGGGCTAGCATGACGAATGGTAAACGAAGAAGATTGGCTTGGCACATTCAGCGCTAACGGCTTAGCGAAAATAAATTAACGTTCTCAGTTATTATCGCTAAAGAGCGCTAATAACCAAATAATTAGCGCAAAAACTTTTAGCAAGCGATCGCAATGACCAATCCCGACCAACCAATCTATGTCCCTAGCAAAACCATTCGTCCCCGCAAACAATTTGGGCAACATTGGTTAAAGAGTGATGAAGTTCTGAATAAAATTTTGCGGGCGGGGCAACTGAAAGCAAGCGATCGCATTTTAGAGATTGGACCGGGGACTGGTAACCTCACCCGTTTACTTCTACCTTTGGTCGAGTCACTCACAGCCGTAGAAATTGATCGCGATATTTGCGAAAAGCTGCGTAAAACCATGACGCAAAAGAATTTTGAGTTGATCGAAGGGAGCATTCTCGATATTCCGCTTCCTCCTCAAACTAACAAGGTGATTGCGAATATTCCCTACAACATCACAGGCGAAATTCTCAAAAGACTATTGGGAACACTGGCGGAACCAATTCAACAATTTGAGCAAATTGTGCTTCTAGTTCAAAAAGAAATCGGCGATCGCCTTGCTGCCAAAGCTGGACACAAAGCCTATAATGGGCTGAGCGTCAAGATTCAATATCTTGCCGAATGTCAGTTTATTTGCGATGTTCCCGCCACGGCATTTTATCCACCACCAAAAGTTAATTCGGCAGTTGTTCGGATCGTCCCTCGTCCACCCGTCACCCCTGCCAGCGATCCCAAGTTCTTAGAGCGTTTGCTCACGCTTGGTTTTGCGACTAAGCGCAAGATGTTACGGAATAATTTAATTTCTGAAATTGATCGCGATCGCCTAGTTCTGATTTTGGAATCAATGGGAATTAATGGACAAGTCAGAGCCGAGGATCTCAATGTTGCTGAATGGGTTGCTTTGAGTGAAGCAGTAATCACGGCTAAGTCATAAACCGAAAAAGCTGTGGCGCACGCGAAGCGTGCGCCACAGCTTTTTCGGCTAAACGTAGCTGGTTCTAAATTAGTTTGTGTTTGATAAAATAGGAGAAGTGGACGAATTGAGAGAAAAAGTCCTATGGAAAAACGCAAAGCCCGAACAACATCAGGAGATAAAACGATCTGTCTACCGATGCCACCAAATGTTGAGTAT
>JBDNJN010000132.1:0-26293 GCA_041687725.1 Pseudanabaena sp.
ATATCGAGCATCAAGATAGTCCTGAATAGCGTAGATTATTGTAAATAGGACGGGTATCGAACCCGCCCTATTTACACGCTTACATCCCGTCGCTCACCTGAGTACAGGTAGAGCGCGGGGCTTTCGCTTAGTAGCTAAAATGTTGACAGCTTATTTTGAAAATTGGAGTCCTCTGATGCCTCAAACTTTGAAAGCAATTTACCGTAGTGGGACATTCATTCTTCAGACAGCTTGTAATTTGCCTGAAGGAGTTGAAGTTCAGCTTTTTGTGCAATCGCCCCAAGTTACTCCACCCCAGATTACTGACATTACTGCGAGGAAAACTTTTCTAGGTCTGCTTGTTGAACGAATGCAACAAAACCCTATTCCCCATAATGCTCCTCAATTTACACGGGATATGTTGCATGAACGCGGTTGATACAAACATTTTAATCTACGTCAACGATCCGCGCGTTCCTAACGTGCTTATTGTGTCCTTCTCTGATGATAGAGTTGAAGCGCACAAATAGTAGTCTTCAAGTACCAAATGCCATTACCTCAAATCGTTATTGATACCAATGTCATTGTTGCTGGGTTGAGATCTAGGCGTGGCAGTGCATTTCAATTGATTACCCTCATTGATACAGGGCAGTTTGATATACACTTGTCAGTACCGCTTGTACTGGAATATACAGAGGTTTTGTTGCGGGAATTGTCAAATCTTTATTTGAGTCGGGAAGAGGTAGATAACCTAATTGATTTCTACTGTGCAGTGGGGGTGCAGCATGAAATTTTCTTTCTATGGCGACCATTTCTACGCGACCCTAAAGACGATATGGTATTAGAGCTTGCAGTCAAAGCAGGATGTCAGAGTATAATCACATACAATACCCGTGACTTTGCAGGCGTTCAGCAGTTTGGGTTAAATCTGCTTGAGCCTTCAGAGTTTTTACGCTTGATAGGAAAATTGCCATGAGTATTGTTCAAGTCCAAATTCCTGATTCATTACACAAAAGTCTGTATGACCTCGCAGGTCGTGACGGAATTTCTATCGATCAATTTATATCTACTGCGATCGCAGAAAAACTCTCAGCTTTGATGACAGAAAATTATCTCAAAGAAAGAGCAGAAAGAGGTAGTAGGTTGAAATATGAAGCAATTTTAGCAAAAGTTCCTGATGTTGAACCAGAGCTATATGACAGGATACCGACCGTTTAGGTTATCTGTTTTCAGCAGAGATTAAGCAAGCAAAAATATTTAACTTCGGAAAGGTTATTGGCGATCGCCTTCTAAAAGCAAATCATTTGAAAATAAGCGAATCGCCTCTTACAAACTTGAGAAGATAATTATCGAGGCGATCGCCAAAGTTAAGAATTGAGAAGCGATCTTGCATAACAAATCATTAGAGCGGACAGAATTGTGATATTTTAGTTGAAAGAGAAAGTTTATCTACCGCTCAATTCCACCATTATGCCAAGTTCATATGACCAAACTCTTCGTCAACACTAACAACTACGGATTGATTCTACTTCGTAATAGTTACGAAGATGCATTGGCAGAGTCTAAAGAGATGTATGACAAGGAATGTGAGCGCAAGGAATGTACAACCCCAAAAGCGGAGCGAGTAACGTTACATCTTCTAGGCGTGAAGGAAAATGTGCTGAGCGGTCAAGTTGGATTACATATACCGCCTAAGGCACTGCATGTCGAAGTGCCTATTGAAGCGATTGCTGGGGAACATATCGACAATCCGTTATGGGTGGACTACGACTATCTAAATGGCGATCCGAAATGGGTTATTGGCGCGTTGCCTTTTGGACACTTTGGCTTCGGGATTGTTGATCCAGTCGAAACTAGAAAGATTCTAGAGGGCAATTTCTCAAGAGCCTTGATTACGCAAGTGCGGAACTCCACTCGCAAGTACACGATTGAAGTTCACAGTCGAGCAAGTAAGTTGATCCAAGAGTTTCTGAAGAAGCCTAATATCAAGACACAGTTACTTGAGAACATTGACGCAAATCTTTTTGAGGAGTTAGTTGCGGACCTGTTACGCAATCAAGGATTTGATGTCTTTCTCACAAGTCGAACGAGAGATGGCGGGAAAGATATTTGGGCTTCTATTGTTCATGAAGGTCGGCGAGTTACAGCCCTCGTTGAGTGTAAGGTCAGGCGAGCCAACTCTGCTTTAGATCCTGCTATCGCGAGAGCAGTAGTTGGTACATTCTTTATCGAGAAGAATCGTGGTATTGATGTTGATTGTGCCTTAATGGTTACTTCCAGCGATAATATCGGTCCCGAAACACTTGCTATTCAGCAAGAAATGAGGGAGTTTAGCGTGAAAGACTGTAATGATGTGGTGAACTGGATTAAGAATTACGGCGCATTAAAGAATGGGCTTTGGGTGCCTGAAGCTCTTTCCCATTATCTCCAGTGAATAATGATCTAAAAAAGTGTTCAACGCAAAGCCTCGGATCAGGTTACTTTCTGAAGCTAAAGTTGGTTGGTCGCAGCCAGTTCAACACGGTCGTTACGCCGAACCGATCGCTCCGTTTAAGTTATCTATTTTCAGTAGAGATTAAGCAAGCAAAAATAGTTGACTTCATTTATAAGTTCGGAGAGATTATTGCCGATCGCCCCTTAAAACAAATCAAATCATTCGAGAATATTTGTTGTTGAGTGAAATAGCGAATCGCCACTTACAAACTTGAAAAGATGATTGTTTAGGCGATCGCCAAAGTTAAAAATTGAGAAGCAATCAGGACATGGCAAATCATTAGATCGGAAAAAATTGTGATACTTTAGTTGAGAAAAAGGTACTTTACTGCCGCGAAACTTTAACGTTAATCCTCTACACACATACAATATGTCTCTGAACACAGAAACCAAGAAGCATCTCCTCGAATATATCGCCGCACATGTTGCGGACGAAGAATGGCACGTTGACTTCTTTTCATTCATCAACGATCCGACACTCGCAAAACGTTTGGGAGAGGAGTTTATTTCGACTCGCTACATTTATAAGCTTCTCGAATCGCTAGAAGCTGAAGAGTGGCTATTGCGTGCCCAAATCCGTATACAGGTTTTCTCATACGCTTCGATTTACGAGGCTGTTCTTCATCACCTTCTGTTTAGCACGTTCAAGGATCGATCCGAAGTCACCGCGCTTACGGAGTTCTCAACGAAGAAAATTATTTCAATTCCCAGTGCAAGTATGCAAATGCTCTACAAATATCTAGAACATGACGGAAAGAAGATTATTCCAACCTACGAGACCATCGGAAGAACTGATGAGGGCAAAGTCCGTTTTGACAAAAAGGCAGAGACGGCACAGTTGCTCGGTTTGATCGAGCCTTCGCTGACCGAGGAGTTAGTGGAGTTTTACGAGGCGCGGAATGCTATTCATATCCATGCCGAGATAAAGAAGAGTTTGGATTATCAGATCGACCTCTCAAAGCGAGCTTACCTTCGTATGCAACCATTTCAAGAACAACTTGTCCTTAAGCTCCAAGACCTCGGTTTATATGTCCCTCCAGTCAAATCACCCTAGCCAGTCGCTGATATTGAAGATGTTATGTTATGCGAATCGTTAGTACTTTGAAAGAGGCTCTTTCAACTAAGACTTAGCAATCAAAAATAACTGGTTAGGAATGAAAAATAATTAACTTATGCATTTGTTTTCAATAAAGAACACTGCCCTAATCGAGCCTAGTCTGATTTGCATAGTTTGTTTTTCCTATTTTGCATAGCTTATTTATTTTTCATTCCTTACTTTGATAAGTTCGGAGAGATTATTAGCGATCGCCATCTAAAAAATAAATCATTAGAAAATACTTTTTTTGGCAAAATAGCGATCGCACCATAAATCATCTCCTCAAAAAGCGCCGCATTGCAGCGCTTTTTACTAAAACGTTAAGCACAAAGAGTTAAAATCTGGGCAACAACTTTGGGCGTAACATCTTGATGCTCACCAAGAGCGACAAAACCACGCTTCTCAAAGCGATCGCTAATTAACGGAATTACATCTAGCCCCACGCCATAATCTGAGAGCTTAGTGCGAACACCAACAGCCTCAAAAAAGTCGCGAGTTTTGGCGATCGCCTGATCAATGCGTGACTCTTCCGTACCATCGACCAAGCCCCAAACGCGATCGGCATATTGCAAGAGCTTCTCACGTTTGCGATCGCGTCTCACGGTCAGCGTATTTGGCAAAACGATCGCCAAAGTCTGAGCATGATCGAGGCCATGCAATGCCGTCAACTCATGCCCGATCATATGCGTTGTCCAATCTTGAGGCACACCGACACCAATCAATCCATTTAACGCCAGTGTCGCACACCACATCACATTGGCGCGTGCATCGTAATCATGGATATCCGCGATGGTTTTAGGGCCCTCTTCGATCAAGGTTTGGAGAATGGATTCTGCCATCCGATCTTGCAATGGTGCATTGACGGGATAGGTCAAATACTGTTCCATTACATGGGTAAAGGCATCGACAATTCCATTACTGACTTGACGCATCGGTAGAGAGTAAGTCGTCTCAGGATCTAATACTGAGAATTTGGGAAATACAAAGGGGCTAGAGAAAAACAACTTCTCCTTGGTTTCCCATTTGGTGACTACAGAAGCCGTATTCATTTCTGAACCAGTCGCAGGTAAAGTCAACACTGCACCAAAGGGAAGCGCTGATTTTACTGGTGTTTGTTTAGCCAGAATATCCCAAGGATCGCCTTCAAAATTCACGGCCGCCGCAATAAATTTTGTACCATCAACGACAGAGCCACCACCCACGGCCAGCAAAAAATTAATCCCTTCAGCGCGAATCAATTCCACCGCTTTCAGCAAAGTTTCTAGATGTGGATTTGCTTCAACTCCACCAAATTCTAGAAAATCACGACCTGTAAGGGCAGCTTTTACTTGCTCGTAAACTCCATTGGTTTTGATGCTGCCGCCGCCATAGATGACAAGGATTTTCGCATCCGTAGGAATTTCTGTCGCAATATTCGCAATTTGACCTTTGCCAAATAAAATCTTAACTGGATTATAAAAAGCAAAATTTTGCATGATTAACTCAATATAGAAAATGTGTAGAGTTTGCTAGGCAGCTTGTAAGAATAAGTTACTCACAATGGCAATTTTCGATAGCCTTAACAAGGGGCTTAAGCCCCTTGCCTGTTCAAGTTATTTAAGCAAGACTCTACACACTATAACTAAAATGTTAAATCGTCCGATCGCGAGCCAGAGTAGATCATGCCTTTGCTGAAGTTGACGCTAAGCGGCTCACCATCGCGGATGAAACCTGTGGCATTGTGTACGCCAATCAAAACTGGTATGCCCAACCTACGACCAATCACCACCGCGTGGGAATCAAGACTAGACTCCTCAGTGATCACGGCTGATGCTTTGCGAATTACATCAATATAATCAACATCGGTGCGATCGATGACCAGAATTTCACCTTCATTAAAGTCGCGCACATCGAGATGATGGAAAGCAACCCTAGCGCGACCATGGACAATGCCAGAGCCAATACTCAAGCCTTTACCAACTACCGACGAAACAAACTCAACCTTAATCAAATCAGTCGAACCTGAAACATCTTGCAGAGTTCCTGCTGACATCACCACGAGATCGCCTGCGGCAAGCAACTTCATTTCTTGAGCAAGATTAAGCGCGGCTTCAAAGTTTTGACGCGCTGATGGCAACGAGACTAAAACCATTGGTTGCACACCCCAAACCATCTGTAAGCGCCGCGCCACTTGGACATTGGGCGTGACTGCTAAAATTGGAATCGGTGGGCGGAATTTACTGACGTTGCGAGCGGTAGAACCAGTTTTAGTGAGGGTAACGATCGCTGCTGCATTCAATTGCATGGCAATATTGCCGATCGCCTGACTGATCGCATTCGGCACAGCGCGACCCATGCTTTTAATGGGTTGCATTTGCAAATCCTGTTCGCGCTCAATCCGCACCGCGATTCTTGCCATTGTTTCCACGGCCAAGATCGGATATTTACCCACCGCAGTTTCATTTGAGAGCATGACCGCATCAGTTCCATCGATGATCGCATTGGCTACGTCAGAGATTTCGGCGCGAGTCGCACGAGGGCTGCTGACCATGCTATCGAGCATTTGCGTCGCAGTAATGACAGGAATACCGAGACGATTGGCGGTTTTAATTAATTGCTTTTGGGCGATCGGCACATCTTCGGCGGGGATTTCCACACCAAGATCGCCCCGCGCTACCATCACACCATCGCAAACCGAGAGAATCGCTTCCATATTAGCGATCGCTTCATGTTTCTCAATTTTCGCAATAATACTAGCATGGCGACCTGAAGCCGCAATCAGATCCTTAACTTCAAGAACATCTTCAGGGGTACAAACAAAACTTAGAGCAACCCAGTCCACACCCTCAGATAGACCGAAACGCAAATCTTCGCGATCTTTTTCAGTAACAGCACTAACCAGTAAATGCACGTTCGGGAAATTTACACCTTTATTGTTAGAAAGGACTCCCCCGATAACTACGGAGCAATAAAGATCGCCTAGTTCGACATTTACATCTTTGACGACCATTTCTACTTTGCCGTCATCCAGCATGATCACTGCGCCAATTGGCACTTCTTCAGCAAGGGTGTCATAAGTAATGCAGCTAATTTGAGAATTTCCGTCAACTTTGCGGCTAGTCAGCGTAAATTTATCACCTCTTTCTAAAGTAATCGGACCATCTTTAAATACACCTAATCGAATTTTGGGTCCTTGCAAATCCTGCAAAATGCCGACAGGTTGATTTAGTTCGCTAGATACTTGGCGAATATTACAAATGCTGCGGTGGTGATCGGCGTGAGTGCCGTGGGAAAAATTGAGGCGGAAAGTACTTGCACCTGCTTCAATAAGCTGGCGAATCATATCGGGGCTACTGGTCGCAGGCCCGATAGTAGCAACAATTTTGGTGCGGCGAAAAGTTTCTCTAACGGTCATGGATTGTCAGCTAACGGCGAACCTCAAACATACCAGAATCTCATCACAATTCACTCTAGATAATTTACTCATGCCTAGAAACCCAAAAATAGGAGGTTTGTCTAGCACATCTCCCATTTTTTGGTTTCAATTGTGTCAAAATATTAAGCGTGAGAGTAATTTTTGATCCAACCCAAATTTCTCGTCCTACTGCGATCGCCCTCGGCAACTTTGATGGCGTTCACATAGGACATCGCCATGTGATTGCACCAATTTTGCCCAGTGCTTTGCCCAGTAATTTGCGCGATCGCGCCAACAATTTAACCAGTACCGTTGTTTCTTTCTCACCACATCCCCAAGAATTTTTTAGCAATAAGACGCGATCGCTGCTTGCGCCCTTTGACGAAAAAGTAGCCTTACTCAAGTCTCTTGGCGTTGAACAATTAGTTTTATTACCATTCGATGCAAATCTCGCAAAACTAACCGCCGCCGAATTTATCCAAAAAATTTTAATTGACTCCTTGCAAGTCGAACTAATCAGCGTCGGCTGTGATTTTCACTTCGGGAGCAAGCGCCAAGGCAATGTTAGTGACTTACAAAATATTTGGGGCGATCGCCTGACTGTCATTACAGAAAAAACCATGAGCTTCGGCGGCGTAGATCATGCCCCCGTAAGGATTAGTAGCTCGAATATTCGCACTGCATTAGCCCAAGGCGAAATCGACTTAGCCAATGCCCTGCTCGGTCGTCCTTATAATCTTGTTGGCAGAGTCGTCCAAGGCAAGCAATTAGGGCGCACGATTGGCTTTCCGACTGCAAATTTAGAACTACCAACCCAAAAATGTTTGCCGCGTGATGGGGTTTATGTAATTCAGGCGATCGTCAATCACAAAAAAATCTGCGGCGTGATGAATATTGGCTTGCGTCCAACTGTAAATGGAGATACGCGATCGGTCGAAGTACATTTATTGAACTGGCAAGGCGATCTTTATGATCAAGAACTAAGCGTCAATCTGATTAAATTTATTCGACCTGAACAGAAATTTGATTCACTTAATACCCTGAAAGCGCAAATTCAAGCTGATGGCCAGACCGCATTAAATTATTTTGATTTGAAAGTTTTCTCATAGGATCTTTTTAGCTGTGGTAGAGAACTTGCGATCGCCATAGTGATCTAACCCTGCTTATTTTCTTTAAGCATTTTCTTATACTCTTGATCTGCCAAATCCTCCTCAGTGGTGTAAGCGAGATTATTTTGATCAATCACCTCTTGCTTGGTGGCAAAGGTACGCGCAAAATTTAGCTTTTCGCGAAGAGTTGTCGATGGCTTTTGCAATTTTTCGGCATTGATGAACCGTTTTTGGTTGCGATCGCCGATCCCGCGATTTAAAAATTGCAAGACAAAGTAGCGTACCGCAGGGGTGGATAGGAATAAAACTGCGTAACCCAAAAGAAAGGTCATAGAAGAATTAACTAAGCCTAAAAACCCGCCTTCTTGCAATGTTTCAGCCAGTCTAGGATTGCCGAGTAAGTTACTGAGATATAGCGCCGAGACTAAGTAAAAAACACCTAACCCGATGGAAAGAGCAATTTTGCCTTGGGGAGCTTGGCTAAATTTCCAGATTTTTTCTTGTAAATAAGAACCGCTAGTTTTGGCTTTGCGCTCAGAAGCAACTTTTTGTAACTCAGGAAATTTATAAGCAAGGGTTCCAGCCTCGCTGACTTCTGGGAAACCGTTAAATTTTGACAATACAGGAATCACAAAATATTCGTCACCCTCTAGACGGCTAGTTTCATCAAGGTAGGGCGCAATTTGTTCGGCAATGACAACGCCATTGTGACTGCGGATCATTGAGGCGATCTCGCGCCAACGGCGTTCATCTAGATCGGCGTTGGGATTGCCATCGCCAAACAAAAATGAAAATACACTTTCTAAAAAGTTCATTTCATCGGGATCGCGCTGGCGCGATCGTTGCGGCTCGTAATAGTTGGGCGCAAACATGATGAATGGGTTGCCGAAAGGATTGCCCCAACCGCCTAAGAAGAAAAATCCACCGCCACCGCCGCGATGATCGCTACGGCGATCGTCGCGATCATTACCACTTTTTTGACTATTCAAGGCGATCGTGGCGGCAATGATGCCAAGTACCACAATCAAAATTGAGACAATTAGCAAAATGCCAAAAGAAATACGAATTGCGTAAAACACCCATTTCCAAACCCCTTTGAGTGACTCTTTGACTTGTAGCCAAAATGAGCGACTGACAAGGATTTGCCGAAAATCTGGGGCAAATTTATAGGCAACTTCGCCCGACTCGGCAACTTGGATATTGCCACCCGTCTCGGAGGCAAGCGCTAAGATTTCGCGCTGCGCTGTATTTAGATCAAGTCCAGACTGTGCCGCCACATCGCCTATCGTGACTCGATAGTTGAGTTTTTCGACGGCTTCCATCACTGCTGTACGCGGAGCCATATGCTTTCCCTAATCGAACGTCTAAGACTATTATGATTGAAATAGTTAACAACTAGCGCATCAACAGTTTTAGGATATCCGTCATGCCACAAGAACCAACGCGATCGCCTGCAAATCTAGATTTCACTTCGGGGGACGATGACTCTGATTTTGGGTTAACACCTGAACAGGAAGCTGCCATGCTGGCTGAATATGGCGATGGTGATGACTCACAGTGCGATCTTGAAGATCCTGATGCTGAAACTGAGCAAAAACAAGGTTTGACTCAGGAACCTAAAACAACTGATGGGTTCAGACATTTTCGTAATCATTACATTGGCAATATGGATCTGTTTGCTGATAAGCAAACGGTGATGAAATATCTAGATGCTCATCAGGGCTGGTTTAAGCGTTGCGCTCATCCGTTTAAAGCTGATGCGATCGGCGAAACTGGCTATGCGATGGGAATTGGTCAAGTCGGAGCCTTGAGTTTTAAAGTCGATGCAAGGGTGGGGCTAAATTTGCTGCCGCCCGATGAAAATTGCGTTTATGCAATTGTGACGATTCCCATTCCCGATCAAGAGCCACAGGTTTATGAGGTGGATCTTCAAGCGGAGATGCGCTTAGAGGAGAAAACCTTGGAATTAAGAGCAGGTGAAAAATTGCAGGGTAATCCATTAATTACTGCGATTGAATGGGATTTACATCTCACGGTTTCACTGCATTTTCCTGGCTTTATTCAGAAGGTAGGGAAAGACATGATTCAGAAAACAGGTGATAGTGTCCTCGGCTTTATTGTGCAGCGTGTTTCTAAAAGCTTAACGGCAAAAGTGCAAGACGACTTCCATAAAACGCACGAAATCAAAGTTCCTAAACAAGTTAAATTGAGAAGATGATTTATACCTTTGCGATTTTACTTGCACCTGCTCCATCAGATTTGCCGTTAGGGCTTACGGGTAAGCCAATTCAATACTTTCCATCCGATCGCCTGATTGCGGCGATCGAGCCTGATGTCGATATCGAAGCGTTGAAACTTTTGCCAGAGCAATCACTTATGCAAGCGATCGTCCATCACGATCGCCTAATTTGTGATTTATTCAACGATCGCACTTTACTACCATTGCGATTCGGGACGGCGTTTGTTTCTATTGAGGCTTTAGAAACTTATTTAGAAGCAGAATCCGAAAAGTTATTCGCGAGTTTAGAAAGACTAGAAGGTTATGCCGAGTTTTTGATTACGGGATCGGCGATCGCGTCAAAAGTAGAAGCGGCGGCGAACCTTAAGGGCAAAGATTATCTCCTCGCTAAGCGATCGCAATATCTGCAACAAGAACAATGGCGATCGCAATTACAAGAAGAAGTGATCACTTATCGACAAGTGATCACTGATAACTTAAATTCTGAGATTTATAAACCTGAATTTCAACATGTCGAAATTCAAGGCTCAGAGGATGTGCGCGTTTATGCATTGTTGCCGCGATCGCAGGTTGAGCAATTACAAATAACCTTGCGATCGTGGGAAGCAGAACATTCCCATTGGCAGATCGCATGGAGTCAAGCTTTACCGCCCTATCATTTTCTGAACTAAAATCGGTTTATATAGTCAATACTTCACAAATTCATGTCTTTTGCCACCACTGTCTCACCCACACATACTAATTTCCAAATTCGTGCTGATATTCTCGATCTGCAACCTAGCCTCATCCAGTGGCGGAGAGATTTCCACCGCTTTCCTGAATTAGGTTTTCAAGAACGGCGTACATCGACGGCGATCGCCGAAAAACTAACTGCATGGGGTATTCCTCACCAAACAGCGATCGCCAAAACAGGCATCGTCGCCACAATTACTGGCAAAAAACAGAGTACACATAATAAAGTCTTAGCCATCCGCGCCGATATGGACGCGCTGCCAATTCAAGAAGAAAATATCGTTAGTTATAAGTCGCAAATTGACGGGCTGATGCACGCCTGCGGTCATGATGGACATACAGCGATCGCGATCGGTACGGCACGATATCTTTGGGAACATCGCGAAGATTTTAGCGGAACCGTGAAAATTATTTTTCAGCCAGCCGAGGAGGGACCTGGGGGCGCAAAACCAATGATCGAAGCGGGTGTGCTAGAAAACCCTAAAGTTGATGCGCTGATCGGTTTGCATCTTTGGAATAATCTGCCCCTTGGCACGGTCGGTGTGCGATCGGGAGCATTGATGGCAGCAACGGACTACTTCCATTGCAAAATTATCGGACGCGGTGGACATGGTGCGCTTCCCCATCAAACGATTGATTCGATTTTAGTAGCTTCTCAAGTAGTGAGTACAATCCATACAATCGTGTCACGCAATGTTAGCCCACTCGAATCTGCTGTAATTAGCATCGGTGAATTTCACGCTGGTTCGGCTACGAATATTATTGCTGATTCAGCCCAAATCAGTGGCACGGTGCGGTTTTTTAATCCTGAAGTTGGCGCAAAATTAATATCGCGTTTGGAAGAGGCGATCGCTGGCGTTTGTGCGGCGCATGGTGCGAGTTACGAGTTGAAATATACAAAGCTCTATCCACCTGTGATTAACGATCGCGCGATCGCCGAATTAGTTCGCTCGGTTGCCGAAACCGTAATTGAAACTCCCGCAGGAATCGTTCCTGAATGTCAAACGATGGGCGGTGAGGATGTGTCTTTCTTTTTGGAAGCTGTCGCTGGTTGTTATTTCTTCCTCGGTTCTGCTAATCCTGACAAGGGGCTAGCCTATCCCCACCATCACCCGCGATTCAATTTTGATGAAGTGGCGCTGGCGACAGGTGTAGAAATCTTCACTCGTTGTGTTGAGAAGTTTTTGGGCTAGATTTTAATATAAAAATAGACATTAAAACCCAAGAATTAGCGGCGCTCCGCGCCGCAACGTCTAATCTTTGAATGGGAAGGGAGTAAATAAGGGCTTGCTGAAAAAACGTTAGGCAGAATATTGATATACTTTGCATACGACTATGTTTTAAATCACTATGGACACCCTCAAAATTCACAAGGTAGGAAATTCTCTAGTTGCAACTTTTTCAGAAGAACTAATAAAAAAGTTCAACTTGGCTGAAGGGCATACGTTGAAAGTGTTTGAAACTGATGATGGTGTTTGTTTAACTCCTTGTGATTCAGAATTGGATTCTGTAATGAAAGCTTTTGAAGTTACGCGCAAGAAATATCATCATGCCTTGCAAAAATTAGCCCAATGAATGAACCAAGATGGATACCTGAAGAAGCTATCCGAATGGATAGAAGCTAATGCGCGATCGCAGTAAATTTAATAATCGCCTAAATCCATCAATTTCAAATTAAGGAATCAATGCGAAGCTATTAGCAAATTGCTCAAAGGCTGTGAAACTATTGGGATTGCCCTTAGCATCAGGTTGATAAGAATCAGGTTGGTAATAACGAACTGTATATAAAAATTTATCGGTTTCTAGAGCTAATACTTTGACTTTCCAATTAGTTGAATTACTAGAGCCAGAACTATTTGCGATCGCGGTTGTAAATTCTTTTTTTGAGCCAGACTTTGCGCCCTTAACTTTTGAGTCGAATGGAATTGTGACTAAATCCTTCGCATTTTCGGAACCATCAGAGGCGATCGCCTTACGATCAATTGGTTGCCTTGACACAATCGTGTGAACTTGCTGACTTTGCTGGAGCTTTTTAATCAAATCATTACGATCTGTACCCAGCGCGATCGCCTGACTTGGCGTAAAAATCACCGTACTTGCGCCCGAAGGTTCTAAACCAAGATCGATCGCTTTCCAGTCGGCAGGATAGCGCAGCATATAACCCGCGCCCGTATATTTGCCAGTTGTCTCTGGCTTGGCATCTTCAGAGCGACAAATCTCGATTTTGCTAGCGTCTTGATTGGTCTGCAAGATATAGCGGATATCATCAGCAATCAGAGCCACCTCAAAGCCATCTTCAGTCGGAGCCGTCGTTTGACATAAATCACTGGTATTTGCTGGCTGTGGCTTTTGTGCTTCCACGGCGATCGCCACATTTGGCGCGAGTTTAAGTTGCGATCGCAGATAACTAACTGCTTTTTCAGTAGTAGGATTCACGGTTGGATTAGTGCTGTTAGGTGTCGGGGTTTGTTGACAGCTAACTAGCGCGATCGCGACAATTCCGATATAGATTTGAAACTTTGACATACCATAAAACCAGATATCACCATCATCATAACTAAATGGACATCAAAACACTCGTATTTCCCGCGATCGCCACGATTGGTGCATTACTCGTTTACTTTGGCTTAGGGCTTAGCGTGGGCGCAGCACGTTTTAAATACAAAATCATGCCGCCCCAAACCACGGGCAACGAGAATTTTGAACGAGTCTATCGCGCTCACCAAAACACTCTTGAACAAATTGTGATCTTTTTGCCAGCGTTATGGCTATTTAGTATTTTTGTAAATCCTAACTGGGGCGCGATTTTGGGCGCTGTTTGGAGTGTTGGACGGATTGCTTATGCATGGGGCTATTCTGTCGAAGCTAGCAAACGATTTGCAGGCTTTGCGATCGCCACTTTAACCACGCTTGTATTAATATTTGGAACACTGTTTAACCTCGTGAGGGGATTATTTTATGTCTAAATTTATCGCGATCGTTGCGAGTTTGTATTTTGTCATTCTTGCTTATTTCGGATTTGTCCCCTCGGCTTCCGCCCATTCACTCACTCATTCCCTAAATTCTGCGATCTCCACACCTATGACACTTTTTTCATTCTCTGGCACACGCCCCACGAATATCGGCGTAACTAATGGCAAACTCCTCGCTTGCCCCAATTCTCCCAATTGTGTATCTAGCCAAAGCACCGACGCAGAACATAAAATTGCCCCTTTGACCTATACAGGCGATGCTGCTAGAGCCTTAGAAGATATCAAAGCGGCGATCGCCAGTATGCCCCGCACCAAAATCATCACCGCCGAAGGTAACTATATTTATGCGGAGTTTACTAGCTCTCTGATGGGTTATGTCGATGATGTTGAGTTTTATCTAAATGCTGACAAAAACATCATCGAAGTTCGTTCGGCTTCTCGTTTAGGTGAATCCGATCTTAATGTAAACCGTAACCGCATTGAAGCCATTCGCGCCAAATTCGCTTAAAGCCCGAAACCCAAAAAGCTGTAGCGCTCGCTATGCGTGCGCTACAGCTTTTTGGGTTTTAGACAGCTTATAAAAATAATTTTCCATATCCCTAACAAGGGGCTTAAGCCCCTTGCCTGTTCAATCTGCCTTAAGGGTTTTTATGCGAATTTACTTATAACTCAAATAAACAATGCGTATCAGCCAATCGATACCATTGAGATTTATCATTGAGGTTGATAAAAACCGTTATTTGATTATTTAAATCAGCTTATTTACAAGCGCAAGGAAATTTTATGGGAATAGCAGTTGGTTTCGTAGAGGTGCTAGGGCATCCTCCCGCACTTTCCGTTGCTGACACAATGGTCAAAGCCGCCAATGTTATTTTTGTCGGCTACGAAAAAGTTAGCGGCGCTCGCTTCACGATCATTGTGCGCGGCTCTGTTGGTGATGTGCAGAAGTCCGTCGCCGCAGGTGTGGAAGCTGCGAAACAAATTGAAGTCTTAAGTTCTAAGGACAAAGCCCTATTTCTCTCGTCAACGATTATCCCCCGCCCTCATCCCAACCTTGAAGCGATCACTAAGTCGATGCGTTTTAGTGATGAGCTTGAGCAATTTCGTTAAAGAAATAATTAGTAAACAATGAAAATTTTAGTTTTACATGGTGCGAATTTAAATATGCTTGGCTTACGCGAGCCAAATATATATGGATCTAACACGTTAAAAGAAATTAACGATCGCCTAACTCAAGATGCGATCGAGTTAGGTGTTTCATTAAGCTTTTTGCAATCAAATCATGAGGGTGTGCTGATTGATGCGATTCATGCTGCTTTTGAAGTACAGCAAGGAATTTTGATTAACCCTGGTGCTTTTACACATACCAGTGTGGCGATAAGAGATGCGATCGCCTCAGTAAATATCCCCACGGTGGAAGTACATCTTAGTAATATTCACAAGCGCGAAGAATTTCGGCAGCATTCATTTATTGCGCCGATCGCGATCGGGCAGATTAGCGGCTTTGGTGCTGAAAGCTATCGTTTAGGTTTACGAGCGTTAGTTGCTCATTTAAAACCGATAATATAGAAGTAGCGTTTTGCGCCACCTTTATAATTATCAGTTTTCGTTATGGTAGAAGCTTCGCATTTTTGGATTGTTAATGTTCGGATTCCTAATTGTTTTATTGATAGTTTGATTCGGGGGCAAAATTTAGAGATTAATCGATCGCCGACATTAGAACGCGATCGCCTATTTGCTTGTCATCTGGAAATTCGTGATGGTCAAATAACAGAGGTTTTACCTAGTTCTGAAATTTCACAGATTCCCACAGAGAGTTTACCAATCATTGATGGCAAACAGGGAATCATGATTCCCTGCTTTACGGACATGCATACCCATCTCGACAAAGGACATATTTGGGAACGTAGTCCGAATTTAGATGGCACATTCCAAGGCGCTCTCAATGGTATTTATGCAGATTGTACCGAACATGAGAATTGGAAATATGAAGATCTTTATCGTCGTATGGAATTTGGGCTAAAATGTAGCTACGCTCACGGCACAAAGGCGATTCGCACTCACTTAGATTGTCCACCGCAGCAATTTGATACTACTTTTAAAGTATTCACAGAACTGCGCGAGAAATGGAAAGAGAAGATCACAATGCAAGCGGTTTCGTTAGTGCAGCTTTCCTATTTTGAAGATACTGAAGGAGAAAAATTTGCGGATGCGATCGCGGATATTGGCGGCACTATGGGCGGCGTTGCCTATATGGTTCCAGAACTAGATCGATATTTAGATCGCATTTTTACCTTAGCGACAGAACGGAATCTAAATCTCGATTTTCATACTGATGAGACTGATGATCCTCAATCGCGGACATTACATCACATTGCGGAAGCGGCTTTAAGAAATAATTTTAGTTCGCAAATTATTTGCGGTCATTGCTGTAGTTTGGCGGTGCAAGATGAAAAGGTTGCCAATGAGACGATCGCCCTCGTCAAAAAAGCAAATATTGGCATTGTCAGCTTGCCGATGTGTAATCTATATTTACAAGATCGGGTTGAGGATCGCACACCGCGCTGGCGTGGAGTTACGCTCTTGCGTGAACTTGATGCAGCAGGTGTGAGTGTGACGCTAGCTAGTGATAATTGCCGCGATCCTTTCTATGGATTTGGTGATCACGATCTATTAGAAGTCTTCAGTATGGGAACAAAAATTTCGCATCTGGATACGCCCTACGACAATTGGATCGAGTCGGTGACTTCTCGTCCTGCGGCGTTGATGGGCTTGTCTGATGTTGGTAAAATTGGCATCGGTACAACTGCGGACTTAGTTCTATTTAAGGCGCGTAGTTATAGCGAGTTGCTATCGCGTTCTCAAAGCGATCGCACTGTATTTAGAAATGGCATGGCGATCGATACGACGCTTCCCGATTATGCCGAACTTGATGATTTAATTGGCTAGCAAAAACCAAAAGCTGTGGCGCACGCTGCGCGTGCGCCACAGCTTTTAGTTTTTAAAGATCCAAATATTTCTGAAATGCTTGCGATGCAAGCTTAAAGTCACTTTCCATCTTATTTAAAATACCTGCGATCGCCTCTATATCTTTATCAGTAGATGATTGAGAAGATAAAAGACGTTTACATATAAGTTGTAACTCTTGGCAAGACTTAGCAAGCTGTATAGCCCCAAATGTCTCACTACCACCTTTAAAAGAATGATTTTTAGCATCTATAGTTTTAATATCTTTATCGCTAAGAGCTTGGTGCATATTGGCGATCGCTTCGGTTGAATGTTCTAGATAGAGATCAATTAAATCTGGTAGGTTCTCTTTACAGACCGCATTTCCTAAAGCTTCAAGAGTTTGCAAATCTAATGCTTGACACATGTTCTCTTGACATATGTTCTCTTGACTTAGCGATAGATCAACTCTTTCTAGCGCAGCAACTATATCTTCAACTTGTAAAGGCTTGGTCAGATAATCATTCATTCCTGCTGCTAATGCAATCTCGCGAGATTCGGTAAAAGCATTAGCTGATAGACCAATAATCCAAGGAGTTCGATTTGGCAACTGACGGATCTTTCTGCTTGCCATGAGACCATCCATAATCGGCATTTCAATATCCATGATAATCACATCATAGGATTGCTCGACTAAGTTAGTCAAAGCCTCCAGTCCATTACTAAATACTTGAGGTGTATAGCCTAATTTATCCAACATTAGTGATAGAATTTGTTGGTTCACGGGATTATCTTCGACAATTAGGATTCTGAATGGATATTGATTTGCAAAGTTTTGATCTAAGCGGCTCAAAATCTTTTTGTCCTTTAGATTTGACGCGATCGCCTCTGCATTATTCGCATCTGCACTAATAGCGATCGCCTGTCCAACAATTGAGAAGCTAAAAGTTGAACCTACGCCAACCGTACTTGTTACCGAAATAGTGCCACCCATTAGTTCACAAAGCTGTTTGCAAATCACCAATCCTAAACCTGTACCACCATATTGCCGCGTAATTGATTTGTCTGCTTGACTAAAGGCTTTAAAGAGTTTAGCGATCTGCTCATCACTCATACCGATGCCTGTATCCCGCACATCAAATCGCAATTCATGGGTATTAGTAGATTGATCGAGCAATTGATCACTAACCGTAATCACAATTGCACCATTTTCAGTAAATTTAATGGCATTACTGACCAAATTTATTAAAATCTGACGTAACCGCGTATAATCTCCCATAATTTGTTGGGGAGCATCTATACCAATTAGAGCGTCAAGTTTTAAGGGCTTATCCCCCTTATGGAATGTCATTAGTTCGAGAACTTCTTTGATACATTGTCGTAGATTTAAAGGACGCTCTTCTAGCTCAAGTTTTCCTGACTCAATTCGCGAAAAGTCGAGAATATTACTAATCACTGAGAGCAGCATCTCACCGCCTCTCTGGATCATCGCGACATATCCTTGTTGCTCTGGAGATAGTGGCGTATTTAGCAAAATATCGGTCATGCCAATTACCGCATTCATCGGTGTGCGGAGTTCATGGCTCATCACGGCAAGAAATTCAGTTTTAGCAAGATTTGCTGCTTCCGCTAAACTTGCCGCCGCAAGTTTGGCTTCGGCAATTTTGCGATCGCTAATATCTTGAACAGTTCCATAAAGCTTGCTCACCTGCTGATTATCGTTATATTCAGGATGACCGATCGCTTCAATGTAGTGATAAGATTTGTCAGATCTCAAGATCTGCAATTCTATTCGATAGGATTCACCATTATTAACAGCTTTCTGGACTACTTGATTAAGCTTTTCTCGATCCTCTGGTACAAAATCTAGTAGATGTTCTTCATACTCAGGAGTTCCTAAAGCAGGATCGCGTTCAAAAATATGAAACAGCTCTTTTGACCAAATGATTTCATTATCGAAGATATTCCATTCCCAGTTACCCAGCTTGGTAACTTGTTGAGCCTTTTCTAGCATCGCTTCGCTTTTGGTTAAAGCTTGTTCAATTTGTTTGCGATCGCTAATATCAAAAGCCGAACCGCGCAAAACTTGAGTTTTGCCATCAGATGCTAATCCCATTTGGGCATTGTCACGTACCCAGATGATTCTGCTATCACTGGTAATCATTCGATATTCACAACAAAAAGGCGCTCCCGTGTCAATGGTAAGGCGAACTTCTTGTTGAAGGCGATCGCGATCGTCAGGATGCACATGTTCTTCCCAACTATTGACTACATTCCATTGTGAAGACGGTACGCATAGGAGTGTTTTCAGTTGTGGACTGATATAGGCGAATTCTGGCTTGTTGGCGATTGGTGACACATAGGAAACATTAGGAATTTCTTCCACCAAACAGCGATATCGCTCCATCCATCCATGCAAGGTTGAGTAGGCTTGTTCAGCTTCTCTTACCTGTTCCCGCAAGCTCGTACTATGATGTTCGCTCTGCAAGACGATCTCGATTTGCATGGCAATTTGTTGCAGCATCAGCACATCATCTTGATCCCAAGAGCCTTGAAAATTTTCCTCATGCAAAGTCGTGCATTGCTGTACTGTCAAAAATCCCCAAAGTGGGTTTTCTGCTGCTGACAGTACAATTGGCACAAGTAAATAAGCCTTCCCAGTAGATGTTTTAGCTAAATTAAGATCGCATCTAGTCAGCCCCGCCGTATAAAAATCAATGATTTGTCGCGATGTCTCTTCCCCCCACGGATATTTTTCGCGCAAAATATTTTCAACATAAATTTGCGAACAAGCATCACAACTTGGCGCGATCGCCTCAGCCACGATTTGCCCAATAATTTCTGTTCTACTATGATTGTTCATGTCTCTATCTAGCCTATAGATAGAGACATGAACAACCTGTAATAAATTCAGGAGCCTTGTGGCGATCTCATCAAAAACTTCTTCCAAATTGCGTAGCTGACGCATACTTTGCAAAATCTCCGAACAAAGCAGCATCCTCGCTCTTGATTTTTCCATTTCAGAATCAGCTTCTGGGTTTAGCGCAAAGATTGTTTGAGGTTGATACAATTGAAAGGACTCTCCATTGTTAAAATTTTTACTATGAAAGGCTTTTAAATCGTATTAGCTTTGTTTGTCACTTCAAATCCAGAAGACCCTTCCAAAATTCAAATTGTGATCTAGATTAATGATGTTTATACTCTTTTCGGCGTTGTATATGTTCATAATGGTTTCGAGCTTTCAGAGCTGTATATAACTTAACCAGTAAGCATTTATGAGTGTATGCAACGCCCTTTTTTCTGAATGCTCGAATACTACTAAGTAACTTATACAATGCAAATTGCTAAACTCACTAATTTATTAATAATTTATTAATAAATTAGTGAGTTTATGGTTTCGATAAAGCTGAGGATATTTTAGATTACTGACATAAATAAAAAATTGAGTTTCTTTACATTTGTGTTTCATGTTTTACTGATTTAAATCGTGACATGCAAATTAATATACATATGGATACAAAAAACTTCTGTGGCATGGAGACAAGATCATGGCGATCGCCTCAATAAATCCTGTAACGGGAGAAGTGCTAAAAACTTTTGCCCCTCTAACCGATGTAGAACTCGAACATAAGCTAGCACTTGCTGATCACACCTTCGCGACCTACAAGCTTACTAGCTTTGCCGATCGCGCTCAATGGATGCACCAAGCTGCTGATATTCTTGACGCGAAAAAAGCAGAATTTGGGATCATCATCACCCTCGAAATGGGGAAAACACTGAAAAGTGCGATCGCGGAAGTCGAGAAATGCGCTAATCTCTGTCGTTTTTATGCTGAACACGCACCCCAGTTTTTGGCAGATACACCCGCGATTACCGATGCTAGTCGGACACTCATTCGTTACCAACCTTTAGGAATTATTTTGGCGGTGATGCCTTGGAATTTTCCCTTTTGGCAAGTGTTTCGCTTTGCAGTGCCTGCGCTGATGGCAGGGAATGTGGGACTACTCAAGCACGCTTCTAACGTGCCGCAATGTGCTTTAGCGATCGCCGAAATCTTCCATGCCGCAGGATTTCCTGAAGGTGCATTTCAGACTTTGCTGATTGGTGCAGAGCGCGTAGCGGGGCTAGTTGCAGATGCGCGGATCAAAGCGGCGACGCTCACAGGCAGCGAACCTGCGGGGCAAAGTCTGGCAGCGATCGCAGGGCATCATCTCAAAAAAGTCGTATTAGAACTAGGGGGAAGCGATCCTTTTCTGGTTCTCAAAAGCGCCGATCTTGATTTGGCGGTAAGTACGGCGGTAACGGCGCGAGTGATGAACAATGGACAAACTTGTATTGCGGCTAAGCGATTCATTATCGAAGAGGCGATCGCTGATCAATTTATTGCCAAATTTGTCGAGGAATTTAAAGCTTTGAAAGTCGGCGATCCGATGCAACCTGATACTGACGTTGGTCCTCTTGCGACACCGCAAATTTTGGATGAACTAGATGCACAGGTCAAAGCTAGCATTGATGCAGGCGCAAAAGTTTTGGTTGGTGGCTATCGGCTCAACCAAGATGGTAATTTTTACGCGCCGACAATTTTGGCAGATATCCCCTTGGGTGCGCCGCCGTATCAAGAAGAATTTTTTGGTCCCGTTGCTTCAGTATTTCGAGTCAAAAATATTGATGAAGCGATCGCCCTTGCCAATAGCACTAAGTTTGGTCTGGGCGCAAGTGTCTGGACAAATGACTCACAAGAAATAGAACAGGCGATCGAACAAATTGAGGCGGGTGCAGTCTTTGTTAATGGTATGGTCAAATCCGATCCGCGTGTTCCCTTTGGAGGCATGAAGCGATCGGGCTTTGGTCGTGAGCTAGGCACTGAAGGTATTCGCGAGTTTGTGAATATCAAAACTATTTGGATTCGTTAAAGAACCACACCCCTAACCCCTCTCCTTGCAAGGAGAGGGGAACAAGAAAAAACTCCACTCCCTTTGGGAGTGGGGCTGGGGGGTGAGGGAGAGCAACAAAATTTATTAAGAGAACTATGAACACCGCAGAATTATTAGTCAAATGTTTGGAAAATGAGGGAGTCGAATATATCTTCGGACTTCCAGGTGAAGAGAATATGGCAGTTCTCAATGCCCTTGAAAACTCATCGATTAAATTTATCACCACCCGCCATGAACAAGGCGCTGCTTTTATGGCGGATGTCTATGGCAGACTGACGGGTAAACCGGGGGTATGTCTATCGACATTAGGACCTGGAGCAACAAATTTGATGACGGGGGTTGCCGATGCCAATTTGGACTGTGCGCCATTGATTGCAATTACGGGGCAGGTGGGAACTGATCGGATGCATAGCAATTCCCATCAATATCTCGATCTAGTTGCCATGTTCGCGCCTGTGACTAAATGGAACGCGCAAATCGTGCGTCCTAGTATCACCCCTGAAATTGTTCGCAAAGCTTTTAAACTGGCTCAGTCCGAAAAACCGGGGGCAGTGCATATTGACTTGCCTGAAAATATTGCTGATATGGAAGTCACAGGACAGCCATTATCGATTAAAGGCGATCGCAATTCCATGTATGCTTCCTATCGCAGTCTTTCCGAGGCGGCGATGTTGATTTCAAAGGCGAAAAACCCTTTAGTTTTAGTCGGAAATGGTGCGATCCGTTCTAATGCTAGCCAAGCTTTGACTGATTTTGCGACCCGCTTACATATTCCTGTGGCGAATACCTTTATGGGCAAAGGTGTCATTCCCTATCGGCATCCTCTGGCGCTCTGTTCATTGGGCTTACAGCAAAGGGATGTGATTAATTGTGCCTTTGATGAGACAGATTTAGTAATCGCTGTTGGTTATGACTTGATCGAATATTCTCCAAAAAAATGGAATCCTCAAGGCACAATTCCGATCATTCATATCGCTGAGTTATCTGCGGAAGTTGATAGCAGCTATATGCCTCAAGTAGAAATTGTCGGCGATATTTCTGATGCTCTGATCGAGATTATGCGCCGTTGCGATCGCACTGGCATGACCAATCCCCAAGCGATTGAGTTACGCCCCAAAATCCTCGCGATCTATGAGCAGTACGCCCATGATGAAGGCTTTCCAATTAAACCCCAAAAAATCATCTACGATCTGCGTCAAGTGATGGCAGCCGAAGATATTGTGATTTCTGATGTGGGAGCGCATAAAATGTGGATGGCGCGTCACTACAATTGCGATCGCCCGAATACTTGCATTATTTCCAATGGTTTCGCGGCGATGGGTATCGCCATTCCAGGGGCGATCGCCGCAAAACTCGTCAATCCTAATCGCAAAATTGTCGCAGTCACAGGCGATGGCGGCTTCATGATGAATATGCAAGAGCTAGAAACCGCAACTCGAATTGGTACACCATTTGTAACGATTATCTTCAATGATGGCGGTTATGGCTTGATTGAATGGAAGCAACAAATCCATTACGGTAAATCTGCATTTATCAAATTCGGGAATCCTGATTTTGTGAAACTTGCGGAAAGTATGGGTCTAAAAGGTTATCGCGTAACTTCGGCGATCGATCTAATTCCCATTCTCAAAGAAGCCCTAGAACAAAATGTTCCTGCGGTGATCGATTGTCCTGTTGATTATCGTGAGAATGTGCTTTTTTCCCGCAAAGTTGACGAGTTGTTTTGCCCTCTGTAAGTAGAAGTGCATATAGCGATCGCAATATCAGGCGATCGCTATATGCACTTCTAACCTTAAACAAATTTGAGCTATACTGTCATACAGAGTTATGACAAATCAAAATTATGAGAGTTAATGCTCGACTCGACAGCGATCGCGCTACGAAACTCAACTACATTCGTCAGCGCACTAATCAAGGTACGTCTCAAATCATGAAAGCGGCGATCGATTTTTATTATGAAAAATTGCGCCAAGAATCTCCTGCTAAGCCTTTGCAGCTTTTGCGAGAATCAGGATTAATTGGTTGTGCTGAAGGTGATCCTGATTTGTCGGTTAATTACAAGCAATATCTCACTGAGAGTCTAAACGAGAAATATAATCATCGTTGATTCTGGCTTTTGGATCGCGCTAATCAATCGCCGTGATGATTATCATATTCTCGCTCAAAAGGTTTTGGATACTATTGATGAGCCACTGATCACAACATGGTGTGTGATTACAGAAGCTTGTCATATTCTATTAAAAAGAACGGGAACAAATGCTCAACAAACATTTATCCATAGTTTAGGAATGGGAGCGTTTGAAGTATTCGATCTAAAAGTTGCAGATGGTAAGAGGATTAGCGAATTGATGAATCAATATAGCTCTCTACCAATGGATTTAGCCGATGCTTCGTTAATCATTCTTGCTGAGCATTTAGGACATGGACGTATTCTCTCTGTTGATTTTCGCGATTTCAATACCTATCGCTGGAAAAATCGTCAGCCTTTTGAGAATTTGATGTCTGTAGATTAAGGTAGTGATATAGATTTGCGACGATCGCAATATCAGACAATTAGAAATGTAGGGGCAATTCATGAATTGCCCCTACGTTTCAGGGTTTTTCTTAGTCCGCTTTTTCTTCTCAACTTTGAGCAATGGCGCACTTAGGGCTTCATAGAGGCTAAATAGATACTCGATGCGGTTGAGTTCGTTTACAAAGGGTTGCGGACGGTAGCAGAGGTCTACGGCTTTATCTAATGCTTGATGCGCTTTTACTAGGTCGGGCGGCATGGTTAGAGGATCGTAGAGATCGGCGAGGCTAGATCCAACCACCCCCTGCCCCTCCTTGCAAGGAGGGGAGTAAGAATCTTTCTCCCCTCCTTGCAAGAAGTACGACTCCCTCTCTTGTCCCCCTCCTTGCAAGGAGTAAGAATCTTTCTCTTGTCCCCCTCCTTGCAAGAAGTAAGAATCTTTCTCTTGTCCCTCTCCTTGCAAGGAGTACGACTCCCTCTCTTGTCCCCCTCCTTGCAAGGAGGGGTTAGGGGAGGTGTATTTCTCTCTCACCGCCAAAACTAACCGCACTGCATCTTCGACTTTCTGTTTTTGTTTGTCGCTGATGTTTTCAGGGAATGGATAATTGTTGTAAACGATTGTATTGGAATAGCGAAAACGACTTTCTAATCTTCCACATATATATCTCACCCATGTCATGTGCATTTCTGAAGTGAGAACACCAAAAATATAGCGATCGCCATTAGGAATAGTAATACAGGTATCACTTGCGATCGTATTACTATCAAAGAATCCCATTGGAATATATTTTCGATTTTCCGATGAAACTCTAGGTATGAGTACATAACTGCTATTAGGCTGTCTATTTTCAGTAAATACCGTAGGAAAATCCGCCCATTTTACTGTTGCTTGCTTTGTACTAGCAAGACGCATTTTTTTAACTTTGCTTACTCTGGCAAGCAGAACTGGCAAATGTTTTAGTTCACTAGGCTGAATATCTGTAAGCCAAAAACACCAACGAGTTTTTCCATTTAAAAATTCATCTGCTGAAACAAATGGGCGGATAAACTTTTGACCTGATGGCTCTTGCTGAATATATTGATTCTTGTCTTCATCAGCTAGTAAAAGATTGCCGCCATCAGTAGGTTGACTGCCTTTGAGCATTTCAGGCACATTACAAACTGGCTTACTTCTTTTTAGAATAATTAAATCATTTCCTTCTGTCAAGTATGGATTAATATTTTTCGTTCTTCTCTCTGTCGGCTCACCCTTGATATCTACATAATCAAAAATCCTCTTGTTCTCAACATCTTGCAATCCAAAACCAATAATCACACAATGCACAGCCGCATTACCTTTTGCCTCATTACTCCAGCTAAAAGTACGATGAGCAAAATGGATTTTAACCTTGTATCTGTTATAAAGTTCTTGCCACAAAATCCCAACCTGCTCACCTTGCGAAATTGAACTTGTACTGACGAAAGCGCATTTGACCACCCCTAGCCCCTCCTTGAAAGGAGGGGAACAAGAGTTAAGATATTGAGCGGCTTTCAAGTACCATGCACAGACATAATCCAAAACACCCGCACCATTTACTCCCGCAAATATCTTTTCCATATCTGACTTTTGATCAGCATTTTGGAGATGCTTACCCACAAAAGGCGGATTACCCAAAATAAAATCAAAAACCTCCCCCTGCCCCTCCTTAAAAGGATGGGAGTAAGAAATATGCTCTTGTCCCTCTCCTTTCAAGGAGGGGCTAGGGGTAGGCTGTTGACTTTGTGAGTTTTGAAGTGATTTTTATCATACAATAACTACGTTGTCTTTTAGGATAAAAGTTAATGGAATTTAAAAGCCCAACTAGCAGGTTAGTTCGCAGCAGTTCCAAATTCAAAATGTGATTAATA